>JBAWEQ010000031.1:0-24560 GCA_049591295.1 Acidobacteriota bacterium
GGGTAATGGTCGGGCATGGGGTGGGCGGGGGGTTGGCGGCGCAGAGGTCGAAGCTGGCGGGGGTCGTCAGCGTTACCGAGGATTCCGCCAAGAGTTGGCCGCTGAAAGTTCCGTTGGTGACGGTGGCGCTCGTGCCCGCCAGAACGGTTCCCATGAAATCCGAGTCGGTGAACGTCGCACCCGCGGAGCTCCACCAGAACACGCGGCCGCCGCCGGAACACGCCGGCGCGCCGCCGGCGAAGACCACCTGGAAACTGGTGGCTGTCAGGGCGCTGGACTCGGTCTTAAAGATCCAGATCCCGTCCGGGGGCCCACTGAGCGTCAGCACACCCGTTTTGGCGGAGGAATCGAGGCAGTACACGCCGGGCGCGAGCGTCAGACCCGCGAGGGTGCCATTTTGTGTTGCGGTGCACGCGACGCCGGCAAGCACGCCGTAGGCGGTGAGAAAATCACCGTAAGCCTGCACGGCCAGGGCGTCTCCCGTATGGATCGTCCCTATCACGGTGCAAGCACCCACCGAGCCGCCGAGGTTCACGCCCACGTCTCCGTTGATAATGCCGCCGGTGCAGGTCACCGTCGTGCCGGCCAGAACGGCGAAATTCGCCGCCGCGCCCAGATTGGGCGCGGTTTGAGCGAGTGCCGCGTGAAACGGCATCGCACACAGAAGCGCCCCGAAAAGGGTCTTCACGGCGAGTCTTGATGCACGCTGCGCAAGCGCATGCATTTGGTCCGCCCTATCTCTCATTGCCCGCCTCCTTCGCTTGTGGGGTATCCATCGAAACCCACCTACTCCTGACTCCCGGTCCTTCACCGACTGGAGACTACTAGCCACGTTCTGAGTTTGTGCCTCGCTCGGCTCGCTTTGCAGGGGGGAGGGTACGGATATCGCCCAGGTTGAGGTGCGGGAAGTTACGGAGAATTGGGGTGCGTATCCGTGCGTCATACTGATATTTTGCGCCGTTTTCAGCCTCTGGCGCGCCGCGGGGTGGGAAAAGAAGAAGGGGCGGGCCGAAGCCCGCCCCAGAAGATTCTGCATGGATGATTCAGGGTGTTGCGTACCGCCAAGGTCTCGTGACCTCTCCGCCATCCGGGTTCACGAACCTGAACTGGTGGGTCACGCCCTTGGACAGCGCCGCATGGTTGGCACCTAGAAGCTTGATCTTGCTCGTGCTGATCCAGGCCAAGTTGGGCCACCAGACGCCATCGACGTACACCTTGATGCCGTATTGAAGATTGCTCCCCTTTACGACGACCCTGAAGGGTGGGGTGAATAGGGGCGGACCGACCCTGTTCAGGTGGTAGACCACCGGTCCGTTCACGAGAGTGAAGGTGTACGCCTGGTAGCCAGCGCACCCGTTCGCGTCGGTAGCCGTCACGGTGAAGGTGGAGATCCCCGCAGTCGTGGGGGTCCCGCGGAGGACGCCTTCCGGCGAAGCCAGCGTAAGGCCGGCAGGCAGGCTCCCCGACGTCACGGCGAAGGTGTAAGGCCCCGTTCCACCGCTTGCCGAAAGCGCCTGACTGTAAGCCGAGCCCACCGTGCCGATGGGTAGAGACGAAGGCGAGAGCGTGATCGCGGGACAGGGTGCGGCGATGGCTAGGACGTAGGCTCCACCACCCTTGCACCCGTTGCCGTCGGTGGCGGTCATGGTGAAGCTGGAGGTCCCGGAAACCGTGGGCGTCCCGGAGAGGACTCCGGCCGAAGAGAGGGTAAGGCCGGCGGGCAGGCCACCCGAGGTCACCGCGAAGGAGTAAGGCCCCGTACCGCCGCTTGCCAACATCGTCTGGCTGTAAGCCACCCCCACCCTGCCGACTGGCAAGGACGAAGGCAAGAGCGTGATCGTCGGGCAGGGTGCGGCGATGGTGAGGACGTAGGCTCCACCACCCTTGCACCCGTTGGCGTCGGTAGCGGTCATGGTGAAGCTGAAGGTCCCCGCGGCCGTGGGCACCCCGGAGAGGGTTCCGGTCAAGGAGAGCGCGAGTCCCGCGGGCAGGCTGCCCAGCGTCACCTCGAAGGAGTAAACCCCCGTGCCGCCGCTTGCTGATATGTTCTGGCTGTACGCCCCGCCCACCGTGCCGCTGGGCAGCGTGGCGGGATTTACCACGATCGGGGGACACACGCTGGGGTTGATGATGAGGATGTACTGTTGCTTCCCCGTGCAACCGTTGGCGTCTGCAGCCGTCACCGTGAAGTTGGAGGTTCCCGAAGCCGTGGGCGTCCCGGAGAGGACGCCGGAGGGAGAAAGCGCGAGGCCGGAAGGTAGGGTGCCCAAGGTCACATTGATGAAGTAAGGCCCCACGCCTCCGCTGGCTGAAATGGTCTGGCTGTAAGCCACGCTCACCGTGCCGCTCGGCACGATGGCAGGGGCCACCGTGACCACCGGACACGCAGGGGGGTTGATGATGAGCGTGTAATCCAGGCTCCCGCTGCACACGTTCGCATCGGTAGCGGTCATGGTGAAGATAGAGGTCCCAGAAACCGTCGGTGTTCCCGAGAGGACTCCGGCCGAAGAAAGCGTAAGGCCAGCGGGCAGGCTACCCGAGGTCACCGCGAAGGAGTAAGGCGCGGTGCCGCCGGTGGCGGACATGACTTGGTTGTAGGCGACTCCCACCGTGCCGTCGGGCAAGGACGAAGCAGACAGCATGATCGTTGGACAGGCCGTCCCGATCGTGAGGACGTAAGCCGTGCTCCCCGTGCAAGTGCCGCTGGAGTCCGTCGCGGTGATCGTGAAATCAAACGCTCCGTTCGCCGTCGGCGTCCCGGAGAGGTGGCCCGTGGCCGGATCCAGGTTCAGACCATTCGGCAAGGTGCCCACGGATACGGCATACGCATACGGCGCGGAGCCGCCCAGGGCGGAGATGGTCTGATCGTACGGCACGTTGACCACCCCCGCGGGCAGAGTCGACGGAGCAACGGTGATGGGGGGGCAGTTGCAGATGCTGTTGAAAGGACCGACCAGAGTTATGGCGTTCGTTGCCAATGCTCGGCCGCTGAAGGTCCCGCGGGTGAGGCTGATGTCCGTACCCGCGAGGATCGTTCCTATGAAGGTCGAATCCGTCAGCGTCGCGGCTTGGGCGGTCCACCAGAACACCTTGGGAGGGGGGTTGTTGCACGTTCCCACGCCGGGCATGTTCACAATGAAATTGGTGCCCGTGAGAGATCCCGTCCCGGTGGTCCCGACCTTGAAGATCCAGACGGGGTTCGGATTGCCATTCGCGTCGAGGGTTATCGTCACGCCCGTGAATGTGGCGTCCGCGGGGAAACAGTAGACACCGGGGAAAAGAATCGTCCCGTCCGTGATGGTACCCGACGCAAAGGTCTGCGTGCAGGCGTCCCCCGCCGGTGGGGTGATCGAAATGTACGCGGTTTGGAAGTCATTGTAGGCCAGCTGGGCTGTCGAGTCGCCGTTGTGGACATCTCCCGCGCAGGCGATGATGGAACCGCCGCTCGCGACCCCCATGGCACCGGTGATGCTGGCGCTGCCACAGTCCAAGGACGTGCCAGCCAGGGCCGTAAAGTTCGCCGCCGTGCCGAGATTGGGCGCGGTTTGAGCCAGTGCCGCGTAAAACGGCACCGCACACAGAAGCGCCGCGAAGAGGATCTTGACGGCGAGTCTTGATGCAAGCCGGGTAAGCGCATGCACTCGGTCCGGGTTAGTCTTCATTGTCTGCCTCCTTCTTTTGCTGGGGTATCCATCGAAACCCACCTGCTCCTGACTCCCGGTCTCTCACCGGCTGGAGACTTATGGACACGGTTTCAATTTATGTCTCGCTCGGCTCGCTTCGCAGAGGGGAGCGTACGGATATCGCATGAATTGAGGTGCGGGAAGTTACGGGGAATTGGGGTGCGTATCCGTGCAACTTACTGTGCTGGGGGCGCTTTCGTCATTCGCATGCCAGCGCAGTCTCTGACGGGGTACCGGTACTCCAACCCTGATCGGCCGGGAGCGGTGGCGCTCCTCGCGCGCGGTTCTAAGCGCTCGCGTCAGGTGCCGTTACGGACCGGCGAGCCTCATCTCGTCGTCGAGCGGGGCGTCACCGCCCTTGAGCAGGGGAGCGTCCGGAGGAGGCCGAGGTCATCCGGGTACCTCCCTGGGCTTGGGGTTGTGCCATCGGCCGTCCGCCGCGACGAGCGCGTCCGCCTCTTTCGGCCCCCAACTGCCGCGTCGGTATGGGTGGACCCGGTGGTGGGACCTGAGAACCGGGTCGACCACCGTCCAGGCGGCCTCGACCGCGTCCTCGCGGCTGAAGAGCGCTCCGTCGCCGGCCATCGCGTCGCCCAGGAGCCTTTCGTAGGGCGCTTCCTCTCCCGGCCGCTCCTCGGCCAAGTAAAGCTCTCGCTGGTCGCCGACGAACTCTCTGCCCGTGCGCTTGACGCGGGCGGCAAGGGCGACGGCCGAGTTGGGGGAGAGCCTGAAGCGCAGATAGTTGCCCAAGGCGGCCGCCGACGCGGAATCCTCGAAAAGCCTCTGCGGCGGGGGCTTCAGCTCCACCAGGACCTCGGCCGCGGTGTCGGCCAGGAACTTGCCGGAGCGCAGGTACCACGGCACCCCCTCCCAGCGCCAGGAGTCGATGTAGAGCCGAAGGGCGCAATAGGTCTCGACGTCGGAGTCCTTCGCCACCCCCGGCTCCTTCCGGTAGCCGGCATACTGGCCGCGCACCACATCCTCTGACTTCAGAGGGCGCATGGCCTGGAAGACCTTGGCCTTCTCCGAGTGCACGGCTCCGTAGCCCCTGTAGGCCGGCGGCTCCATGGCGAGCAGCGCGACGATCTGGAAGAGGTGGTTCTGGATCACGTCGCGCAGACAGCCGGCGGTCTCGTAGAACGTGCCGCGCTTCCCGACGCCGAAATCTTCGGCCAGGGTGATCTGGACGCTGGCCACGGTGTTGCGGTTCCAGACCGGTTCGAGGAACGAATTGGCGAAGCGGAAATAGAGGATGTTCATGATCGCTTCCTTCCCGAGGAAGTGATCGATGCGGAAGATCGAGTCTTCCGGGAAAACCGAGTGTGCGACGCGGTTGAGTTCCCGCGCCGAGGCCAGGTCGCGTCCGAAGGGCTTCTCGACGATCACGCGCGCGTGGTCGGCCAGGCCCGCGGCGCCGAGACCCATGATCACGGTCTCGAAGAGCGAGGGCGGGATGGCGAGGTAGTGCGCCGGCCGCCGAGCCTCACCCAGCGCCGTCTTGATCGCCGTGAACGTGTGCCGGTCGTTGTAGTCGCCGCCCACGTATCTGAGCAGGGACAGCAGATGCTGGAAGGCGCGTCGGTCATCGATTCCGCCCGCTCGCTCGATGCTGTCCGTCACGTGCTTGCGCAACCGCGGCAGGCTCCACTTTGGGAAGGCGACTCCGACGATCGGGACCTTCAGGTCACCCCGCTTCGCCATGGCATAGAGCGCGGGGAAGATCATCTTGTGGGCGAGATCGCCCGTCACCCCGAAGAGCACCAGGGCGTCTGACCGTTGAGCGGCCATCAGGCGCCACCCTCGGGGCCGGCAGCCTTTTCCTCGTGGCCGCCGAACTCGTAGCGCAGGGCCGACAGCACCTTGTCCGCGAAGTCGGCCTGGCCGCGCGAGGAAAAGCGTTCGTACAGCGCGGTGCTGAGAACGGGGGCCGGGACGGCTTCGTCGATGGCCGCCATGATCGTCCAGCGCCCCTCGCCCGAGTCCGACACCCTGCCTGAAAACTTCGCCAGGTCGGGACTCTCGAGGAGCGCGATGGCGGCCAGGTCCAGGAGCCAGGAGGCGATGACGCTGCCGCGGCGCCAGACCTCGGCGATGTCGGCCAGGTTCAGGTCGAACGGGTAGTGCTCGGGGTGGCGCAGCGGCGTGGTTTCGGCATCGACGGCGCGCTGCTGCTTGCCGGCGTTGGCGTGGCGGAGGATGTTCAGCCCCTCCGCATAGGCGGCCATGATGCCGTATTCGATGCCGTTGTGGACCATCTTCACGAAGTGGCCCGCGCCGCTCGGCCCGCAATGCAGGTAGCCGTGCTCCGCGGTTCCGCCCACCTTCTCTCGGCCCGGCGTCCGCGGCGCCTCCTCCATCCTTGGGGCGAGGGCCGCGAAGACGGGGTCGAGGCGCCGGACGACCGCATCCTCACCGCCGATCATCAGGCAGTATCCCCGTTCCGACCCCCACACCCCTCCGCTCGTGCCGACGTCCACGTAGTGGATAGCCTTCGATTTCAGTTCGGCCGCACGGCGGATATCGTCATGGTAGTAGGAGTTGCCTCCGTCGATGACCACGTCGTCGCCTTCCAGGAAAGGCCGGAGGGCATTCAGCGTTGGATCGACCGCCGCCGCCGGAACCATCATCCAAACGGCGCGAGGCTTTTTCAGCTTATGGGCGAACTCTTCGAGCGACGTCGTCCCGACCGCCCCCTCTTTGACGAGTTCACGCACGGCTTCCGCGTGGAGGTCGTACACGACGCACTGGTGACCGGCCCGCAGAAGGCGCCGCACCATGTTGGTCCCCATCCGGCCCAGTCCGATCATGCCCAGTTCCATGTGATGCTCCTTTCTCTGCGGGGCCGCCACCGGCGCCCCGCTCGATGCCTAAGAACAGGCCCCATGGGCCGCATCCTGGGCGGACACCCACGCCGTCGCCGCGCCTCACGCCGTCAAGCCAAAGCGCCTCGCGGCCCGCACCGGCCATCCGTACTCCTGAACGTTTGACGCGCCGCAATTGTTGCCGTCGGCCGATTCCCTCCGCCCGCCAGTTCGCACCTTGTTGGCGGCGCCTGCCTATTGTTCGGGTTCCTCTTCACGGCTCTCCCGCTTCGCCTTCTCCCAGTCCTCGACGGCACGAACGTCCTCGCGCCCCAGCTCCTCGTAGAGGTCGTGGACTCTCTTCACGAGCTGCGGCGTCACATTGAGCGGCGTCTCCGCCTTGGCATCGGGCTCGGAGGCACTTGCTCCGGCTTCGCTTTTGGGTTCCTCCTTGGCTTCGGCTCCCGGTTCGCCCGGTTTGGGCTCAGGCTTCGGCGCGCGCTTCGCCTCAGGCTTGGGTCGAACCGCGGGCTTGGGCCCTGTTTTGCCGCCGGTTGTCGGCACGGGCTTCGCCTCGGGCGCGGGTTTCGCCTCAGGCTCGGGCTTCGCCTCGGGCGCGGCTTGCGCCGCGGGCTTGGGCTCCGCTTTGCCGTCGGGTGTCGGCTCGGCTTTCACCTCGGGCGCGGGTTGCGCCGCGGGCTTGGGCTCCGCTTTGACGGGATCCAGTATCCGATAGGCCAGCAGTTTCACGGGATCGGTCACGAGGAACCACGCCAAGGCATAGCCCCACACGAATAATGCCCAACCCCAGCCGAGGGGCGGCATAAGGAATCCATAGACCGCGATCAGCGTCGCCACGGTTTGTGTGCCGAGCACGGCCATCCATAAAATCCGAGCGGGGCGTATCGACCAGAACGGGCCGCGCGTCCGTGTCTGGAAGATCGTGAGATGTCCGGCCACGGACAGCATCAGATACATCAGCGTCTGGAGATGCGGATGGTCGAGGTGAAAGACGCGGTCGCCGAGGAAGAACAGGCCAAAAGCGGCAATGGGGCCGACAACGCCGAGCACGGTGGCGATGCCCAGCACCAGGCGCATGTTCCAGGCCTCTGGCTCATTCTTGTAATGAACGTTGTCATAGGCGATGGACAGTATCGCTCCGTCGTTGAGCAACGCGAGCATCACGATCATAATGGCCGTCACCGGGTAGAAGTTGAATACGAGGATCGCCACGGTCATAAACAACAGCACGCGCAGCGTCTCGGCGATGCGGTAAATCGCGTAGCTGTTCATCCGCTGGAAGATACGGCGGCTCTCCTTGATCGCGTCGATGATCACCGACAGGCCTGGCGTCAAGAGCACGATGGACGCCGCCGCGCGCGCCGCGTCGGTCGCGCCCGAGACGGCGATGCCGCAGTCGGCCTTCTTCAGAGCGGGCGCGTCGTTCACGCCGTCGCCCGTCATGCCGACCATATGGCCGCGCTTTTGAAGCACGTCCACGATGTGAAATTTGTGCTCCGGGAACACCTGCGCGAAGCCGTCGGCCTTCTCGATGGACTCGGCAACCGCCGTGGTTTCCTGCTTCTTCGAGTCGCCCAGGCTGCCGGCGTCAAGGATGTTCGTGCCCATGTCCAGCTTCTTGGCGGTCTCCTTGGCGATGGCCAGCGCGTCGCCCGTCACCATCTTGACCTTCACGCCCATCGCAAGGGCCGTCGCGACGGTCGCCTTGGCATCGTCGCGCGGCGGGTCGAACAGGGGCAACACGCCGACGAACGTCCACTGTCCGTCGGCCTCGGCCCGCGCCACGCCCAACGAACGGAAGCCGCGAGCGGCGAATTCGTTCACGGCCGTCTCAACCGCGGACCTCACCTTCGCGGCGTTGAGCGACAGCTCCAGGATGACCTGCGGCGCGCCCTTCGTCACCTTGAACTGCTTCCCGTCCTTGCCCTTGACGGTGGCCTCGGTGCGCTTGTGAACCGGGTCGAAGGGCTGGAAGTGAAGCACCTCATAAGCCTTGAGCGACTCCTTGTCCTTCAGCCCCCCCAGGACGGCCAGATCGATGGTGTCGTTATTGTCCGCGCGCGACGCCAGGGCCCCATCGAGGATCACGTCGTCGGCCGGGATGTCGCCCACGCTGAAGGGATCGCCCAGCGTCAGCTTGTTCTGAGTCAGGGTGCCGGTCTTGTCCGCGCACAGGACGTCCACGCCCGCCAGTTCCTCAATGGCCACCAGCTTGCTCACGATCGCTTGCTTCTTGGCGAGCAGGCGCGCGCCGACGGCCATCGTCACCGAAAGCACCGTCGGCATCGCCACGGGGATCGCGGCCACGGTCAGGACCAGGGCGAACTGCAGGGTAGTGAGGACCGGATCGCCTCGGAAGAGCGCCACGGCGATAATCACCGCCACCAGGGCCACCGCGAGGATGATCAGGTAATTGCCGATCTTCAGAACGGCCTTTTGAAAATGGCTGACGGTGTGCGCCTCCTGCACCAGTTGCGCCGTCTTGCCGAAGTAGGTGTTCGTGCCCGTGGCGTAGACCAGGGCGCCGATTTCGCCCTGCCGGAGGATCGAACCGGAAAACACCGCCTCGCCGGCTTTCCGCGTGGCGGGCAATGACTCGCCCGTCAGCGCGGACTGGTCCACCTCCACCGGGTCGCCCTCCAACAGGCGCGCATCCGCCGGGACAATGTCCCCCAGCCGCAGGCGTATGACGTCTCCGGGGACCAACTCGCGCGCGGCCGGGTTGACCCACTTCCCGTCACGTTTGACCCTGGCCTTGATGGCCAGCTGGGCCTTGAGGGCCTCGATGGCGTTGCCCGCCTCGCGCTCTTCCCAGAACCCGACGCCGGCGTTGGCCAGGAGAAGAAGGAGGATGATGCCGAAGTCCGGCCAACGCCTGGCCACCGCCGAGAGGATCACGGCCGCCTCGATCATCCACGGGATGGGACCCCAAAAGTAGCCGAGGAACTTGAGGAGCGCGTTGGTCTTCTTCTCTTCGATCTCGTTCGGCCCGTATTGGGTCAGCCGCTTCTCCGCCTCCGCTTGGCTGAGGCCCTCCGGCGACGAGCCCAAGCGCTTCTCCACTTCCGGCATGGGCATCGATTTCAGATCGTCCTTCGCATCGGGAGGAGCACCGGGATTCGACCCTGGCTCCGCGTCGGATGCCTTGGGGTGGTCCTCATTTCGCTTCACGACGGGTAGCCTCCTTGGGGTGATCCTGGCGCCCCTCCCAGCGATTTGCTGCGACTGCTTCCCGGCCATCGTGATCGTTCCCGGGTTGGCCCGGCTCCGCGGGGGTTCGCCCCTCGCCCGATTGCAGCCGCAACAGGCAGGGAGCTGATGTGGGCCAGCGGCTTTTCGTGGACGTCCTGGAGGATCGCGTCCGCGTGGAACGGGTCTCACCGCCCATGCGGAAGCTCCCTGGCTTTCCTGTAGCGCCGGATCAGGGCGTTGGTCGAGCTGTCATGCGAGAGCAGGGGTTCGTCCGAGCCTTCAAGCTCCGGGATCGTTCGTTTCGCCAGCGCCTTGCCCAGTTCGACCCCCCACTGGTCGAAGGAGTCGATGCCCCAAATCGCGCCTTGGGTGAAGACGGCGTGCTCGTAAAGCGCGACGAGCCTCCCCAGCGCCGCCGGAGTCAGCCTGTCCAGGAGGATCACGTTGGACGGACGGTTGCCCTCGAAGGTGCGGTGCGGCACCAGCCAGGGCGGCGTGCCTTCGGACTCCACCTCCTGGGAGGTCTTGCCGAAGGCCAGCGCCTCCGCCTGGGCAAAGACGTTGGCCATGAGCAGGTCGTGGTGGCGCCCGAGGGGGTTGAGCGGCTCGGCGAATCCGATGAAGTCGCAGGGGATGAGCCTGGTGCCCTGGTGCAGCAGTTGGTAGAAGGAGTGCTGGCCGTTGGTGCCCGGCTCCCCCCAGTAGATCGGCCCGGTCTCGTAGCTGACCTCCGTTCCATCGAGCGTGACGTGTTTGCCGTTGCTCTCCATGGTCAGTTGTTGCAGGTACGCCGGGAAGCGCTTCAGGTACTGCTCGTAGGGCAGGACCGCGGCCGTCTGCGCGCCGAAGAAGTTGTTGTACCAGAGGGCCAGGAGCCCCATGAGGACCGGCACGTTGCGCTCAAAGGGGGCCGTGCGGAAATGCTCGTCCATCTGGTGGAAGCCGTCGAGCATGGCGCGGAAATGCTCGGGGCCGATGGCCACCATCGTCGAGAGCCCGATGGCCGAGTCCATGGAGTATCGCCCTCCGACCCAGTCCCAGAACTCGAACATGTTGGCGGCGTCGATGCCGAACGCCGTCACCTCCTCGGCGTTGGTCGAGACCGCCACGAAATGCCTGGCGACGGCCGCGGGATGTTTCAAGGCCGCCAGGACCCAGTCCCGCGCCGTGCGCGCGTTGGTCATCGTCTCCAGGGTCGTGAAGGTCTTCGACGAGATGATGAAGAGCGTTTCCTCGGGGTTGAGGTCGCGGGTGGCCTCGAAGAAGTCGGTGCCGTCGATGTTGGAGACGAAGCGAAAGGTGAGGTCGCGCCGGCTATAGTGCCGCAGCGCCTCGACCGCCATCACCGGTCCCAGGTCGGACCCTCCGATGCCGATGTTGATGACGTTGCGGATCGGTCTCCCGGTGTGGCCCTTCCACTCCCCGCTTCGCACCCGGGTGCAGAAGTCGGCCATCCTGTCGAGAACGGCGTGCACCCCGGGCACCACGTCTTCGCCGTCCACGACGATCGATTCCCCTGCGGGCGCGCGCAGGGCCACGTGCAGGACGGCGCGCTTCTCGGTGACGTTGATTCTCTCGCCCCGGAACATGGCATCGAGGCGGGACCGAAGGCCCGATTCCTCCGCCAATTGCAGAAGGAGGGCGAGGGTCTCGTCCGTGACGAGGTTCTTCGAGTAGTCGAAGTAGAGGCCGGCGGCCTCGACGGCCATCCGCTCCCCGCGTTTCGGGTCGTCGGCGAAGAGCTTGCGTAGGTGCAGTTCCTTGACGGCCTGGTGATGGGCCGCAAGGGCCTTCCACGCCGGGCGGTGAGTGAGAGGCCCGATGCGCGTCATGCCGAGGCCCCCTTGGTTTTCGGCTCGCGGATCCCAGCCCGGACGATGGCCAGAAACTGGTCGGCCTGCAGGCTGGCACCACCGATGAGGGCGCCGTCCACACCGGGACGATTGAGCAGCGCGGCGGCACTCTCGGGCTTGACGCTCCCTCCGTACAGAACGACGAGGGCCAGGGCTGGCCTCTCCCCCAAGAGCTTGCCGAAGGAGTTCCGGATGAGCTCGTGCGCCTCCTCGGCCTGCCGGGGGGTGGCCCGGTGCCCTCCTTCACCGATCGCCCAGACCGGTTCGTACGCAATGCTCAGGCGTGAACAGGTATCCGCCGACACGCCGGCCAACCCCTGGACGAGCTGCCGGTCGAGCACCGATTCGGTCCGGTTGGCCTTGCGCTGGTCAAGGGTTTCGCCGATGCACAGGATCACATCGAGGCCGGCGGCCAGGGCAGCCCGCACCTTCTGATTGATGAACGCATTGGACTCTCCCAGGGTATGCCGGCGCTCGCTGTGCCCGAGGATGACGACCTTGCAGCCGACGTCGAGGAGCATGGTCGGGCTGACCTCGCCGGTGAAGGCGCCCTCCTTCTCCGGGTAGAGGTTCTGCGCCCCCAGCGCGACGCGGCTGCCATCGAGGATCTTCCCGACGAGGGCCAGATACGGAAAGGGCGGACAGAGGGCGACGGACACGCGGTCGTCCTTGCCCACGCCTTCCACGACCGCATTGGCCAGCCGCCTCGCCTCATCGGCCGTGGTATGCATCTTCCAGTTGCCGACGACGGATTTCTTTCGCATGTCCGGCCTCCAGTGGGTGCTCACCCAGTCCTTGTCAGGTCTACCGCCGCGCGGTTCACCCTTGCTGCCGCTCCGTCTCCATGGCGGCGTCGTATTCGCCGCGGCGCGCGGCCCGGTTGCATCGGGCCCGATGAAGCAGGGCCTGCTGCGCCGCCCCCACGTTGGCCTCCTCGCCTCGCCATATCTCCAGAGCTGGCTGCTGGATCGCGCGGGCGAAGGAAAACGCAAGGGCCCACGGCACTCGCGATTTGAACCTCGCATTCATGGCATTCAGCCGGGCGGAGGCCAGTTCAGCGGATTGGCCGCCCGACAGGAAAGCGATCCCCGGAACGGCGGCGGGGACGGCGCGCAGGAGACACCCCACCGTGGCGTCGGCCACCGCATCCACCTCTTTCTGCTTCGGGCAGCTCAATCCGGGTAGCACCATGTTGGGCTTCAGGATCATGCCCTCCAGGATCACGCGCTGCGCGTAAAGTTGGTGGAACACCGAGTGCAGGACCTCTTCCGTTACCTTGCGGCACCGCTCCATGCCGTGGTCTCCGTCCATCAGCACTTCAGGTTCGACGATGGGGACCAGGCCCGCTTCCTGGCACAGCGCCGCATAGCGGGCCAGCGAGTTTGCGTTGGCGTCCATGCACCCCCGGCTGGGCATGCCGACGCCCACCGCAATCACCGCGCGCCACTTGGCGAAGCGCGCACCCAGTCGAGAATACACGGCGAGGCGCTCGCGCAATCCGTCGAGACCTTCTGTGATCTTCTCCTCGCGATGACCCGCCAGGTCCTTGGCGCCTGCGTCCACTTTGATGCCGGGAATGATTCCCGCCGCGGTGAGCACTTCCACGAACGGCGTGCCGTCTTTCTTCTGCTGGTGAATCGTTTCGTCGCAGAGGATCGCGCCGCTGATGGACTCATGCAGGCCTGGCGCCGTCACGAGCAACTCGCGGTAGGCCCGCCTGGCCCCCTCGGTTTGTGGAATCCCCTGAGCGGCGAACCGCTTGTTGCAGGTGGGATTGCTCTCGTCCATCGCCAGCAGACCCTTGTCGCCGGCGACCATCGCTTTCGCGGTGTCCAAAAGCTCTTGTGTTCTCATTGGGGGGCGCTCCATTTCCAGTTCCTGATTTCCGGCATGTCCTGGCCGTTTTTGTCAATGTACCGCTTGTGCTCGACCAGCTTGCCCTCGAGGTGCCGCTTCAGCGCGACGCCCCTTTCGCCGGTCTGCGGCAGGCGGTCGATGGCGTCCATCACGAGGTGGAAGCGGTCCAGATCGTTGAGCACCGTCATGTCGAAGGGCGTGGTGATGGTGCCCTCCTCCTTGTAGCCGCGGACGTGGACGTTGTCGTGGTTGGTGCGCCTGTAGGTCAGCCGGTGGATCAGCCACGGGTAGCCGTGAAAGGCGAAGATGACCGGCTTATCCCGGGTGAACAGCTCGTCGAAGGCCGCGTCCGGGAGCCCGTGCGGGTGCTCCGATTGGGGCTGGAGCTTCATGAGGTCCACGACGTTGACCACCCGAACCTTCAGGCCGGGCAGGTGCTCGCGCATGATGGAGACGGCGGCGAGGGTCTCCAGGGTCGGCACGTCGCCGCAGCAGGCCATGACCACGTCGGGCGCCGCGCCTTGGTCGTTGCTCGCCCACTGCCAGACTCCGATGCCGTCGGTGCAGTGCTTGACGGCCTCGTCCATAATCAGCCACTGCGGCGCTTGGTATTTGCCGGCGATCACGACGTTGACGTAATGGCGGCTACGCAGGCAGTGGTCCCAGACCGACAGCAGGCAGTTGGCGTCCGGCGGAAGATAGACGCGCACGATGGAGGCCTTCTTGTTGACCACGTGGTCGATGAAGCCGGGGTCCTGGTGGGTGAAGCCGTTGTGCATCTGCTGCCAGACGTGGGACGCGAGAAGGTAGTTCAGCGACGCGATCTTCCGCCGCCACGGCAGCTCGGCCGTGACCTTGAGCCACTTGGCGTGCTGGTTGAACATGGAGTCGATGATGTGGATGAACGCCTCGTAGCAGTTGAACAGCCCGTGCCGGCCGGTGAGCAGGTACCCCTCGAGCCAGCCTTCGCACTGGTGTTCGCTCAGCATCTCCATGACCCGGCCTTCCGGGGCGAGAAACTCGTCGTTGTCCTGTTTGCTCGCGTCCCACTGCCGGTCGGTCGCCTCGAAGACCGCATTCAGCCGGTTGGACAGGGTCTCGTCGGGGCCGAAGATTCGGAAATTGCGCTGCCCCTGGTTGAGCTTGATCACGTCGCGCAGAAACACTCCGAGTTCGTGCGTGTCGGCGGCCTCGACCGCCCCCGGTGACGGCACATGCACCGCGTAGTCGCGAAAGTCCGGCATGGCCAGATCCCGAAGCAGCAAGCCGCCGTTGGCGTGCGGATTCGCGCCCATGCGCCGCTCGCCCTTGGGCGCCAACTCGGCCAGCTCGGGTTTCAGGCGGCCCTGCCCGTCGAAGAGTTCCTCCGGCCGGTAGCTCTTCATCCAGCTTTCGAGCTGCTTGAGATGATCCGGATGCTGCGGATCCACCAAGATCGGTACCTGGTGCGCGCGGAAGGTGCCTTCGATCTGGAGGCCATCGACCACCTTTGGCCCCGTCCAGCCCTTCGGCGAATTCAGGACGATCATGGGCCAGCGCGGACGGGCGAGGCCGCTGCCGGTGCGAGCATCATGCTGGATTCTCTTGATGTGCTCCACCGCCGAGTCGAGCGCGGAGGCCATGGCCTGGTGCATCAACTCGGGTTCGTGACCCTCCACGAAGATGGGCGTCCACCCGCAGCCGCGGAGAAACTGCTCCAATTCCTCCTGGGTGACGCGGGCGGGCACCGTGGGGTTCGCGATCTTGTAGCCGTTCAGGTGGAGGATGGGCAACACCGCGCCGTCGGTGGCAGGATCGAGAAACTTGTTGGAGTGCCACGATGTGGCCAGCGGCCCCGTCTCCGCCTCGCCGTCGCCCACGCAGCAGGCCACGATGAGATCGGGATTGTCGAACACCGCCCCGAAGGAATGGCTGAGCGAATAGCCCAGTTCGCCGCCCTCATGGATCGACCCCGGGCACTCCGGCGAGGCGTGGCTGGGAATCCCTCCGGGAAACGAAAACTGGCGGAAGAGCTTCCGAAGCCCGGCCTCATCCTGGCTGATGTTGGGATAGATCTCGCTGTAGGTGCCCTCGAGATAGGTGTTGCCCACGACCGCGGGACCGCCGTGCCCGGGTCCGGAGACGTAGATCATGTCCAGGTCGTACTTCTTGATGACCCGGTTCAGGTGCACGTAGATGAAGTTCTGCCCGGGGGTCGTGCCCCAGTGTCCCAGCAGCATGTGCTTCACGTCCGAGAGCGCCAGCGGCCGCTTCAGCAGCGGGTTGTCGTGGAGATAGATCTGGCCTACCGAGAGATAGTTCGCGGCGCGCCAGTAGGCATCTATTCTGGATAGCAGTTCAGCCGACAACGGTCCATCCATTGCACTGGTCTCGTTCATCTTCATGATCGTTTTCCTTTCCAGGTAGATTCGCCCTCACTTGAGCCCGGGACTACAAGTATGGCGCCAGCAACCGTGCAGTGCCGTCGCGCAGGCGAGCCGTCAGCGGGCGGCCATCGACCTCCTCCGCCGTCACACGATGGGCGCCGTTCATCTTCGTCTGGACCCACCGATCGAGCCGCTGCGCCAGTTCGGCGTCGTAACATTCCAGGTTGAACTCGAAGTTGAGGCGCAAGCTTCGCGGATCCCAATTGGCCGATCCCAACAGCGCCCAGCAGCCATCTACCAGCATGAGTTTTGAGTGATCGAATGGAGGCGGGGTCAGCCAAATCCGGCATCCGTGCTGGAGCACTTGCGACCACATCGCCCTGGAGGCCCACAGGACGAACGGCAGGTTGATCCGCGAGGGCAAGATGATATCCACCTGCACACCCCTCATGGCTGCAAGATTCAGGGCGGAAATCACGGCGGGGTCGGGCAGAAAGTAGGGAGTCATGATCCGGACTGAATAGCGGGCAATCGAGAGGGCTCCCAGCAGCGTCCAGAGAAGCTTCTCGAAATTCTCATCCGGCCCATCGGTCACGCCTCGCGCCAACACCTGCCCCGCACCTTCGGTTGTTGGAAACCACGACTCACCGCGCAACGCTTCGCCGGTCGTGAAGAGCCAATCATCGGCGAACACCTCTTGCAGTTGGGCCACGACCGGGCCCGTCACTCGGAAGTGCACATCCTGTACCGGCCGTTTTGCCTGGCGCTGAAGGCAGTGTCCCGCCCGAACATTCATGCCGCCGGTAAACCCCGTGCGCCCATCCACCACGAGGATTTTCCGGTGCGTGCGCATGTTCATCGACATCAGATGCCACAGCGCAAACGAGGGGAGAAAGAGCGCGTGCCTCACCCGCTCTCGTCTCAGTGTAGGGAGGATGGAGGGCCAGGAATACCGAACCCCCGTCGCGTCGATGAGCAGCCTCACTTCCACGCCCCGGCGCGCGGCCCCGCCCAGCTCCCGCGCAAAGGCCATCCCGGCCTCGTCCCGGTCGAAGATATAGGTCACGAAGGAGATGGTCTTGCGTGCGAGTTGGATGGCCTCCAGCATGGCCGGATAGGCTTCATCACCGTTCACCAGCGGATCGATCCGATTGCCCGGCAGCAGGGGGCGATCGACCACGCCGCCAACGACCCGAGCCAGCATCTCCATGTGCCCCGAGCGATCCGGGAGATGGCGCTGCAACTCTTCCGGAAGACACTCGGGTTGGGCGGCCTGGGCCCTGTACCGATCCAGGTTTCGTCGCAACAGGGCGGCCTTGTGGCGAATGCGGTTCACCCCGAAGATGAAATACATGACGGCCCCGACCACGGGCGCGAACCAAATGAAGCCCAGCCAGCCGAAGGCGGCGCGCGAATCGCGCTTGGTGAGAACCGCGTGCCCAGCCGCCCACAAGGAGAGAGCCACGGTCAGTCCGATCGCGGCGATGTGCAAGGCCTCGGTCACCCGACTACTGACGACTCTCATCATTGCGTTCGGTCTCGAAGCTCAGCCCTCTCGGTACTCATGGCACGCATTCTTCCCACTTGGGAGGCCGACGGAGCGGCAACTCGTTCTGGCCGCAGGGCATTGTGCGCCGGTGCGAATGACGCGGCCCGTAGCGCGGCCGGCCTCCGCCGATATCACGCGCGCACGTCCTGCGTACGGCGGTCGAGCAGATCACGCGGAGACCATGGCCCCTTGCCGCCTTCGCTTCAAGTGAGGATGCTCCGCGGCGGCTGATCATCCGATCCAGTATCCCTTGCGGTTGTAGTGTCCATGAAGTCTCGCCTCGTAGTCTCGAGATGGCAGGGACTCGTCCGTGTATTCCGGCGACTGTTTGATGGTCTCTCGGGGAAGGTTCACGAAGACCTTCGAGTCGTCCCAGCTGACGCGCTCGATCCACCGCGGTGACACCAGGACCTTTTTCCCCGGCCACCAGCTCCCCGTGTCGATGATGAGATAACGAATCGCCCAGGTCTCGTCATCGATGATGAAATCCTTGACGTGGCCGATCTCGCCGTCCGCGGCCTGGATGTCGTAGCCGGTCACGGCGTGAGTGCTGCGCAGGTGAGGATCCCACGCCTTTTCGGCCTGTGTGGGCGCTGTCCGTTTGTCATGGTCGCGCATGGGGTAAGGATAGTATCCCCACATGTAGGGGCCGCTCCAATAGTTCGGCCATCCGTAGTGCCCGTAGTAGGCCTGCTCGAATTGTCGCGAGACGGGCTTGTCACTGTCCAGGGATGGACTGTCCTCGATCTGTTTCCTGGTCAGCTTGATGGCGATGTTCTGCTCCTTGGTATTCACGGCGAGCAGCGCATACGGGGAGATCAACACCTGCCTGAACGCGATCCACTGCCCCGTGTTCGCGACCAGGTATCGAATCGCCCAGTGGAGATCATCGAAATAGAAGTCCTTGACCTTCCCGATTTCCCCGTCGAGGCTGTCCAATTTGTAACCCATGAGTGCGATGGCCTTGATCAACATGGGGACGCTCCTTTCGCCTTGTGATGGTCGGTTTCTACTCGCCCTTGTCGCCCGACCGGCTACCCGATCGAGAATCACTTCGTTGCATGGCCGAACATTTCTCCTTCCAGGGTCATGCCGACGCCGAGAACGCGGCACACCGCCTCGGCGATCACGCGCTCCTCGTTCGTGCGAATGACGCGGACCGCAACTCGGCTGGCAGGTGCGGAAATCACGCCATCGTTCGCGGCGTTTCGCTCCTCTTCGAGTTCGATCCCGAGGAATCCCAGCCCGTCGCAGATGCGGGCGCGGACCGCGGGCGCGTTCTCCCCGATGCCGCCCGCGAACACCAGCGTGTCCAGTCCGCCCAGGGCCGCCGCGAAGGCGCCGATCCATTTCTTGATCTGGTAGCAGAACAGAGCAACCGCCTCGGCCGCCCGTACGTCTTGCATTTCGCGGTTGATCAAGTCACGCACGTCGGAACTTGTCTCCGACACGCCGAGCAGCCCGGACCGGAGGTTCGCCATCTCATCGAACTGCCTGGCGCTCATGCCTTCGGTACGCGCCAGGTACCCGACCAGTCCGGGATCCAGATCGCCTGAGCGGGTGCCCATGGGCACCCCGGCGGCGGGGGTGAAGCCCATGCTCGTGTCGATGGACTTGCCGCCGCGCACCGCCGCCAGGCTCGCACCGCTGCCGAGGTGGGCGAGGATGATCCTGCCCCGCGCCGCTTCCGCGCCGCCCAGGCGGGCCAGCTCTCCCATGAGGAACTCGTAGGATAACCCATGGAACCCATAGCGCCGCACCCCCTGCCCTTCGTAACGGCGCGGGATCGGCAGCAGCCGGGCGACCCGCGGAAGGTCGTGGTGAAACGCCGTGTCGAAACAGGCCACCTGCGGCAGGTCGTGAAACCGGCGGTGGAACGCCTCGGTCAAGAGGATCTCCTCGGGCAGGTGTTCGGGATCGAAGGGGCTGAGTCGCCGCAGCTCCTCGATCATTTCCGGCGTGATTCGCGCCGGCTCGCTATACTTCGGTCCTCCGTGCACCACGCGATGGCCTACCGCCCTCAATGCATCACGCCCGATGCGCTCCTCAATCCAGTCCATCAGAAGGCCCACCGCCATGCCGTGATCCGTTGCGGCCACCGGCCGCGAAAAGCTATCCCCCGGATCCAAGCCCTTTACCCGCAGGGTGGCTTCCGGCAGTCCGATCCGCTCGATCTCCCCCCCCAGGATGAGGCGGAGCGACCCGTCGGCCTCGAACACCGCAAATTTGATGCTCGACGAGCCCCCGTTGAGAGTCAGGACGAGCGATTTGTGTGCTCTCATCGCCGCTACCTCGGTGCTGGTCATTCAGCCACTCAGAAGGCTAGTGGATGCTTCCTCGCCCGCCAGTCAGTTCGATCTGATCGAGGCTTGTCGCTTTGATTTCCTGCACCAGAAAATGCAAAAGAAGCCATTTGTAATCGCGAGTCCATTGAGCGACACGGACTTTCCGCGAACAATAACCGGGGAGGTCCAGGCCAGTGGCATGGGCAGGCGAAACCCTTCGAACAGAATCGAGACGGGCGCGGACGCGCGCCGCATTCGCGGAGCACTCATACGGGAGCCGATGCCGCCCAGAACCTCTTCGACGAAGGACATGTTAGCCATGCCGCCTAGCCTTCGGAGCGTCAACTGGCATGGTGCCTGGGTATCAAAAGGGAGATCCTCGGCCCCCTCAATGGCATCGGGCTGTCCCGCTGAGGACGCCATGATGAAGTCGTGTGTGCGTGGATATCGAGACACTTCCCAGAGATCATCGGCCCTTTCCGCAATTACTGGCGCCTGATTCCGGTCCAGGGGTCACGGTTTTTTGCGCCCCAACAGCAGAAGCGCTCCGCCGACCACGATCGCCCCCACGCCCGCCCAGACGGGGACGTTGACCGTCTCCTTGTGCTTTACCGAGAATGCGAAGGGACCCAGCTTGGCCTCGTCACTCGCCTTGGTGTAGGTGAAACCGCCATACACCAGCGCCAGGATGCCGGCCACGATCAGCACGATGGCCACTATCCGCGTTGCATTCATCTCGTCACCTCCCAAGAAATGGTTCTCACGGCCCGCCGACGGCGGGGTTGGACACATGGGCGGGCACCCGCCTTCGCGCCGCTGCGACGACTCGCCCGTGGTTCTACCGGCTGCCGCCTGGAGGAGCGCTCTACGGCAGCGTGGGGCTGAGCAGCTCGATCCGCCAGACAGGATCCGCGGGGTAGAGCTGCCCCTCGAAGCCCACGAACGCCGGTACGTCGCCGTCGATGACCCAGGCGTGGGCGTCCTTGGGGGTGCGTCCGAGTAGCGTGGCGAAGATCTTAAGCCACGTTCCGAGCTTGGCCTTCAGCACATAGTGGACCGCGGTCATCGTGTCCTTGCCCACCATCAGTTTCTGCTCGCCCGATGGAGTGATTTCCAGTTGGATGATCCTGGGCTCGGGCATGAAGGCGACGAAGTGGACAGTCTCGCTTGCACCTTTGGGGATGTCCTTTACGATGGTGGGGATCATGCCATTGTAAACGTCGGGGGGCAAATCGAGCGTGCCTTCCAGGACCTTCTCGGGTCCGCCCGCGTGGGACCTGGTCTCCACGCGGTATTTCCCGGTGGCTCGCTCAAGAAAGAGCGTGGTGTCTTCCGTGAAGGCGGGACCGCGTTGCTCTAACCGGTAGCTCTGCAGGGTGTAGACCCCCTGCTGTGTGAACACGACCGTTTCCTTGAACAGGGAGCCATCTGCGAACCGGAACACCGTGGTCTTCTGAATGTCGGCACCCCGCACCACCTCCAGCAGATCGCCCTGCGCCAGGAATCGCCCCTCTTGCGTGCGCAGAACGAGGAATCCGTGGATGGAGCCCTCGGCGAAGCGCACGGGGATCGGGGCCGCAGAGAGCGGGCGAGAACCGAACAGCACGCCGAGTACAACGATCAGGAGGGGAATCGCTGCTCCCGTGGCCCTCGGGGGTCTCCGCTCCGTGTCGGGGCTCCTTCCCTGGCTTCGAACCATGACCGGCCTTCATGCGCCCGTGTGGAGAAACCTAGTAAGGGGGCCGATCACTCCAAACACGCGCAGGAGCCAGATAATCACGACGATGACCACAACGGCATTCAGGATCGACTTGATTGGGCGCGCCATGGGTATGAGACTGTTGATCAGCCACAGGACAACGCCCACCGCGATCAAGACCAATACCACGTGAATGATCATGTTTCACCTTCCTTTTTGCCTGGGTCCCGCCGCAGACCACCGCGGTCCTCCCGGCGAGGGAAGTGCCAGAAATCCTGCACACAGTCGCCGCAAGGCCACTAGGGGATAAGGCTCTGACTTCCTTGAACTGACCTCCGGTGAGATCCCAGATGGAAGGCGTCCTGAGGAATCGTGCAAGGGGCTCTCCAAGAACGGGCGCGCGCCTCTCTGAAATGCTGTAACCGGGTGCAGGTTGTCGAACTCGACGCCCGCTTCGATCACCACGGATCCGAAATTGACCCTTCCGCTCGCCTCGAGCGCCATGCGGCTTCGCATGGCCTCGATCGCGATGCTATGGGCACAATCCCGCAGGATCCCTTCGAGCACGAGGCCGCCGCCGTGGCCGCATTCCCTCCAGTGACCATCGGCAAGAAGCAGCAGTTTTCTCGAGAGTTCGAGCCCCTCCTCGATGTCTCCGAGCGAGTCTCCAACCTCTCTCTTCGCATCCTGGTCCGGTGGCCCTCCCAAGGAACTGGACAGGGCCTTAAGATGCCTGCACATCGGTCTCTCTCCTTCCCCATGAGGGGATCGGGCCGAGGAGGTCTCTGGTCCGATCCCCATGGAGTCTTCTCTGGTGGTCACGTGATGGTTTCGGCGGGACTTCGCTTCATGGCCTTCTGATAGGCCTCCTTCCCCTCGTGGATGGCTTCCTTGAGAGCGTCCTTGCGGTTTTCGGCGAAGTCCTTGGCCCCCTCCACACCCTGCACGGCCTTATTTTTCGTCCTTCGCAACGTGTCTTGAATCTTCTTCCGCGTTTCTGCCCCGGAGCCGGGCGCCAGGAGCAGGGCCGTCACGCCCCCCGCCACCGCTCCCACTACCAGTGCCACCAGCACATTCGAAGCATTCTCGTTCATCGCGCTCCTCCTATCCGATTAATTGGCGTTTCCTACGCTCATCTCGTTCTTGACGCTGTTCACGCCGTTGATGTCCTCGACGAGCTTGGTAACCAGGTGCTTCTCGGCAGTGTTGTGCGCCGTACCCTGTACCGTGACAACGCCGTGCCTCGTTTCGATCTTGGTGTACACGGCACTGGTCGATTTATGGAATAGCAGGGCCAGCTTGACCTGGGTGGTGATGGAGGCGTCATCTATCTTTTCACCAACGGTCCTAGACGACTTCTGCGGGGCGGGCGAGATCGTCATTCGGTTGTCCACACCCTTGACCCCCTCTACATCTTTGGCATATTCTGTCGCCAGTTCCTTCTCGGCATTGCTCGAGGCGACGCCTCTCAGGGTGACGATGCCCTCCTTCACGTCGACCTCGGTGTCGATGGCGCTCACGCTTCGATGAAAGAGGAGCGTCGTCTTGACCTTGTCCGCGATCCACAGATCGGAGTTCGGGGTGGGGGGCTCTCCTACAAGCTTCAGGCTGTTGTCCACGCTCTTGACCCCGGGGAGGTTTGCCACCGTGTCCTGCGCCATGTCCTTGTGCGATTCTGAGGCGACCGTGCCGGTTAGCGTGACCACTCCGTCCTTGGAGTCTATGTGGATATCATCTCCCTTGAGATACGTTTGAAAAATGTACGATGCCTTCGCGGATGAAACGATACGGCCGTCTACAGCCGAGGCGCGGAGAGGAAGTCCCGCCGTCAGCACGGCGCTGGCGGCAACGATTAGAGCCGACAAGTACATCACTCTCACAGTTTTCATTACAGCGTCTCCTTTCAAATGGATGTTAAGCGTGGTCGCGGTGTGGTGAAGTCCGCCATCTCACCTGGCCGTCAATCCTTTCGAACTGTTGGCTCCAGACAAGGCGCAAATATTCGACTTCGGGCAGGCCACGCGCTTCCGGGGGCGCGCCCTCCTTAGCCAGGGCATCCAGAAGGAAGAAGCCGTCCTCGCCCACGGCCAAGGCGAGCGCCTCCCGTTTCTCCGGAGCCTCCTGGGTCTTCCCGCCCGTCCCGCTCCCGGAATAGCGCTGAAACCAGTGGGGGAGAACCGTCTGCTTTATCCAATCCGGGCTGTGGATCGCGAGTTCGTCCAGCGCGAGCCGCATGGCTCTCACTATCTGTGAGAAGCGGTTGAGAGTATCCACGGCATGAAGCATGGTGGTCGTGTTCACTTTCTTGGGGTCCCTAGCAGATGCATCGAACAGGTTCCGGATCCTTTCCAGCAGGGCATCCAGGAACTGGTTGACCGTTGGATCCTCGAGTAGCTTCCGGTGGTATTCATCAAGCTCCTCCTGATCGAATCCAAGGCTGACGAGCGGAAGGTGCAGAGCGTATTTCCAATCCACCCGCTTCAGCACCGCAGCGGCCGCCTGTGAGTCGGACAAGCTTTCCAGGTACTGGAAGACGGTGACGAGAAAGAGTAGGGGGATCGTGATATGGGGCTCGGAAGATTCCTGGCCGGGACTGAGTTCGAAGTCTTTGCAGAGATCGCCGAGTTGGTCCCCAACGTTTCGGTAGAACGTGGCCTTCTTGAACAGGGACTTGCCGGCAGACGCCGTGTCCTTGGGGATGGGGCGAACCGTCCTCGTGCTCATGACTTTCGTTTCTCCTCCCGGCACACGAGCGCAGGCCGTGGCCGGACTGGACCCTTCCAGGGCTGATGAGAAGATACCTTCCCGCCATCCAGTCGATTAGCGTACGGGCTACGGAAAGAGTTGCCGAACGGGGTATTGGGAAATTGCGGAGCAGGAGGGGGCACATCCGTAGAGACTACGGAGGGAATCGGGCGGTTGGGGCCATGGGCGACCGGAGTCTGGGGGCAGACGAACGGGAAAAGCGGCCCGCCCGGCGTCGCGATGCCGCTTCCCACCCCCGCGGAGACCGAGCGGCACCGGCGGCAGGGGCGGCAGCGCGGGGGACGAGGGAGGTTCGCGTGCACAGAGAGCATCCCGCCTACGGACGGGGAGAAGCAGAGACCCGCGCTAAGGACCCGCGCAGGAATAGGTTAACGGAATTCGCGCCCAGATTCGTGTGAGATTGGCGCGATTGGAGGGAGCAAAACCGCAGGCGTAGTTGAAGACTACGTTGAGGATTTTGCGATCGAGAATCGCGTCAAGATCGCGCG
>JBAWEQ010000032.1:0-2690 GCA_049591295.1 Acidobacteriota bacterium
CCCGCCTCCTTCCAGATCCGCTCGAACACCATCGGTGCCCCGATGCGCTGCGTGCTCGCCTCGGCGAGCGAGCCCTCCTTCCGGGCCGAGAGGACCATGACCTCCTGAGACAGGCGGGACCCCGAGGTCAGCAGCGCATCCAGCCGCCCCGAGGCCTTCATCTCGTCCAGCCGGCCCAGGGTCAGCAGCACCCGCTGCCGGACGCGGCCACCTTCCCGGTAGCTCTCCACCAGTTGCAGGTAGGTACCCCCTTTGCCGGCCTTCTTGCGGAAGAACATCGCGCCCCCGTCATCACCAATATAGCGCTTATAACCATAAAAGTCAATGCTGCCTGATTATCGGCCCGGCACTACATTTCAATGCCCGCCAAAACCAACGTCCAATCATCTCAGGGAGTTACAACGAGAAAACCACCCAAATCCGCTCACAACTGTCGAAGATGAGTCTAACCTAGCTCCGTCCTCCGTCCCTGTCAAGAGCCCGTGCCAGACCGGAGACAGCAGAGCCGCCTCAGTAGCCCCGGAACGCGGGCCGCAGGCTCTCCTCGGGCCGCGCCCTCACGCCGCGGAAGCCGCGAAGGAAGAAGGCAGGGGGAGAGATAAGCATTGTGTCCCCCGAATTCCCGCACCGGAAACCCGCCCCACGCGCCTTCCTCAGCCCGCCCTAGGCTACCTCGCGATCTCCACCCTTCACCAGACGGGGTACGGCGAGGATTTACGAAGGAAGAAGGCTGGGGGAGAGATAGGTATTATGTCCCCTGAATTCAAAGAAGAAAGTGTGTCTTCTTCATATAAAAAGTATTCATTGCGTACAGTATACACCATCCGCAAAGATAAAACAGGAGGCCTGTGGAAAAACGCCCCCATGGAAATGGGAGCGTTTTTGAACCGCGGGATTTGATAAACCCCCTACAATCTAATTCGCAACTCTACTCAACGGCGACGATATCTTGGAGTTTCCGTCAACGGTATATATGCACGGCACGCCAGTAGGAAGAAACACCGGATTAATGTAAAAGAAATTATAAGGGTACTGACCCAAAGAACTGTCGGTATATACGGAGAAAGTATAACTGCAGGTTAGCTGATTGGGAGGGCACCAATGAATACCCCCATTACCATTATTATAACCATCGGAATGACCAATGCCAAATCCACAAAATGTGTATGATGGACCCCCGGGCGTCGCCGAGCCGACCGCACCGTTATAAGTAACCGTAAGCGGCCCCGGATTGAATGCCAACCACCACGGACTCGTAGTAGCAATGGTAGTCGGAAAAGAAGACAACATACTCCCCCCAAAATTCGCCGTTATAGTCATAACACCTCCCGCCGGAAGGTTTGGCAACCAAACCGTTTCGCCACCCCCCGTAGCCGTTCCTCCCGCATAGGCATTAATGGGTCCTGCCCACTTGTGCGCCATATTCACCGTCCACGAGGGAGCCGAGGAAGAAAGCGCCAGCGTTGAAGGAGCGGTATAGGCGTCGCCGTAGTAGCACATCCTCGCCGGCTTCTTGCACGAGCCGAGGGCGCCCGCGGAGCAGGGGAGCCCGCCCGTCACCTGCGGTGTCTCCATGAGAACGAGGTTCTGCGGGATGGACGACGGATCCACCTGCAGGGCCCAGACGAAGGGCTTGCGGTACGGGTTGCACGTCTTCAGGACAAAGCTGTTGGTGCTGGACCGGAAATCATACCGCGTCCGCTGGATGGCTCCGCTCGGCTTCACCTTGACCAGGTAGTAGGAGAAGGGGTTCCCCCCTCGGAGAGTGGGCAGAAGGTCGCTGGCCGATACGGGCGGCTGCCCGTCGAGAACCAGCGTCACGGTGGAGGCCCCGGCCGTCCCCTTCGCCACCTCCCGGATGTCGTCGGGCCCGTCGGCGTTGTCCTCCGGCGAGCCGGAGAGCGAGACCGCACCGGCCTGCATCGACGTCACCGGCACCAGGGGCCCCGATCCGCCGTTCTGCGCCCATATGTACACCGTCAGCGCCCCGTGCCACCGGCCCTCGGAGCGGTCCACCGACAGTTCGTCCCGGCTTCCCCTGGCGCTGAGCGTCTGGCTCTCGCTCCCCGACACGAGCCGCACCTCCCAATGGGTCTCCTCCCGGCCGCCCAGCAGGCCGATGCGCAGCATCTGCTGCGTCGCGTCCAGAATCATGTACCCCCCGAAGGAACTCCCCGAGGGCCAGGATACATAGAGCCCTCCCACGGGCACCGGCAGGCTCGATGGCGCCTCTCCCGCCGGCGTCTGTACCACCACGCTCTCCTCGATCTCGGCGTAGTAGGGCTGGCCCCGCTTAAGCCCTTTGAGTTCCACCATCGCCTCGCCCCCCTGCAAGGGCGGATAGACCATCCCCACCGGCTTGAACTGGGAGCTGTTCAGCTCGTAGCACCGGACCCAGAGGGAGAAGGTGCTCGGCGACAGACCGAACAGGGGGAACGCGGCCGTGTAGGTCTCCGGCCCTTCCGGCAGGAAATCGGCGGAGCCTACGACAGAGCCGGCGGCCGGCGACATGCCCGTGGAGAACGCGGCGGGAAGTGACACCCGGCTCATCACGGCGTCGGGACCCGCCGGCGAAGACACCTGGCCCTTCGCCTCGGCCCGCTCAGGCGCTCCCTTCATCAGCGGCGCCAGCCCTCCCGTCACCCCCAACACCAGAGCCGCCCCGTACACCGCCAGCGCCTTCGGAAACA
>JBAWEQ010000033.1:0-1608 GCA_049591295.1 Acidobacteriota bacterium
GCGCGGCTAAAGAGGGCGCCAACACTTATTATCTAAACTCTTGCACAATACGATTGCGCGCACTGGGAGTATGCCGCGTGATACATGAGTGAAAGAGTTGAGGGCTAATGAAAAAAGCGCTTGCATAGCGCGAAATGGCGCGGTTATAGAATGTCTCCTCAGTGGAGGCAGAGCGCAATGCCCGTGGTGGCTGACATCCCCGAGGAATTTGAGAGGGCTCTTGAAGCGTTTCGCCCCCATTTCGGAGCGCCCGCTTTTGAGCATTTCAAGCGCTACGTCTTGGGTCTGATCGTCTCGGAGAACCTGACCGTAGAGGGGATCAATCGGATTTTCATCCAAGCCAAGCACCCCAGTTCTCTCAACCGATTTCTCACCACGGGGATCTGGAAGCAGCAAGAGGTCAATGATACCAGAATCGATATACTCAAGATCCAGGGGGCTCTGGGGGGTAAGGGATGGTTGGCGATTGACGACACCCTCACCCATAAGACCGGCAAGCAGATCGAAGGTGTCGGCATCTATTGGGATCACAGCGAGAAGAGATACGTCCTGGCTCACAACATCGTGACTGCGGAGTTCGTCAACCCGAAAGGGGAAAGCCATCCTCTCAACTTCCGGCTGTACCTCAAAGAAGAGCAGAGCCGGGAGAAAAGGGTCCCCTTTAAGACCAAAATCGACTTGGCCCAAGAACTGGTGGAAGATGCTCTGCAACTCGGCCTTGAAATCCAGGGCGCACTCTTCGACAACTGGTTTGCCTCCAAAGATTTCATCAAGTTCCTCCAGGGCAAGGGCCTGCATTGGGTGACCAGACTCAAGCCCGACCGCAACATCAAGATCAAGGGAAGATACGTGGCAATCAGCGAGTTTGCCGGTACCCTGCCCAGGGAATCGTTTTGGAAGGTGCAAATCGGCGATCGAGTCTATCAGGTCTTTTCCAAAGCGGTGGACCTCAAGGGAGTCGGTCAGGTCAGAGTTCTGATCAGCTATGACAACGAAGAGTTTTCCGGTTCTCCTGCCTACTTCGCTACTGATCAGATCCGGTGGGAAGGAACCAGGATACTCAAGACATATTCCAAGCGGTGGAACATAGAGACGTTTTTCAGGGATTCCAAGCAGAATCTCGGCCTTGAGGACTACCAGCTCAGAGATCTTTGGGGTATCAAGCGTCATTGGTATCTGATCTTCCTGGCCTACAGTCTCCAGGTGTCCGGCCTGTTCGGAATTGACCCAAAACCTCGTTATGAGTCTCCTACGCTGGGAGATCTCATCACCAGAACCACCAGAAACGTTTTCAGCGGGCTTGTCGGATGGATCACTCTCCAGTTGAATCGTGGCCGATCTCAAGAAGATATTTGCCGCATCGCCTACGGATTCTGACGACGAAGAGGCCGATCCCATGCTCGAAAGCTCACAGGATTACTGTTTCTTGTTCTCTCTATTGTGCAAGACTTTAGTAAGTACTGCGTTGCGGAAATATGGTCGTGTATTTGGGTGATACTGCTGGGCGCGCCAGCAGTGGCACCCGGCGCTTTTAGAAGGGAGCCCCCATCTCTGCGCGAGAGTGGTTTTTCAGCACTTATGGTTCTGTGCTAAAATTTAGAAAAAGGA
>JBAWEQ010000034.1:0-1677 GCA_049591295.1 Acidobacteriota bacterium
GCACTCCGCAAGGAGGGGTGGTTTCTCCGATTTTAGCGAATTTATACCTTCATGAGGTACTCGACGTGTGGTTTACGCACGATGTCCTGCCCCGGCTCCAGGGCAAGGCCTTTCTCATTCGTTACGCAGACGACGCTGTGCTTGTATTCGCGTCCGAGCGGGATGCGAGGCGTGTAATGGAGGTACTTCCGAAACGATTCGGCAGGTTTGGACTGACCTTGCATCCCGAGAAGACAAAGCTAGTGGACTTCAAACGTCCGAATAACAGGCGGGAAGGCCCTGGGAGCTTTGACCTTCTCGGGTTCACTCACCTGTGGGGTAAGTCGCGCAAAGGGCGTTGGATTATCCAGCGCAAGACGGCGAAAGACCGCTTTGCCCGTGCGCTCAAGCGGGTAGCCCAATGGTGCAAATCCCAACGGCATATGCCGATTCGACTGCAACATCAGACGCTGTGCCGCAAGCTCATGGGACATAACCAGTATTACGGAGTCACAGGTAATTTCCGTGCTCTGTCAAGGTTTTACCGGGAAGTGCATGCGGTATGGCGAAAGTGGCTCAATCGTCGCTCTCAACGTTCGAGGATGAATTCGGAACGCTTCGGTCGACTGCTTGAGAAGTACCCTCTTCCGAGACCTCGGGTAGCTCACTCTGTCTATGCAGCAAAACCATGATGTGAAGAGCCGGATGCGTTCAATCGCGCACGTCCGGATCTGAGGGGGCTGGGGGCAGGCAACTGCCCTTGGCTACCCGACGAATACGCCGTGGACAAATCTGGTGTGCTTCCTGATCCACAGCCAGCCCGATGCGTCTCCGGTGGTTTCAGTCATGGTGCGCCAGGCCAAGCCTGGGAGAATGGAAGGAGGTGCGAACATCTCTGAAATTTCTCATTAGAACCCAGCGGGTACACAATCCCGCCCGGCCAAGTGTGCCGACAGCCGGAACCGAGTGTTGCGTGGTGGCAGGGTAACCTGCGCTGCGAAGCGTACACAGGGAGTGGGTAGGCCGCGTGATAGAGCCTCGAAATAGATCTAGTCGCGGGAGCCGACGCTTTCATGATGGCGGAAGGCGATATTTCGGCGCAAAACGGCATTACGTCGAGATCCTGCCGGGGTCCGAGAGCGGGGCATGCACACATCGGGGTTCTCCAGGAACCTGGGAGACCCTGTCATCTCCGCGTAGAATTGCGGAATGGCGGAGCCGCTGATCTCCGCCGGGCCTTGTCTGACTGCGCTTGGCCGGACATAGGAGCGAACAATCAAGCGCTCAGCGGTATCTGAGGGCGAAGGCAACGAAGCCTGAGGAGAAGGGTGACAGGGAGTCGGAGCGCTCAATAGTACCTATGAGTCGGGGGAACCTGCCCCAAGGGACCCCGAGGAGGGAAGGGGGCGCCACAGCATGGAACTTTTGGAGGGAAAGATGGAGGGAATGCCAAGTCCCGAAACCGTCTCAACGAAACTGCAGAAGATAGCGGAACTGGCCGGAAAGGCCCCCGAGATGGCATTTACATCGCTTAATCACTATGTCGACATTGACCGGTTGCTGGAGGCCTACCTGCGGACCCGCAAGGATGGCGCTCCGGGCGTCGATGGGCAGACGGCAGAGGAATATGAGGAAAACCTGCGTGATAACCTCAGTAGCCTTCTTGATCGCTTTAAGAGCGGTACGTATAAGGCTCCG
>JBAWEQ010000035.1:0-10494 GCA_049591295.1 Acidobacteriota bacterium
CGCCAGCGGCTGGCGTGGGGCGCGGCGGCGGCGCTCTTCGTGCTCGCGTCGGGTTTCGCCGCGGCCTACTTCCGCGAAGCCTCCGTCCACCCGCGGACCGTCCGCTCCTACATCCTGCCGCCGGATAAGACCTCCTTCTCCTTCGAGGCGAGCACCGGCGGACCGGTCCTCTCGCCCGACGGCACGCGGCTGGTCTTCGAGGCGGACGACGCGACCGGCAAGCGGCTCCTGTGGATTCGGCCCCTCGACTCGCTCACGGCGCAGCCACTCGAGGGGACCGAGGAGGCGACCTTCCCCTTTTGGTCGCCGGACAGCCGGTCGGTGGGCTTCTTCGTGTCGGGGAAGCTCAAGAAGATCGACACCTTCGGCGGCCCGCCGGAAACGCTCTGCGACGTGCCCGGCGGCAGAGGCGGGGCCTGGAGCCCCAAGGGCGTCATCGTCTTCTCCCCCGATGTCTACGGCGGCCTCCAGGGCGTGCCGTCGGCCGGGGGCGCTCCGGCCGATCTGCTGCCGCTGGACAAGTCCCGCCAGGAGACGAGCCTGAGGTGGCCCGAGTTCCTCCCCGACGGAAAGCACTTCCTCTACTGGGGCGGCAACCCCACGTCCACGTCCCAGGCGACCAACGGCCTCTACCTCGGTTCGCTGGACGGCAAGGAGAAGCGGTTCCTCTTCCAGTCCGACAGCCAGGGCCTCTACGCTCCCCCCGGCTTCATCCTCTTTCTCCGGGACCGCACGCTCATGGCCCAGCCCTTCGACGCGGGCGGCCTCAAGACCACGGGCGAGGCCTTCCCCGTGGCGGAGGAGGTGGCCAACCCGGAGAGCTACCGCCTGGGCCACTTCTCCGCTTCCCTGGATGGGCGGCTCGTCTATCAGACCGGCGATAACGCCGGGGTGCAGTTGGTCCTGCTGAACGCCAGCGGCGGCGACGCCGGCAGCGTGGGGGAGCCGGCCCACGTCCTCGACATCCGCCTCTCGCCCGACGGGAAGCGCCTCGCCGAGGAGGTCCAGGACACCCAGACGAAGAACCTCGACATCTGGCTGGTGGACCTGGCGCGCAACGTGAGGACCCGCTTCACCTTCAATCCCGCCTTCGACACCTTCCCCGTCTGGTCGCCGGACGGGAGCAAGGTGGCCTTTTCGTCGAACCGGAAGGGCCACTTCGACATCTACGTGAAGAGCGCCACGGGCGCGGGGGACGCCGAGTCGCTCCTCGTCTCCGACGGCGACAAGTACGTCACGGACTGGTCCCGGGATGGCCGGTACCTCACTTTCACGCAGGTCGACTCGAAGGGTAAGACGCTGGCCGACCTCTTCCTCCTGCCGCTCTTCGGGGACAAGAAACCCGTTCCCCTCGTGCAGACCCAGTTCCTGGAGGGCATGGGGGCCTTCGCGCCGGACGGGCACTGGATCGCCTATCAGTCCAACGAGTCGGGCAAATCCGAGATCTACATCACCTCCTACCCGCAGGCCGGCGGGAAGTGGCAGGTCTCGCAGGGCGGCGGGGTCAGCCCGAGGTGGGAGCCCGGCGGAAAGGGACTCTATTACAGGACCCCCGATGGGAAGCTCATGGAGGCCTCCGTGGCCTCCAACGGGAGCGCCGTCGAGGTGGGGACGCCGCACCAGGTGGCCAAGATCCAGCTCGGCGAGCTTCCCAGCAACGCGTGGGTCTTCGATCCCATGCCCGGGGGGAACGGCTTCATCGTCATGCGGCCCCAGCGGACCGAGTCCCTCCCCATCGTCTTCGTTACGCATTGGAGCGCGGGGATCAGGCAGTGACGGAACCAGAGAGCCAGGGAAAGAAGGAGCGAGAATGAAGGGGTCTCTTGGAGCGGCATCGGGATGCCTCTGCGGCGACGCGTCGGGGCGGACGAGGGGCGCCTTGGCCTTCCTCTCCTTCCTCCTTCCTCCTCACCCTGCTCCCAACGCCTCGCTTTCTCCCAAAGGACGCTGAGATGCCACTGACGACGGGTACGAAGCTGGGCCCCTACGAGATTCTCTCGCCGCTGGGCGCGGGCGGGATGGGGGAGGTGTACCGGGCGCGCGACACCAAGCTGGACCGCGACGTGGCGGTGAAGGTCCTCCCGGAGGAGTTCGCCGGGGACCCAGATCGGCTGGCCCGCTTCGAGCGCGAGGCCAAGGCCGTGGCGGCGCTGAGCCACCCGAACATCCTGGCCATCTTCGATTTCGGCGAACACGACGGCATCGCCTACGCGGTGACCGAACTCCTTGAGGGCGAGACCCTTCGTGAAAGGCTGGCCGGGGGCGCACTGCCCCAGCGCAAGGCCGTGGAGTGCTCGGCCCAAACCGCCCAGGGGCTCGCGGCCGCGCACGAGAAAGGCATCATCCACCGCGACGTGAAGCCGGAGAACCTCTTCACTACCCTGGACGGCCGGATCAAGATTCTCGATTTCGGCCTGGCCCGCCAGCTGCCTTCCCTGCTCGCCTCCTCCCAGACCGCGTCCCCCACCCTGCATCAGGGGACGGAGCCCGGGGCGCTTCTGGGCACTTCGGGGTACATGTCCCCCGAGCAGGTCCGCGGACAGGCGGTGGACCACCGCTCCGACATCTTCTCGCTGGGCGTGGTGCTCTACGAGATGCTCACCGGACAGCGCGCCTTCCGGCGGGACTCCGCCGTCGAGACGATGAACGCCATCCTAAAGGAGGACCCGCCCGAACCCTCCGCGACGGGCCGGCTCATCTCTCCCAATCTCGAACGGGTCGTACGACGGTGCCTGGAGAAGAACCCCTCCGAGCGCTTCCAGTCCGCGAGGGACCTGGCCTTTGCGCTCGAGTCCTCCAGCGACGCCTCAACCTCGGCGCCCGGCCAGATCGTGGGCGCCTTGAAAGGAACGTCCGCCGGACGAAATGGCCGCGTCCCCTTGTTTTTCGGCGGGTTGTTCCTTCTTGCCACCGCGAGCGCGGTCGCATTCCTGATCGGACGGAGAGGCTCCGTACCCGCGGCCTCGCCATTCCAGCGCCTCGCCTTCACCCAGAGGACCTTTCGCTCCGAGACGATCTTCAACGCCCGTTTCTCTCCCAACGGGCAGACGATCGTCTACAGCGCCGCGGCCACCGGCAACGAGCCCGAGCTGTTTGCCATCCAGGGCGACTACCCGGAACCCCGCTCCCTGGGGCTGGGCAACGCGCACCTTCTCTCCATCTCTTCCAAAGGGGAGATGGCCGTGCTCACGGGACCTCGGTACCTGGGTCACCGGCTCTTCGAGGGAACCCTCGGCGTCCTGCCGCTCGGCGGCCAGGCCGTGCGCTCCATGCTGGAAAACGTCCGGGAGGCGGACTGGTCCCCGGACGGCTCGCGCCTCGCGGTGCTTCGCACGGTGGACCAGGCCGACCGCCTCGAGTACCCCATCGGAACCGTGCTCTACCACACGCCTGGGTATCTCAGCGACGTGCGCGTATCCCCCCGGGGCGATCGCCTCGCGTTCTTCGAGCACCCCCTGAAGTGGGACGACCGCGGGTCGGTCCTCGTGGTGGATGCCTCGGGCAAGTCCACCACCCTGGCCACGGGGTTCCAGTCCCTGGAAGGCCTGGCCTGGGCTGCCGGAGGCAGTGAGGTCATCTATTCGGGCACTCGAGAGGGGGGATCCAACTCCGACAGCGTCTTCGCGGTGGACCTGCAGGGCCGCAAGAGGGCCCTGCTGTCAAGCCCGGGCTGGCTCCAGGTGCTCGACATCCTGCCCGACGGGCGAGGGCTGTTCTCTCGCGACGACGGGCGCAACGAGCTCTGGACCCTGGCCCCCGGAGCCAAGTCCCCCATCGATCTCTCATGGTTTGACGCCGGGAGCGGGCCGTTCGTTTCGGACGATGGCCGAAGGCTGCTGTTCACCGATCAATCGAACGCCTTCGGTCCGAACTACGCCGTGTGCCTGAGGGGAACGGATGGATCGCCCCCGATCGTGCTCGGTGAAGGGGAAGGCATGGGTCTGTCGCCCGATGGGCGGTGGGCGCTCGCGGCCATCTTCACGACACCGCCCCAGCTCGTGCTCTATCCGACCGGTCCCGGTGAGCGCAGGACGCTCGACGTGGGCCCTCTCGCCGCCATCCAGCTGGCCCTGTGGCTGCCCGACGGGAAGCACATCCTCGTCACGGGCAACGAGGCGGGGCATGCGGCCCGCATCTACCAGGTCAGCCTGGCAGGCGGACCGCCGCGTCCGGTGACGCCGGAAGGAGTGGTCACCGACTCGCTCGGCTCGGCGCGGGTGGTTGCGCCGGATGGGCGGGCCTTCGTCGCCCAGGGACCGGAAGGTAGATTCGCGCTCTACCCGGCCGACGGCAGCGCCCCCAGGCCGCTGCCCGGCATCCGCAAGGGGGAGAACGTCATTCAGTGGACCCCCGATGGAGCCACGCTCTTCATCGGAGACTTCACGAGGGTCCCGGCCCGCGTCGAGAAGATGGACGTCAAGACCGGCGCCCGAACTCCCTTCATGACGTTAGCCCCATCCGACGCCGCCGGCGCGGTCAACATCACCGGTCTGTCGTTCTCCGCCGACGGACGCTCCTGGACCTACGATCTCAGGCGAAGGCGCTCCGTCCTCTACACCGCCGAGAGCAGGCCGTGACCATTGCCCCCGGCACCCGCCTCGGACCCTACGAGATCCTCTCGCCCCTCGGCGCGGGCGGCATGGGCGAAGTGTACAGGGCGCGCGACACGCGCCTCGGGCGCGAGGTGGCCATCAAGGCGCTGCCCTCGATCTTTGCCGCCGACCCCGAGCGCCTGGCGAGGTTCCGGCGCGAGGCCCAGACCCTGGCTTCCCTCAACCACCCGAACATCGCCTCGATCTACGGTCTCGATGAGGACGGCGGCGCGCCCCACCTCGTGCTCGAACTCGTGGAAGGAGAGACCCTCGCGGCCCGCCTGGCCCGAGGAGCGCTGCCCCCAAGGGAGGCCCTGCAGGTCGGCATTCAGGTGGCCGCCGCCGTAGAAGGCGCGCACGAGCGCGGGATCGTGCACCGCGACCTCAAGCCGGGCAACGTCATGATCACTCCCGCGGGAACCGCGAAGGTGCTGGACTTCGGGCTCGCCAAGAGCGACGAACCTCCTCCGGAGCGGCAGGGTCAGGCCGACTCGCCCACGATGACGGCGCATCCGGGCGCCACCGCGGTGGGCGCCGTCCTGGGCACGGCGGCCTACATGAGCCCCGAGCAGGCGCGCGGCAGGCCGGTGGACCGGCGCAGCGACATTTGGTCCTTCGGCTGCGTGCTGTTCGAGTGCTTCACCGGCCGGCCCGCCTTCAGCGGGGAGACCGTCTCGGACCTCATCGCCCGCATTTTGGAGCGCGAGCCCGACTGGGCCTCGCTACCCGCGGGGACGCCGCCGCGAGTCCGAGACATCCTCAAGCGCTGCCTGCGAAAAGACGCCGAGGCCCGTCCCCGGGACATCCGCGACGTGAGGCTCGAACTGAGCGAGGTTGCGGCCGGCGGCACGCCGGGAGAGGGCGCTGGGGCGCACTCCATTGCGGTGTTGCCCTTCAACAACCTGAGCGGACCAGACGACGAGTACTTCTCGGACGGCGTGACCGACGAGATCTTGAACGCCCTCGCCCACGTGGAAGGGCTTCGGGTGGCCGCCAGGACCTCCTGTTTCGCGTTCAAGGGGCGCCGCGAGGACCTCCGGGCGATCGGCGAAAAGCTCGACGTAGCCACGATCCTAGAGGGAACGGTGCGTCGCTCGGGATCCCGCCTGCGCATCACGGCGCAGCTCGTGAACGCGGCGGACGGCTACCAGCTCTGGTCGGAACGGTACGACCGGGAGATGACGGACGTCTTTGAGGTGCAGGACGAGCTGGCGGGGGCCATCGCGGCCCGGCTGAGCATCGCCTCCCGGGGTGGGGGAGGTCAGGTTCCACCCCGGAGGGGCACCGCAAGCGTGGAAGCCTACGAACTCTTCCTCAAGGGACGGGCCCTGCTCGTGCTGCGCGGCCGCTTCATCCTCCTGGCGATCCCCTTCCTCGATCGTGCCCTGGAGCTGGACCCCCGGTACGCAGACGCCATGGCATGGCTGGCGGACGCCCGTCGGCTGACGGGCACGTTCGGCTCCGCCCCCTCCTCCGAAGTCATGCCGAGAGCCAAGGCCATGGCCCAGAAGGCGCTTGCCATTGCGCCGGACATGGCGGAGGCGTGGGCCACGCTCGCGAGCGTGGAGGCGCAGTACGACCGCGATGCGGCCCGCGCCGAGGAGTCCTGGAGCCGCGCGCTCAAGGCCGACCCGAGGCACGGCCGAAGCATCTGTGAGAGGGCGCTCTGGTCCTTCGGCCTGGGGACGATGAGCGGCCAGCGGGCCGTGGAGGAGACGGGACGGGCCGCCGCCGACGATCCCCTCAACGCGTGGGTCGCCGCACAGCATGCCCTGCTGTTGTGCTACGCGGGACGCTTTGAGGAAGCGGTGGCGGCGGGAGAGCGGGCGGTGGATATCGATGCCGACTCCTTCCTCGCCCAGTGGGTGCTCCTGCAGGCTCTGCTCTCCAAGGGGGACCTGCACCGCACTCTAGCAATGGCGCCGGCCCTGCTCTCGATCTCCGGGCGGCACACCTGGGTGCTCGGCACCATGGCCTTCGTTCAGACTCGTTCGGGCAATCCCGACCTCGCGCGCGCGGTTTTCGGCGAGCTCGAAGCCCGTTCCCGTTACGAGTTTGTGGCCCCCTACTGGCTAGCCGCTGCGTCCTCGGCCGCCGGCCTCGGCGACCTGGCCATCGGGTACGCGCGGCGCGCCGTGGTTGAACGCGACCCCATGGTCGTGCTGGCCAGGACCATGCCTCAGTGGGAGGGCATCCTGGCCGACACCCGCATGGAAGACCTGGTCCGGGAGGTGTGGGGATGACGCTTTCGGCAGGTGCGCGCCTTGGCCCCTACGAAATCCTCTCCCCCCTCGGGGCGGGCGGAATGGGCGAAGTCTACCGGGCGCGCGACACTCGCCTGGGCCGCGAGGTGGCCATCAAGGTGCTGGCTGAGCACATGGCAGACCGGCCCGCACTGCGCGAGCGCTTCGAGCGGGAGGCCAAGGCCATCTCCAGCCTCAACCACCCGCACATCTGTTCGCTCTTCGACGTGGGCTCCCAGGACGACGTGGACTACCTGGTCATGGAACTCCTCGAGGGCGAGACCCTCGAGGTTCGCCTCAGGCGGGGGCCGCTCCCTACCGAACAGGTGTGCCGATACGGCATGGAGATCGCCGACGCACTGGGCAAAGCCCACAGGCAGGGCATCGTCCACCGGGACCTCAAACCGGGCAACGTCATGCTAACCAAGATCGGAGTCAAGCTGCTCGACTTCGGCCTAGCCAAATACCTCGGCGCGGCGGCTATGGGCGGGATCGTCCGTGCCACCGACCTGCCCACGGAGAGCTTGCCCTCAGGCCCACTGACGGAGAAGGGCGCCCTCGTCGGCACCTATCCGTACATGGCCCCCGAACAGCTCGAAGGGGGCGAGGCGGACGCGCGCACGGACATCTTCGCCCTCGGATGCGTGCTCTACGAGATGGCCTCCGGGCGGCGAGCCTTTTCCGGCAAAAGCCGCGCGTCCCTCGCGGGGGCCATCCTGAAGGAGGAACCGCCTTCCATCGCGTCCATCCAGGCCGCCGCTCCTCCTGCGCTGGAGCAGCTCGTCCGGGCCTGCCTGACCAAGGACCCCGAGGAACGACTGCAGACGGCCCACGACGTGAAGCTCCAACTCCAGTGGATAGGCGCAGGCTGTTCGCAACTGACGGCTCGCCCCGCCGCCGCTCGGGGCTGGAGGAGAAGGGAGAGACTGGCTTGGACATTGGCGGCGCTGGCGATTCTCTTTGGCGTCCTCGCCGCGCTGTACCCCCACCGGACGGGAGAGCCCCAGGAGACGCTGCGATTCATGATCCCGCCCCCGTCGGGCAAGGGCTTCATCGGGTCCGTCCAGCTCTCTCCGGACGGCCGGCGGCTCCTCCTTCTCCAGGCGAATGACTCGGGGAAGATCTCGGTGGGCGTGCGGTCGCTCGACAACCTCGAGGTGCGACGCATCCCGGCCGCGGACGACGTGCGTGGTGCCTTCTGGTCACCCGACAGCCGAGAGATCGCCTTCTTCTCGGACGGGAAGCTCAAGCGTGTCGATGCAGACGGAGGAGCCGCCCAGACGGTCTGCGACAGCGGCGGGGCCTTTTCGGGCGCGTGGGGCAGCCGGGGCACGATCCTCTTCGAAATGGAGTGGGGCGGCCCGATCATGGCCGTATCCGCCACCGGAGGCGCACTCCGTCCGGTCACGGCCGTCGACACGGCGGAGGGAGATGTCGCCAACGCGCACCCCTCCTTCCTTCCTGATGGAACCCACTTCGTATTCGTCGCGCCCAACGTGGACCGGACAAAGACCTCCCTCGTGCTCGCCTCGCTCGATTCGAAAGAGGTCCGACGGCTCTTCCACGCGGACTCTTCGGCCGTCTTCGCGGAGCCTGGCTACCTGCTGTTTGGGCGCGACGACGCGGTCCTCGCATGGAGGTTCGACCCGCGCCGCCTAAAGCTTGTCGGCGACGCCGTCCCCGCCTTTCAGCATGTCCACTGGCTGACCGCTGATTTCTATCTGGGGTGCAGCGCAGCCGGGGACCGCGTCGCCTACCAGTCGTGGTCTCTGAGCCGCCGGCTGGTCTGGGTAGACCGCACCGGCCGCGAGCTGGGAACCCTGGGGGAAACCGGCGGGTACACCGACGTGAGGTTCTCTCCGGACGGGCGGAACCTGGCGGTTGCTGCGCGGGATGTGTCCCGGGCCCGGAACTTGGACATCTGGGTCCTGGATGCGACGCGGGGAACGGCAACGCGCGTCACGGCGGATCGGAACGACGAGTTCAACCCTGCGTGGTTCCCCCGCGGCGACCGGCTGGTCTACGTGTCCGACCGGTTCGGCTTCTACGACCTCTTTGAGCGGCCGGCGAGCAGCGGGCCCGAAACGCCCCTCGTCCGGACGATGGGCGATAAGGTCTCCCCCACCGTGCTGCCTGACGGACGGCACATACTCGCCGACAGCCTGTCGGACGCCGGTAGGCATACACGGGTCCTCGTGGACCTGGTCGCGGGGGGCGAGCCCAAGCCTCTGAGCGGGGACTCTGTGTTCTCAGAGGAGCATCCGGAAGCCTCGCCGGACGGGCGGTGGATCGCCTTCGACTCGGACGAGTCGGGTCAGGGGGAGGTCTACGTCCAGGCCATGCCTCGGGGACCCAAGCGCCAGGTTTCGATCGGAGGGGGCCGGATGCCCGTCTGGTGCCGGAGCGCCCCGGATCTCTTCTACGTGGCCCCCGATGGGATGCTGAAGAGCGTCACGCTCCGCCGGTCCGGGGCCGGCCTCGAGGTCTCTGGCCCGCAGTCCCTCTTCCTCCTCGGGCTCGGAGTGGACGGAGAGCTCCCCCGCTACTGCCACCCCTACGACGTGTCTCCCGACGGCCAGCGGTTCCTGGTGATCCGCGCCTCGCCCGACGCCGAGCCCGACGGCGCCGTCGTGGTCACGAACTGGACCAAGGCGTTAAAGGAGTCCCGATGAACTTCGGGAGCCCTGGCAGCTCATGCAGCATGCCCTGTCCTTCCGTGCCGGCGATGGCCGACATGACGAGTAGCTGCCCGCGGGCCTCCCCGCGGAGGAGGAATGAGGAGTCCGCGGCTTCCGCGTTTCTCATCGGGAAGCGTCAGATGCGGGGCGTTGTTCTTGGGCGTAGAAGGAAGCCTTAGCGCGATGCGGAGGGTAGGGCGCCCGGAGTTATTCGAACACCGTCGGGACGTGGCGGCAGGTTCGACTGTGAGGGCCGCCCCGCGGCAGGCGATGCAGGATGGCGGAAGGTGGAAGGGCAAGACGGCGGTGAAGGGGCCTTCGAAGGCCTGCCCGCAACAGGATCGCGTGATCGCCGGAGAAACGATATGCCACTGACGACGGGTACGAAGCTGGGCCCCTACGAGATTCTCTCGCCGCTGGGCGCGGGCGGGATGGGGGAGGTGTATCGGGCGAAGGACACGCGGCTGGATCGCGAGGTGGCGGTCAAGGTCCTGCCGGCGGCGCTGGCGTCGAACCCGGACTTTAAGCAGCGCTTCGAGCGGGAGGCGAAGACCATCTCGAGCCTGAACCACGCGGCCATCTGCGCGCTCTACGACGTGGGGCACCAGGACGGGGTGGACTACCTGGTGATGGAGCTGCTGGAGGGGGAGACGCTGGCGGAGCGGCTGAAGCGCGGGCCGCTGCCGGCGGAGCAGGTGCAGCGGGTCGGGATCCAGATCGCGGAGGCGCTCGACAGCGCGCACCGGCACGGCCTGGTGCACCGGGACCTGAAGCCGGGGAACATCATGCTGACGCCCTCCGGTGCGAAGCTGATGGACTTCGGGCTGGCGAAGCCGGGCGCGGCCCCGCAGGGGGGCTCGTCGCTGACGGCCATGCCGACGCAGAGCACGCCGCTGACGGCGGAGGGGACGCTGGTCGGCACCTTCCAGTACATGTCGCCGGAGCAGATCGAGGGGAGGGAAGCCGACGCGCGCAGCGACA
>JBAWEQ010000036.1:0-18077 GCA_049591295.1 Acidobacteriota bacterium
ACCTTCGCCGCCGTGGGGGCGACGCTCTTCCTCGGCACGGCCGCCGCGGGCGGGGGCATGGCGCTGCGGGGCGCCGCCGCCCTGGTGGGTGGCCTGCTCACCCTGGCCGGGCTCATGAAGCTGGCCGGCGGCAAGCCGGAGACCCTCCTGCTGGGCGGCGTCGTGGCCAACACGGCCTTCGCGGCGGGCGCGCGGATGCTCACGGTATGGCTCTCGCCCGAGCAGCTGGCCTACGTGACGACCTTCCTCGTCGGCTTCATCCCCACCCCGCCGGTGGCCATTCCTCTCCTGCTGGGCATTCCCTGCCTCTACACGCTGGCCCGGTTCATGCCCAGGGGAAGGGGGCTGGACCTGCTGCTCCTCACGGACGACGAGGCGCGCGCCACCGGGCTGGAGGTGGAGCGGGTGCGCCGCGAGGCTCTCCTGCTGGCCACCGTCCTGGCGGCCGCCGCAGTCACGCTCTGCGGCATGCTCGGCTTCGTGGGGCTCGTGGTGCCGCACCTGGCCCGCCTGACCGCCGGTCGCCGCCACCGCGTCCTGGTGCCCGCCTCCTTCCTGCTGGGCGCCGCCTTCCTCCTGGCGGCGCTCACCGCGGGGAAGCTCGTCGGAGGTTCCTGGCTGGCGCCGGTCGGCGTTTACACCAGCCTCGTGGGGGCTCCCGTCTTCCTGGTCCTGCTCGTCCGCTCCAGCCGGAGGGAGCTGCCGTGATCGAGCTGAGAAACGTCCACTTCGCCTATCCGCGAGCGCATCGGCTGTTGAGGGGTGTCCACCTCGCGATCCGGCCGGGGGAGGTGGTGGCCCTGGCGGGTCCCAACGGGGCCGGAAAGAGCACCCTCCTGCGCATCGCCGCGGGCCTTCTGGCGCCTTCGGAGGGAGAGGCCCTGCTGGACGGACGGCCCGTCGAGAGCTGGTCGCGAGTCGCGAGGGCCAAGCAGCTCGCCTACGTGGCCCAGAGCCCCAAAACGCCGGAGGAGTGGCGGGTGAGCGAGATCGTGGAGCTGGGCGACTACCCGCACCGCGAGCAGCCCCCGGCGCCCAGGCCTCTGGCCGTCCGGCTGGAGGAGGTCCGGAGGAGGCTCGGCCTGGCCCCGGTCTGGGAGCGGCGGGCCGACAGCCTGAGCGGCGGCGAGGCTCAGAAGGTCTCCCTCGCCAGGGCCCTGGTTCAGGACACTCCGAACCTCGTCCTGGATGAGCCGGCGAGCCACCTGGACCTGGCCAACCAAATGGTTCTCTTCCGGAGCCTCTCCGAGCTGGCCGCCCAGGGGCGGTCGGTCCTTTTGGCCACGCACGACGTGAACCTCTCGCGCCTCTTCGGGCAGAGGCTCGTCCTGCTCAACGGCGAGGGGATCGTGAAGCCGATGCCGGAGGGAGCCGAAGAGCAGGGCCGGCTGTTGCGCCAGGCCTTCGGCGTCGCCTTCAGGCCCGTGGAGCTTTCGGGGACCCTCTGCTGGTTTCCCGATCCGCGTGGCGAGAGGCCGGCGTCGGGGACGGCGGATGCGGGCGAAGGCGAGGACGGCTCTCCGGCGGGGCCCGGCGAACGATGACGGCCAGATCGGGCCGGCGCGAGGAGGTGCCTCTGTGCGGAAATCGGCCCCCGGCTGGGGCCAGTGGAAATGCGGACGGGGCCGGGCGCGGTCCGCACCCTTTGATGATGGGAGACGAAGGATGAGAGCCAGAATCGTGGTGGCGTGCACCCTCCTCGCGGCGGCCATGGTCACCCCGGTGTCCGCCCAGGACGCCCAGAAGCTCCTGGAGAACTACGGCACGGTCGTCACCGTCTTCGGCGAGCGGATACCCGTGGAGGAGCGGCAGATTCTGAACACGGCGGCCGGCGTCACGGTCATCACGCGCGAGGCCATCCAGAAGATGGGGGCGACGACCGTCCAGCAGGTCCTGGAGAGCCTTCCGGGCGTGGTGCTGCACAACATCACCGGCAATCCCGTGGAGAGTAGCGCGGACCTGCGCGGCTTCCCCGACGGCGCGAGCATGGCCGTCTTCCTGGATGGCGTCCGCCTGAACGACATCCAGGACAACAGCGTCCGCTGGGACCTCATCCCCCTCGAGGACGTGGAGCGCATCGAGATCTACCCGGGCGCCTCCGGGCCCCTCTACGGCGGGGGCGCCCTGGCTGGCGTCGTGAACATCGTGACGAGGCGGGACCCGGGCATCCCGCGGCTGGACCTGAAGGGGGAGGCCGGCTCCTTCGGCCAGCGCGAGGCGAGGACCCACGCCTCCGGCAGCTTCGGCCCCTGGGAGTTCTACGCCACCGCGACCCAGAGGCACGCCAAGGGCTGGCGAGAGAACGACGGCTACCGGCTGGACGACGGCCTGGTGCGCCTCAGCTACACCCCGGACCGCTCCAACCAGTTCGCTCTCCTCGTGAAATACTCCGGAGGTGCGATCAGCGATCCCGGCTCGCTGACGGCCCGGGAGATGGCCCAGAATCCCCGCCAGGACCCCTACAACCGCTACGACGGGACCCGCGGCCGGGAGTACCTGGCCAGCCTCCGCTACGCCTTCACCCCCGCCAGCGGCTGGACCTTCTCGGCCCAGGCCTACGGCCGTCGCCAGGACCGCGACACGCTCACCACCGGCCGCTACGGCTCGGGCTTCCTAGGGTCGGATCAAGAGGATCTTCAGGGCGTTCTCACCGACGCGAACCGCACCTGGAAGTCGGGGCGATGGTCCTTCACCTCGTCCGGCGGCGCGGACCTCTCCTCGGGAACCGTGAGCGCCGACGGCTTCACCACCGACATCTACGGGCAGAACAAGCGTCCGGCGAGCCGGAGCGATCTCAGCCAGCACAACTCGGGCGGCTATCTCCAGGGCGACCTGGGCTGGGGCGATCTGCACCTCGTCGTGGGCGCAAGGACGGACCGCAGCGCCTACGGCTATTCGGACCTCTTCAGCGCCCGAAACGACGAGGAGCGGGTCTTCAGGGAATCCACCTGGCGTTCGGGCCTGCTCTGGCACACGGGGCCGTGGTCCTCCCTCTTCCTGACCTACTCGGAGGGCTACCGCATCCCGTCCGTCGTGGATCTCTTCGCCTACCCGGGCTTCTACTCCAATCCTGACCTGCGCTCGACCCGGGCCGGGGATTGGGAAGGGGGATGGCGCTACCTCAAGGAGGGATGGCGCTTCAGCGTGACGGGCTTCCGCATGCACATGACCGACGAGGTGGTCTACGTGCTCACCCATCCCAAGCTCTTCATCGGCGAGAACCAGAACGTGGGACGCTCCACCCGCAAGGGCGTCGAGGCGGAGGCGCACATCCCGCTGCCGGCGGGCTTCGCTTTCCACCTCACGGGCTCCTACCTGGAGAGCGAGGTGACGGCCGGGCCCTACGCGGGACACCGCCTGCCCATGGTGCCCAGGGGCTCGGGTTCGGCGGGGCTCTCCTGGTCCAATCCGGACCTGAGCGTGGAGCTCTACGGCCACTGGGTCGGCCCGCAGGTGCTGGACAACGACCTGCTCAACGTTCGGCCCGACCTGCCGGGCTACTCCACGCTGGACCTGAGCGTGCGCTACGCCTTCCGCGCCATGACGGTGCAGGGGACGGTCACGAACCTCCTCGACCGGCGCTTCGCCTCCCGCGGGATCACCAACGGCGCCACGGATTATTTCAACCCGGCCTATCCTCAAGCGGTGAGGTTCTCGTTCATGTGGAGCTTCTAGGGGGCGAGACGCGAGAGGCGAGACGTCAGGCGCGAGGCGCGAGACGCGAGAGGCAAGGAAGGATTCACCACGGAGAGCGCGGAGAGCACGGAGAAGGCTGGGGTAGGAGCGCTCTCCCGAGCGCGACGGGTGAGCGGGACGCGAGGCGCCCGTTGTTCCCAATTCTGTTCGGGCGTCATCCCGTGGGCGGCATCGAAGGGCTTCATGCACGGGATCCCGCCGATACAAGTCCGCGTGGTTTTGAATCCAACGAGATCCTGAGCAAGGTTCCCCTCGAAGGAGCCCTCTGGATGACCCGTCTGTGCGACGGGTGAGCCGCGGGACGGGAGACGCAAGAAGCTAGACGCGAGACGCGAGACGCGAGACGGGAGACGGGAGACGCAAGAAGCTAGACGCAAAACGCTAGGCGCGAGAGGCGAGGGGCTGAAGAGCCGGGAAAGGACTGTCGAGAAAGGCAGCCGTTGTCGTGGATGGCGGTCTCTCGCTCTCCTCACTCCTCACTCCCCCCGGGCCGGGCCGCGGTTTGACCCTGCCGGGGGCGTGTGGTACAGTTTGCTCCTCTGTCTTGATAGCGATTCCTGTCAGAGAGATTAATGATGCAAGGCAGAGTCAAAGACGGGAGGACGGGCTCGGCGGGAAGGCATTTCCCAGAGTCGGGTGTTCATGATGACCTTTCAGGGCTCACTCAAGGAACTGCACCTGCCAGACGTCATCCAGCTCGTCTCCGTGTCGGGCAAGACCGGGTGCTTCCACCTCGACCGAGACGGTGAGGCGGGCGCCATCTACCTGGAAAACGGCCGCATCGTTCATGCCGCCTTGGGAAAGCTCGCGGGCGAGGAGGCCGTCTACGCCCTCTCCACCTGGTCCGCGGGCACCTTCCACTTCCGCCCGGGTGACGCGGCTCCCGCCCACACCATCACCAAGAACAACACCAACCTGCTCATGGAGGCGGCGCGCCGGATGGACGAGTGGCGCGTACTCTCCAAGAAGATCCCCTCCCTGGACAGGGTGCCCCGCTTTCAGGTCCCCGAAGGCAAGCAGGGACAGATCAACTTGAACACCCAGGAGTGGCTCATCCTCAGCAAGATCGACGGCCAGGCGGACATCGAAACCATCGCCGAGCGGCTCGCGCTCTCCACCTTCGAAGTCGCCAAGCTCCTGTACGGACTGGTCACCACGGGGCTGATCGTGCTGGACGTCCCCGCCCCCCGGCCCGGCGCGGGCCACGACGAGGTGGAGGATCGCCTCCTCCGCCTGGTGGAGCGTCTGCGGGACGAGGCCTTCGCCGTCCTCGGCGAGAAGGGCAGGCCCGTGGTCCAGATGGCCTTCGCCGAGGCCGACCACGGGGTCCGCGACGGGCAGGGCACGGAGGCCGTGCAGGCCATGTGCCAGACGGTCATCCAGCACGCCGCCCAGTCCGGAGGGCCCGACATCCAGCGCCAGGTGGCCGAGCGCTTCCGGGACATCCTCTCCTCCTGGAACGCCGGAGCCTTTTGATCCGTTGTTGAAAACCGGGATGGGGCCCGAGGCCGCGCCGAGGACGAAGGGCGGCGGGCGCTGGGCCGCGCCCGGCGGGACTCAGGAGGTTCGATGCGCACCCTGATCGTGGTCCGCCACGGCGAGACGGAGTGGAACTCGGAGAAGCGGATCCAGGGCTCCGTGGACGTGCCGCTCTCGCCGAAGGGCATCGGCCAGGCCGAGGCGCTCGCCGAGACCATGGCCGGGGAGGCGTGGCGCTTCGACCGGGTCTACACGTCGGATCTCGACCGCTCCCGAACCACGGGCCAGATCCTCGCCGACCGCCTGGACATCCCCGTGCTCGTCACCTCGCCGCTCCTCCGCGAGCTCCACTGCGGCCTGTGGGAGGGCCGGGCCATCGAGGAGCTGCGCACCCACGAGCCCGAGGCCTACGCCTCGTGGCTGGACGACCCCGAGTGGGCCATTCCCGGGGGCGAGTCGGTCTCGGAGCTGTACGGCCGGGTGGTCACCTTCTTCCTGGAGCAGAAGACCACGCTGGAGGGCTGCCGCGACGTGCTCCTGGTGGCCCACGGCCTGGCGAACCGCATGATCCTGGCGGCGCTCATGAGGATAGAGCCCCAGCGCGCCCGGTACTTCATTCAGGACAACACGGCCATCAACGTCTTCAGCTGGCACTCCAACGGGCGGATATACTGCGAGGCGTGGAACGCCACCTGCCACCTGGAACGGCAGAGAGAGGACGTGTGAGCCGAGCATCGCTCCGGCTTGACCACTGAAACAAAGAGGGGAGAAAGGCCAGAGGACGGGGAGGGGCTGAGGAAGTGAGAACAAGAGAGTCCGTGGGAGCCGTCACCCGACGGCGACCGCCCCTTGCATCGCCGCTCCCGTCTCGTGCCGTCCTTCCTAGGGAGGTCCGACCATGTTGACGGCCGTATCCGCGTGGCAGGAGGCCCTGTCGGCCGAGATCCAGGCCCGCTTCGGAGTGGCGCTCGATCCCGCCCAGATCCCCTTCACCTTTCCGCCCAAGACCGAGCTGGGAGACGCGGCCACCACCGTGGCCTTCGCGCTGGCCAAGCCGCTGCGACGACCGCCGGCCGAGATCGCCGGCGCGCTCGCGGGAACCCGCCTGCCGGGCGTGCGCGAGATCCGGACCGCGGGCGGCTACATGAACCTCTTCCTGGACCGGGGTTGGGCGGTGGAGCGCCTGCTCTCCCGCGGCTTCCTGCCCGCGGGCGTCGAGGGCAAGATCATCGTCGAGCATACCAACATCAATCCCAACAAGGCCGCCCACGTGGGCCACCTGCGCAACGCCGTCCTCGGCGACACGCTCGTGCGCTGCCTGAGATACCTCGGCCGGAAGGTGGAGGTCCAGAACTACATCGACGACACCGGCGTCCAGGTGGCCGACGTCGTCGTGGGGTTCCAGCGGATTCTGGGTTTGCAGACGTCCGACGTTCGGTCATTGATTCGCATCTGTTCCTCTGCGCCAAAGTTGCACGCGGACTTGCCGGGGCAGATGGAAAACTGGAGCTATCACCTCAATTCACCATCGAGTCAGTTTCCGCAACACCTTGCTAACCCGCAGCCTGTGATGGTCCTGTTGTTAAATTGCCTCGGGCGCTTCGACGCCTTCTGCTGGGAGCTCTACGCCCAGGTCGCCCCCTGGTACGCCCGGGACGAGGCCCGCAAGGCGGCGCGCCTGGAGACCCTGCACCTCATGGAGGAGGGCGGCAACGAGACGGCCGAGATGGCGGCCCTCGTGGCCGAGGAGATGGTCCGCTGCCACCTGCGCACCATGGAGCGCCTCGGCATCCGCTACGACGTCCTGCCCCACGAGAGCGACATCCTCAAGATCGGCTTCTGGGCCTCCTGCTTCGAAAAGCTCAAGGCTTCGGGCGCCGTCCACCCGGTGCCCGCCGACTCGGAGGACAAGAACCGCGGCTGCTGGGTCATGGCCCTCCAGGAGTCGGAGGAGTTCAAGGGCATGTCCGACGCCGACAAGGTCATCGTCCGCTCCAACGGCACCGTGACCTACATCGGCAAGGACATGGCCTACCAGCTCTGGAAGTTCGGCCTGCTGGGCCGGGACTTCCACTACCGCCCGTTCCCCGGCGCGCCCTATCCCATCTGGCGCACGAGCGCCGGGACGACTATGGAAACATCGCCGGCAGGGGAAGGGGCCACGGCCGGCGCCGCGCGCGCCCCATCCAAAGGCGTCATTCTGGCAAGCGAAGCGCGTCCAGAATCCCACGCCGGTCAGGAAGGATTCCGGACAAGCCGGAATGACGGCATGGGGACGGGTGCCGGACAGGCCGAAAAAGCAGGCATGAGCGATGGACAGGCGGGGGCGCCTGTCGCCCCGGCCACAGGGTCCGATTTCGTCATTCCGGCGAGCGGAGCGAGTCCGGAACCCTCACCGCACTTTGGCGGGGGCGCCGGGGTCTACAACGTCATCGACGTGCGCCAGTCCTACCTCCAGAAGATCGTGAAGGAGGGGCTCCGGCAGATGGGGCACGAGAAGGAGGCCGAGCGCTCCGTCCACTACGCCTACGAGATGGTGGCGCTGGCCACCAAGTTCGTGCGCTCCGAGATGGAGAAGGGCGCCCACTTCGAGCTCTCCGAGGAGGAGCTGGCCAAGCCCTTCGTGGAGATGTCGGGCCGGAAGGGGCTCGGCTTCCAGGCCGACCTCCTACTGGACCGGATGAAGGACCGCGCCCTCGCCGAGATCGAGTCCCGCGAGCCCGAGCTGGCGACGACCGACCGGGCGCAGTGGGAACACCGCGCCGAGGCCCTCGCCACCGCCGCCCTCCGCTTCTACATGGTCAAGTACAACAAGAACCAGGTGGTGGCCTTCGACCTCGAACAGGCCCTCGCCTTCGAAGGCGACACCGGCCCCTACCTCCAGTACGCCTGCGTGCGGGCCGAGAACATCCTCCGGAAGGCCGCCGAGCAGGGCCTCGCCGTGCCCGACCCCGCCGACCCCGCCGCGCTGGCTCAGTGCGCCCCGCACTTCGACGAGGAGGGCTGGGGCCTGCTCTCGCTCTTCATGCGCGTGCCCATCCAGGTGAAGATGGCCGTGGACTCCCTCGACCTGAACATCGTGGCCCGCCAGCTCTACGACGCCGCCCAGGCCTTCCACGCCTACTACCACCACTTCCCCGTCATCCAGGAGCCCGATCCCGCCAAGCGCGCCGCCCGCCTCCTCACCGTGGCCCTCTTCGCCCGCCTGCTGCGGGAGGGGCTCGGCCAGCTCCTCGGCATCCCCGTCCCCGAGAGGATGTGACGCCGAAGGCGTCATTCCGTGGGCCGCGTTCGCATTTCGCGTCATTCCGTGGCCTCCTCCAAAGGGCTGCTTGCACGGAATCCCGCCGCCGCAAGACTGCGCGATTCCTGGCCCGCCGGGATCCTGAGCGAGGAGCCCTCTGGAGCGGGCCTCGGATGACACCTTCGCGTCATTCCGTGGGCTCCTTCGAAGGGCTGCTTACACGGAATCCCGCCGTGGCAAGGTCGCGCGGTTCTGGGCATGGCGGGATCCTGAGCGAGCGGCCCTCTGAAGACTGCCTCGGATGACGGGGACGCGGGAATCACTTCTTCCAGCTCGCGGAGAGATCCAGCCAATCCGGATTGGTGCTTTCGATCAGACGGATCTTCCAAGCCCGGTGCCAGTTCTTGATCTGCTTCTCTCTCGCGATGGCGGCCCTGATGTCCGTCGCGACTTCGTAGAAGACGAGCCTCGTGCAATGGTACCGGCTGGCGAAGCTCTTGGGATCCCTGTGCGTCCGATGCTCCCAGAGCCGTCTCGCGAGATCGGCAGTCACGCCGGTGTACAGGACCGTGCGGCGCTCATTGGCCAGGATATACACCGCCGCAAGCGCACCCTGTCTCATTCCTGTCCACCTCGTTTTTCGAAGGATACCATGGCGCGTCATTCCGTGGTCTAGCCCGAAGGGTTTCCGGCAAGGGATTCCGCCGTTCCGAAAAGGTGTCATTCCGTGGACCCCTTCGAAGGGCCTCTTGCATAGCCTGCCCCGTTCTTGACTCGTCGGGATCCTGAGCAAGAAGCCCGCTGGAGAAGTCCTCAGAGGATGACGTTCTCGCGTCATTCCGTGGGCTTCTTCGAAGGGCCCCTTGCACGGAATCCCGCCGAGGCAAGACTGCGCGGTTCCGGACCCGGCGGGATCCTGAGCCAGGATCCCTCTGGAGCGGCCCTCGGATGACGCGAAAACGCCATCCTCATGTATACTCCGTGAGAGAGGGAGGCCCATGGCCAAGATCCTGCTCGTCGTGAATCCCGTGGCCGGGCGGGGGAAGACCCTGCGGGCGCTGCCGAAGATCGAGGCGCGCCTGCGGGAGCTCGGCATCGAGTACGACCTCACGCGGACCGAATACCCGGACCACGCCGCCGAGATCTCGCGGCGGGCCGCCGAGGAGGGCTACGACATCGTGGCCTGCGTGGGCGGCGACGGAACCGTGAGCGAGACGGGCCGCGGGCTCATCGGCACGCAGACAGCGCTGGCTCTGCTCCCCGAGGGGACGGGCAACGATTTCGCCCGCGCGCTGGGGATCTACCGGAAGCTCGACCTGGCTATCCGCGCGCTCAAGGAGGGTACCATCCAGCCCATCGACGTGGGCCGCTTCGGCCCCCACACCTTCCTGAACACCGTGGGCGTGGGCTTCGACGGGCAGGTGACCCACGACAACCTGAAGGTCAAGAAGCTCACGGGCATCCTCTCCTACCTCGTGGTGGTCATGAAGATCCTGCCCACCTACAAGAACCCCTCCTTCCACCTCAAGGCGCGCGACTGGGAGTTCAAGAGCAAGGGGGTCCTGGTGGAGTTCGGGAACGGCCAGTGCGCGGGCGGCGGCTTCTTCCTCACGCCCCACGCCGACCTCCAGGACGGCCTCCTGGACGTGACCCTGCTGGGCGACTACGGCCCCGTGCAGCGCTTCGTGGCTCTGCCCATGGTCCTCCTCAGGCGCATGAAGATGCTCAAGGGGGTCCAGTCCTTCAAGACCGACATCCTCCAGATCTCCGTGGACCGGCCCACCTACATCCACGTGGACGGCAACCTCAGCCAGATGACCGAGCCCGCCATCGTCGAGATCCTCCCCAAGGCCCTCAGGGTGGTCTTCCCGCCGAAGGGGTGAGGCGCGAGACGCGAGACCGGTTAGGCGAGGAAGTTAGCCCGCCGATCTGGGTATCTGGCGGCCCTTGTGGCTAGAGGTTCACCTTCAGGACCACCGTGGAGAGGCGGACCAGGTCGCCGTCCGTAAGGGCGGTGGCGGCCTCGATCTCCTCCTCGTTCACGCGTGTCCCGTTGGCGCTGCCCGCGTCCTCGACGGTCCAGACGCCGGCCTGGCCGAGCACGAAGCGCGCGTGGTGCCGGGAGACGTGGCCGTCCGGCAGGGGGACGTCGCACTCGGGATGCCGGCCCGCCTCGCCGCTCTTGGCGAGGGTGAAGACCCGCCCGGGTTCCGGCCCCTCCACCTCGGTGAGCCGGAGAGTGTGGAGGGCGAAGGTCTCCTCCACGATCAGAGTGGCGGGCATGTCGAGGAGGGTGGGTGCGGCCGGCTCCGGGGCCGGCGCGGCCTTGGAGCCTGCGGATAGCGGCGGCAGGGGTGCTGGCACCGGCGGGCGAGCGGCCGGAGCTGGGGGGGCGGGCGGAGGCGGAGGAGCCGCTTGTGCGGGGGGATATCCGGATGGAGCCGCAGGAGTCGGCCGGGGAGGAGGCGCGGCGGTGCTGGCGGACGCCGGGACCTGCCGGGGCGGCTGGGCCTGCGCCGGGCCACCCTCCACCTTCGTGCCCGTCAGGTTGCCGGCCGCATCGTAGCAGTAGGCAACCGTGTGCCCCCCCGCGTAGGTCACCCGTACCAGGCGGTTCAGTCCGTCGTACTCGTACCGGGTCTGGACAGGTCCGGTTTCGCTCATTCCCGCTTCCCTCCCGCTCCGGCGGGGCTAGGCCGGAGCAAGCGCCAGGGGGCACCTTGCGCTCTCACTTGGGCGCCGTACAGGTCCCGCTGACCGCATCCTTGGCATTCATGCGATTGCAGAGGTCCAGAAGATTGTTCCGGTTCGTGCCCGTGTAGCAGGACTCCACATCCGGGTCGATCTCCCATTTTCCCGTCTGCGGGTTCTTCCGGAGCTTGGTCATGTTCTCCTGGTCCTTGGTCGCCTGCGCCTTGTCGATGCCGTTGCCCGCCGTGGCCATGGAGTAGGCGTCCAGCGTACCTCCCGTGACCATGAGGCCGATGCCTACCTTCATGGTCGAGGCGCCCAGGACCTGGCTCACCCCCGTCGGTGCCAGAACGAGGATTCCGCCGAGCGCCGTCAGGCTGGAGCCGGCCCAGAACTTCCAGTCCCCGAAGTCGATCCCGAAGGTGCCCAGCGGATCCACCAGGGTCTGGGGGTTGCCGCCCACATAGGCGTAGGGGTTGGTCCCGGCGGCAAAGCCCATGGGGTCGCGCTGGAGGAAGCGTCCGATGGGTGCGAAGTAGTGGCGGCGCCCCATGGCGAAGAGCCCCCCGCCCAGATCCAGGACGCCGCAGGCGCCCACGAAGGTGAAGGGGTTCTCCATCTCGCCGGTTCGGGCCACCGCGCCGTAGGGGCCGTAGGCGTAGGCGGCGGCAAGCGATCCGTCCTCCGAGGTCAGGGCGAGAACGCTGCCCATCTTGTCCGCGTGATAGAAGTGGACGGCCCCCTCGGCGGACACCCTGGCCACGAGCGCCTGATCGCTGTAGAGGTAGAAGACCCTGGGCCTCCCGTCGGCATCCGTCTCCGCCAGGATCCTGCCCCAGGGGTCGTGAACGAACCGGGTGACTTGGCCGCGGGCTTCGGCGGAGGCCAGAAGGCCGGAGGCGGTGTAGGTGAATCGGGAGGCCCGCCCCTCCAACGAAACATCGGTCAGACGGTTCTCGGCGTCGAAGGCGGCGGAGAGGGTGGCGCTCCCGATGGCCGTGAGGTTCCCGTCCCCGTCGTGGCGGCAGGGCTCCGAGCGCCAGCTCGTGAGCTGGTGCGCCTTGTCGAAGGCGGCCTCGATGGCGCCCGCGGGCTCGCTCCACGCCAGTGGGGTCTCGCCCGCCTCCTCCACCACGTTCCCCGAAGCGTCTCTCGTGTATCGGAGATGGATGAACGGCTCTCCCTTCCGTTCGTGGCGCGCTTCCACCATGCGGCCGTCCGCGTCGTAGGCGTACCGGCTGGCGGTGCCGTTGGAGCGAGTCTCGCCCACGAGGCTGCCCGCCGCGTCGTACTCGAATTCCATCCAGTGCCCGGCCCATTCCATCTTCGCCACCCTGTGCCGGTTGTCCCGGGCCATGCGCACTTCGGGGCCCGAGGGGTAGGCGAGGGCTGCGGGGCGTCCCGCCGCATCGTAACTCAAGCGCAGCGCCTCGCCGGTCGGATACTCCACCACGGAGGGAGCGCCTTCTCCGGCGTAACGGAAACGCGTGGTGCCCTGCGCGTCCAGAACGCTGGAGAGGCGGCCCTGCGCATCGTAGCCAAATTCGGCCTCCGGCGTACCGCCGTGAAGGCGCCTGGTCACGCGGCCGTCGGCGTCGTATTCCAGGGCCACGGCCTGGCCCCGCCCGTTGGTGAGGGTGACGGGCCGGCCCAGGGGGTCTCGATCCAGCGAGGTTGTGCGGCCTAGGGCGTCGCGGGTGCCCACCTGACGGTAGAAGGGGTCGTAGAGCAGCTCCGTGGTGCCGCCGCCCTCGTCCTTCCAGCGGGTCAGGTTGCCGGCGCCTCCGTAGCTGGCCTCCACCGTCTGTCCCTGCGCGGTCTTGATCCGCACCGCCTGGCCCGCGGCGTCGTAGGCGATGGAGGTGAGGCGCCCCGAGGGATCGGTCTCCTCGACGCGGTTGCCGCTCCCGTCGTAACGATAGCGGCGTGTGCCGCCGCCCGGCGAAGTGACGCGCACTACGCGGAGCAGGGGATCCCGCTCGACCTGTGTGTCTCCCCCACGCTCGTCGAGCGTCATCACTTCGGCGCAGCAGTCGAAGACGTGCTCCGCAAAGCTCCGGTCCGGATGGACGAGCTTGGTCAGACGGTGGTTGGCGTCGTACTCGAAGCGCGTGGTGTGGCCGGAGGGATCGGTCTCCGAGAGCCGGAGGAGGCCCTGTTCGTCGTAGGTCCGAAGGGTGACGTTTCCGTTGCCGTCGGTGAGGCTCACGGGGTTGCCGAAGCGGTCGTGGGCGAAGGTTCTTGAGATCCCCGAGGAGGCGTGGGCCGCCGCGAGCAGGCCGCGGCCGTCGTAGGCGAAGCGCGTCTCTGATCCGGAGGGCGACACGATCCGCACGAGGTTCCGGCGATCGTCGTAGGCGTTGTGCCAGCGCTGGCCCAGGGGGTCCGTGCTCTCCGTCACATCGCCGTTGGCGTCGTAGGCGAAGGTGGTGGTGCGCCCCAGGGCGTCCACGGCCCTCACCAGATTGCCCGATGCGTCGTACTCCAGGCGGGCCACGGCGCCGTTGCGCTCCACGTGGGTCACGGGGAGGCCCCTGTCGTAGGCTGTCTGAAGGGCCCGGCCGAGGGGATCGACCACCGCTTCGGTGAAGCCGCCGCGGCTGCGGTAGAGGGTGGTGCGCCCCTCGGGATCGGTAGCGCGGACCTCCACCGGGTCGCCCGCCGCGACTTCGTAGCGGGTCACGGCGCCCGCCGCGTCGGTCACGCGGGCGAGGATCAGCCGGCCGTCCAAATCGTCGTAGACGAAGCGCGTGGTCTTCTTGTCCTTGCCCACCTCCATGCTCTCTACGAGCCCGTGTGCGTTGTAGGCATAGGCCGAAGGGATGCCGGCCAGGTCGACGGCCCGCGCGAGCTCGCCCGAGGCGTTGTAGGAAAGGGAGACCGTCCCGCCCGAGGGGACGGTGATGCCGGTGCAGCGCCGGTCGGCGTCGCAGGTGAAGCGCGTGGTGCGGCCGGCCGCATCGGTCAGGCCCGCCAGCGTCCCGTCTGGGGCGTAGGCGAGGCGGACTTCGTTCCCGTTGATGTCAGCCACGGCCGAGAGCCTGAAGGCCTCGGTCCCTGGCACCGGCTCGTAGCGGTACCTTAGCCGCGCCGCCAGCTCCTCGAATACCCAGCAGCCCTCCGTGAAGGCCAGCCTCACCCGTTTCCCGTCCGGCGTGCGGCCCTCGATGGTGTGGCCCTGGGGCGGGGGAGGCCCCGGCGGAAGATGAAACCGGAGGCGCTGCCCCGAGCCGCGCCGGAGGGTCACGGTGCCGGCCTCCTCGCGGAGCGCCGAGTCATAAGAAAACACCCAGCCACGGCCGAACATCCCCCTCCAGGAGGGGTCGGCGTTGTAGGTGAGGGTCAGGGCGACGGGAGGCCCCAGGCCGGAATAGGCGAAGAGGGTGTCCTGGATCACGAGGTTCAAGGTGGCGGTGTTCACGTAGTGCCGAGGCAGACCGAAGGGGCTGCACGAACCGGGCGACCCGCTGCCGGGGTCGAAGACGGTGAAGCCGTTGTCACCCGGCCCTCCGTAGGTGCCGGGCAGGTCGGGGAGGTCCATCGTGATATCCAGGGTGCCGGCGAAGTCGTCGCCGATGCCCGCCGTGGCCGCGCCCAACACGGCCCCCAAGGCGGCGCCCGCGGAGGCGGGCAGGCCGAGCATGATGGCGATGAGGGCGCCCTGGCTCTGGATCCACTGGGAGAAGGTCCCCCCCGACTCGCGCCAGCCTCCGTCGTCGGCATAGACCGCCGAGCCCGCCGACATCAGCACGCCGGCCACCAGGAGGCAGAGGATGAAGGACCGCATGGCCGGCGAGGCGCTGCGGCCCCCCAGGAAGGGCAGGAGCGCGAGCATGACCGTGGCCAGCAGGAGCAGGAAGATCCCCCCGCAGCCGCAGACCCACAGGAAGGGCATGACGGCGCCGGCGAAGGAGCCCACGACGAGACCCATCACTCCCATGCAGAGGTAGCCAGGGTTGAGGGGGCGCCGCACCGCGGCGTGAGCCCAGCGCTGCGCGTCCGACCACCCCAGCCGCACCACGAGCGTCGAGAAGCTCTCCATGTGGAGGAGGAGGGTATTGACGGCGTGCAGGCAGACGACCAGGGCCAGCATGCGGCTTCCCAGCCCGACGCCGAGGCCCAGCCCCAGCGTGGCGCCCCCCGTGAGGAAGGCGAAGCCGGCGGTGGGCGACGAGGCGCGCTTGAGGGTCTTGCGCATCCAGGAGGGGGTGGTGGCGATGGACCCGATGGTCCGGGCCGGATGCAGCAGCAGCCGCCGTACGGTTCCCGTGATGAGGGACATGAAGAGCAGCCAGAAGAGGGGCCCGGCGATGAGCCCGCGCCCCTTGGTGGCGAGGATGCCGTCCACCGCTCCCGACAGGATGGCCAGCAGGCCCCGGCCCGCGAGGCTCTGGTTGAGGTCGATGCCCAGCAGTCCTCTGAAGAGGTTGGCGAAGAAGCCGGCCGAGCCGCCCGGGGAGAAGCCCTCGTTGACGTAGACCAGGGTGAAGGTGTGGAGGGCCCAGATGGCGAGCATGAGGAGGATGGCCAGCGGGATCTGCCAGATCAGCGAGATCAGGAAGCGCTTGAGCACGAGCTTGAAGAGCTCCGCCAAGGTCTGCGGCGGTTTGGCCTTGGGCCTGGCCCGCTTGACGGGCGGGCGGCGAACCGACTGGACGGCCGCTCTCGCGGTAGCGTTCATGATCCCCTCCCTCTCGCGATCAGGCGCTCCACCACCCCGGGGAGCGCCTCCCCCCGGATCACCGTGACGCCGTCACTGGTACCGAGCCAGAGGGTCCCGTCGGCGTCCTGCGCCACGGCCTTGGTCTCCGGCGCCGAAAGGCCGTCCTCCATGCGGAGGTAGCCCCACCGTCCGTCCCGGAGAATGGCCATGCCGTCGTACTCGGAGCCGAGCCACAGCACTCCCGCGCGGTCCTGGAAGAGAGACCTGGCCTTGGGGCCCGGAAGTCCCTCCCTCTCCGTCATGACCCGCGTGATGCTCCATCCTTCTCCGCTCCTCTCGATGCGGCACAGGCCACCCCGATCGTAGAATCCGGTGGCCACCCAAAGCCCTCCGGCGCCGTCCTGCACGATGGCGTTCACCGCGTTGTGCGGCAGGCCGCTGGCCGTGGTAAACCTGCTCCAGTTCGTGCCCCTATCATAGCTCAGGCCGCCTCGGGGCGCCACGTAGGAGCCGAACCAGAGCCCACCCTCGTCGTCCTCGGCCATGACGTTGACCATGTCCTCCAGCAGGCCGTCGGCTCGGGTGAGCACGCTCCACCGGCCTCCCTCCAGCACGGCGGCCCCTCCCCACGTGCCGGCCCACAGGCGGCCCAGGTGGTCACGCAGCAGGCAGTTCACGCGCTCGTCGGGCAGGCCGTCGGCCCGGCCGAAGAAGCGCCAGCTCTCACCGTCGAAAGAGGCGAGTCCTTCGCCGTAACCGACCCAAAGGACGCCGGCCGGATCGGCGAGGAGCGCCCGGACGTAGGTGATGGGCCGGGGCGGCTCCATGCGGCGCACGAGCCTCGCCGAGCGCCGGTCGATGAGGTAGAGCCCCTCCTTGCCTCCCGCCCAGACCTCGTCGCCCTGGAGGGCCAGGGCGGAGACCTCGGAGGGCGGACGGATGACCGAAAGGCCGGGCAAGGGACTGGAGGAGCCCGGGTTTCCCGCGCAGGCGAGGGGTAGCACCAGCGGGGCGAGGAACAGTGCGGAGCGGGAGAGAAGGAAGCGGGAAAGCCTCATCGCGCCGCCCCCCCTTCCTGCGCCAGGCGCCCCCGTTCCAGGGCCATGCGTCCGGCGCAGATCCGCTCCCACGGACCGCGCTGGTGCGAGACCAACATGAGAGTCGCGCCGCCTGCGGCGATCTCGGTGGCCAGCAGGGCCGTCATCCGTTCCGCCCAGCCCCCGTCCAGGTTGGAGAACGGTTCGTCCAAGAGGAGGAGTCTCGGCCTGGGCGCGAGGGCGCGGGCGAAGGCGGCTCGCTGGGCCTCGCCGCCGGAGACCTGGTGCGGACGCCGCCCGGCCAGCTCCTCCAGCCCCACGGCCTCAAGAAGCTCCGCCGCCCGGCGCCGCGCCTCGCGCCGCTCCCAGCGGTGCAGGCCGAAGAGCAGGTTCGCCTCGAGGGTCATGTGGCCCCAGAGCGCGGGGCGCTGGAAGACCATGCCGACGCCGCGTCGCTCCGGGGGCAGGAGCCGCCGAGGCGTGCTGGCGAGGGAGCCGTTCAGGTGGAGCTCCCCGGCGCTCGGCGACTCCAGTCCCGCCACGAGGCGAAGAAGGGTGGTCTTGCCGCTCCCTGACGGCCCCGTCACCAGGAGCGTCCCGCCCGCCTCCAGGGCGAAGGTGAGGCCGTCGAGGGCGGTCACCGCCCCGAAGCGCTTGGTGAGCCCCAGCGCGCGGATCACGTCCGCCTCCCGCGCAGGAGGAGGGCGAGCAGGGCCACCGCCGAGGCGCCGCAGGCCAGCGACATCAGCGACTGCAGCGCCACGTCGGCGCCCGCGCCGTAGTGGAGCAGCGTGAAGAGGCGGAGGGCAAGGGTCTGGGAGCCCGGGGGGCAGAGCAGGAGGCTCACGGCCACATCCCCGAAGGAGAGTGCCGCGATGAACGTGGCGGCGGCGAAGAGGTCGGAGCCGTGGAGGGGCAGAAAGAGGCGGCCGAAGCGAACCATCGGCCGCGAGGGCACGAGCCGGGCCGCCTCCCAGGGCAGGGGATCGCCCTGGCGGAAGCGGGTGGCCAGAACGAGCCCGGCCAGGGGCAGGAAGCGCCCCGCGTGGCCCAGGAGCAGGGGCAACCCGGCCCAGTCCTGACCCGCGGCGATCCGGTTCCAGAGCGTGAGGGCGCCGATGCCAAAGAGGGGGGCCGGGACGGCCAACAGGAAGGCCCAGATTGCCACCAGGGGCCGGAACCCGCCCCGCCTCGCGCCCCACGCCAGCGGAGCGGCCAGCAGAAGGCCGAGGAGCCCGGCGCCCACGGCGACCGCCCAGGAGAGCCC
>JBAWEQ010000037.1:0-26891 GCA_049591295.1 Acidobacteriota bacterium
CGCTGCGGACGCTCGCTCTTCGCTCGCGTCCTCGCGGCGGGGCTTCGCCGTCTCCCGCCCTTCTCGCCCCCCCTTCTCGTGCCTTCGATGAAGCCGGAAACACCAGCGGGGAGGGCTTCCCCTCCCCGTCCGGGCAAAACCTTTGGTGCCGAAGGGGGGACTCGAACCCCCATGGTCTTGCGGCCGGTGGATTTTGAGTCCACTGCGTCTACCGGTTCCGCCACTTCGGCCAAGGGGCCATTCTAGGGAGGATCGCCCGGTGCGTCAACCTCGGGAGAAATGCCTGCCTCGCGGCGACGCCGTTCCCAGCCTTCCACATGACCCCGCCCCCGTGCATCTCTCGGCCGCCGGCTCATGCCCGAACGGCTTCGTGAATCCAAGGCTCCAATCCTGGGGCCAAGTAGAAGGTCGGTTGGAGCAAACTCTCCTCCGGACGGAGGAGCCCCTCTTCAACGGCCCGCCTCGCCAGAGGAGTGCCCGGGTAGATGCGGATGCCCACGGTGATCTTGAGCTCGTCCAGATGGAGTGAACGCGCGAAGACCAGGCTTTCCTGCACGGTCTCGCGCGTCTCGCCCGGTCCCCCGAGGAGGAGAAAACCCATGCTGCGGATGCCGTGGGCCGCGACCAGTTCGGAGGCGCGGCGCACATCCTCGGCCCGGAAGCGCTTGTTCATTTCGGCCAGCACCCGCGTGGAGCCGCTCTCGAAGCCCAGGCTGACCTCCGTGCAGCCCGCCTCGGCCATGGCCCGAACCAAATTTTCGCTCAGGAGGTGCGGGTAGAGGATGCACCGCCACGTGATCGCCAGGTGCCGCGCCTTGATCTCCCGGCAGAGCTCGAACGCTTGGGATTCGGGAAGGTTGAATGAGTTGTCCACGAAGTAGAAGCGGCGGAATCCGCTCCTTTGGAGCGCTTCGAGCTCATCGGCGACGAGGGCGGAGGAGCGGCAGCGAATGCGGCGGCCTTGAATACGTGAGGTGGAACAGTAGGAGCAGTCGTTGGGGCAGCCTCGCCGGCTCTGGATGGGCAGCCAGAGCGTCTCCGGATTGTCTGGCCTGTTCTCGATGAGAGATTCATCCCAAAGGGCAAGGGCATCAAGATCATCGGCCTCGGCCCTTCCACGGTCCACACTTTCCCCGAAGGCGTGGACACCGGGGATGGCCCTGGGATCCAGCCCCTTTCGCGCACACTCCAGCAGCCTCGGGAACGCTCTCTCCCCGTCTCCTCGGATGCCGAAGTCGGCCTTCAGGTAAGCCAACACCTCCCGGGGGAAAATGCTGAAGCCCGCGCCGCCGAGGACGATGGGGGCGGCAGAGGCCGCCCGGCACCCGGCCACCACCCACTTCGCCTCATCCAGCAGGAAATGCGGGTCCTGCCGATTCTGGTCGTCGATGTTGCGGATGGAGATTCCGATGACCTCTGGTTGCGTGGAGGTCAGCACCTCCCCGAGCACCTGACGCGGATCGGAGGCGGCGAGCAGGTCCAGAAACGCCACCTCGTGACCGGCGCGGCGGGTGGCTTCCGCCACGAGGCCCAGTCCGAGCGGCAGCGTCAGCATGTGGCTCCGTTCGGTGTTGGCGGAGATCAGGAGCACCTTCATGGGTGGCCTCGCGGGGAACTTCGGCGGCCGCCCCCCAGCGAGGGAAGAGCCGACGCCGAAGAAGGGCCGCCCCGATGTTGAAAGAATACCTCAGGCCTGGCGCTCGAGCAGAATGACGGTGACGTTGTCCTCGCCGCCCTTCTGATTGGCCAGTTCCACTAGGGAGTGGCAGGTCGCTTCGAGAGACTCTCGGCGGGCAAGGGTTCTGGCGATATCCTCCTCGGCGGCCATGGAGTTCAGCCCATCGCTGCACAAGAGGACCCGGTCGCCCACCGCCACATCCATTTCGAGCACGTCCGCCTGCGCCTGGTCTCTCGTGCCGAGCGCCTTGGTGATGACGTTCCGGAACGGGTGGTGGGCCGCCTCCTCTTCCGTGAGGAAGCCCAGCCGCACCTGCTCGCTGACCCACGAGTGGTCCATGGTGAGAACCGAGAGCTGGCTGCCGGAATAGAGGTAGGCCCTGCTGTCGCCCACGTGCCCGATAATGAGTTTGTCCCCCACGACGAGCGCTGCCACGACCGTGGTCCCCATGCCTCTCGATTCGGGATGCTCCGAGGAGTAGTTCTGAATCTGCTCGTTCGCAAGGGCAATGGCCGTCCTCAGTTTGTTCCCTTCGAACGAGAGGCTGTCATCGTAGGAGGGGTAGGGCCAGGTCGCCTCTTCTGAGAGATCTTGAATCTCAAAGAAAGCCACGATTTGGTTTACGGCCATCTGGGCGGCCACCTCGCCCGAAGAGTGGCCCCCCATCCCGTCGGCCACCACATAAAGTCTGAGTTCGGGGCGGATGGCAAAGGCGTCCTCGTTGTTGCTTCGCTTGCGACCCACATCGGTCAGGCCGGAGGCCTCCATAGTCATCATTTCTTCTTTCCAAGGAGAGGGAGGCCCCAGGACTTGTCGCCCGTAAGCTGGGCTAGGAGGGCCTTGATGTTGTCGTCGGCAGGATAGTTCTTCTGGGAGGTCTCCAGGAGGCGAAGGGCGCGAATCGATTGCCCGTTTTCCATGAGAAACCGGGCGTACTCCACGACGAAACCGGCGGAAAAGGGATCCAGTTCGATGGCCCTCTCCACCTGCTGGCTTCCGAGCGTTCGCCAACGGGGGTTTCTCAGCCGGATCATCCCCGCGTGAAAGAGGGCTTGCGGGTTCTCTGGATCCTGGCGCAGCAGATGATCGAAGACGCTGAGCGCACCGGCCAAATCTCCCGACTTCAGGCGCGCCCTCCCCTGCTGAAGGTACTCTCTGGCCATCTCCTGAGGGGACCGCTGCGCCGCTTGAGCCGGGGCCGATGAGGCCAGAGACCTGTCGTAGGCGTCACGCTGAGCTTTTCGGCCGACGGTGTTGAAGGCTTCCGTCAGGCGCTTCAACAGCGCCTCCGCCTCGGCTTTCTCCTCCGGGTCGGTGAACCTGTCAGGGTGATGCTCCTTCACCAAGTCTCGAAAGGCCGCTCGTATCTCGCTGTCCCTGGCCTGCGAGCTCACTCCCAACACCTCGTAGTAATTCTGGTCATTCCGATCCATAGCGATTACCTTAGCTCAAGCCGTCCCTATCCCGCAAGGCCGTCCAGCTGACCTCTACTATTTCTTCTTGTAGGTGGCCACCTTCCTCGAATTGCGCGTGTCCGAGAGCTTGCGCGCCTCGCGCCGAATGGCCTCGCTGATGTTGCGGTCCTTGATCGTCAACTTCAGGTCCAGATCGGTAAGCCTCGGCAGGAACTGAAGAACCAGCCCGATAGGCACCTTGGGATTGGCGACCAGGGATTTCACAACGCTGTATCTCTTGGTCCACTCCTTGTTGCGCGCCAACTTTCGGAACAGGTCCTCGGACAGGTTGCGCTGACGGGCAAAGGATTCTATCTCGAGCTCGCTCACCTTTGGGGAGTCCAGGACGGCCTCCTGCACCACTTTGTTGCTGTCACGGATCAGAAGGCCCCTGGCCTCCTTGTTCCCCTTGAGCGCCAGCTCGATCTTCGCCGGAATGGACATGGTGAGGATCTGCTGGTAGAGCGACTTGTACTGCTCCGCCGAAAGCTCCTCCTCCGCGAGCGCCTCGGGCGGCAGTTCCAGCGCCTCGTAATCGAGCTCAGCCTGCGCCCCCGCGGGCTCCTGTGCCCCGATGCCAGGGGCGGCCGGCGGCTGGATGGGGGGCTGGATCGCCTCCGATCCGGCCGGGACGCCGCCGGCCTCGGGCACACTCATCGTGAATGCTCCCCCGGCGGCACCGAGCTTCAGACCGAATCGCCTTTCCAGCAGGCCTGGAATCTGGGGATGGGTCCGGAAGAACTGCTCCACCAGGTCGTAGATCCTTCTCACATGGCTCGTGCCCAGGGTGCGGTTCCTCAAGATGGCCTCGAGGATGGAGGGCTCCTGCAGGAGCCGGACCTGGTTGTCCAGCATGAGGTCGAGAACGTCTCCCCCGCCCGTTTCCCCTAGCCATTCCAGGGTCTCGACTGGCACCCCCCGGTTCTTGAGAGCCGCCCTCCGGATCTGCTCGTTCTTGCCCAGGACCCGTATGGCAAAGTCGAGGACCTCCGGATGGAACTCGTACCCGGGCAGGAGAGCGTCCCACTCCTCCTCCTTCAGGGCAGCGAGGCTCTCCTTGCAGGCGATCCGGACCTCCGGATCCTCGTCGTTGCGAAGGAGGACCCATAGTTCGATGAACTCCTCCCGGGACAGGGGCAGCGCGCCTTTGGCGGCGGCCCTCTTGACGTGCGCCTGGGTCTCGCCCGCCAGGATCCGTTCTACGAGCGGGTGCGTCATGGCGTCTGAGGCGGTACGGCGGAAGGAATCTGGAAGTCTTTGAGGAGCTTCCCGGGAGCGCCGGGCAGCGCGACACTACGCCCCTGGAAGGTGATGGCGAGTGCGGAAGGGTCGCCGATGTCGGCCCTGAATCGCTTCCCGTTGAGTGCCACCGTCTCCCCGGCCCTCAGCTGGCGGTAGATCTTCCTCTGCCCATCGGCCCACAGCTCGAGCCAGCAGGGCTTGCTGCAGACGATTACGAGGTCGCCCTGAGGCGCCACCGGAGCAGCGGCGGCAGGCGCCTGTGCTGCCGCGCGGGGGGCCGTGGGCTCCACGGCGGCGGATGAGGCAGGCCCCGGAGCCGGCTTCTCGGCCGGTTCTCCGGCGGTCTCCGAAGCCGTTGCCGGGGCACCTGATGATGGAGCGGACGGAACCGCCGCTCCCGCTGTGGCCTGCTCGGTGGGTGCCTCTCCGCCCTCTGTGGCCTGCTGCATGGGAGCCTTCTCAGGAGCCGCGGCAGGGGGTGATGGGGAGGGCTCCCGTGGGACGGCGGGGGCGGCACTTTCCGGCGCAGGCCCCTGAGCCCCCGAGTCATAGTGCAGCCAGAACCAGCCAATGCCACCGGCCGCCAAAACCACCAGGACCACCGCGAGAAGCACCGGCCACACACGGAAGCGGGGGGCCGAAAGGACCGATTCCGAGCGGCTCTCGGGTAGAGGAGCGCACGTGAGCTGCCGGAGCCGTTCCACGTAAGGTTCGCCATCCAATTCCAGAACCGCCGCGTAGGCCCGGAGATGCCCCGCCAGGAAGACGGTAGGCGGCAGATCCTCCAGTCGGCCCTCCTCCAAGGCGAGCAGGATGGGCTTCCGGACCTTCGTAGCCCTGGACACATCTTCCAGACTCAGCCCCTTGGCTTTCCTGGCCGCCGAAAGCTCCTCGCCCAGGACCTTCGCCGCACGGTTCACGGTTTCCTCCCGAGCCTAGTGAGCAGCATCCGCCGCACGGCCACGGGGACCTTCGGGTCCTGCGACAACGCCCGCGCCTCGGCTAGATTTAGGGAACTCAAGAAGGGGATAACGGCGGCGAGGGGGGTGTGCATGTTGCGGATGAGGCCCACCCGGACCTCCTGCCGCGCGGACCATTTTGGATCCCGGGCGACGGCATCAAGAACCGGGGCGGGTGTCTTGGGTTGATTGATGAGGAACAGGACGTCGTCCTCGACGGCCCGACTGTTCTCCAGCAGCGCTTTGACGACCCTTGGCTCCTTGTCGTTCCTCAGCATCTTGAGGGCCTGTCCCGCGGCCGCCCGCGCGAAGGTAATCTTCTCCCCCACGGCCATGGCGGGGATGCGCTGCAAGAGGACGGTCTCGGCCGCGTGTCTCACTTCGGTCGGGATGTGGAAGTTCTGGATGGTCAGGTTCAGGTCGCGCCACGCCAGAAATTTCACGAAATTCATGGCGTCGGCCAAGGGGGTGGCGGCGTGGTTGACGAGCGCGAATTGCACCCTGACGGACCGGACCCATTTGCTGTGGCTCAATTGGGCTAGAAACCCCTCTGGCAGGTCCCTGCGTTCCAACAGCTTGAGGAGGTGGCGCTCCTTGGTGGCCGGGTGCTCCAGGAGGGCCGGGAGTTCCTGAAAAGAGAGGGAGGGAATCTTGCTCCAGAGCTCGTCTTCGGTCAGACCCGAGTCCAGCATGCCCCGTCACCCCTGCTTCCGATTGTAGGGCCCTCGCCTTCGCCTGGCAAGGCTCTGGCGTTCCAGCCGGCGGAGACGAACCGCTCTAGCGACTCCCGCTCGGCCGGGGGCAGGAGCGATGCCCTCGCCGCCAACTCCTGGCTGCGCGCCTGCTCCTGCGGTCCCCAACCCACGCGACGACTCGCCCACTGCAACTCCCGGCTCAGGGTCGTGCGAAAGAGCGCAGGATCGTCCGTGCCGAGCGACAGCGATACTCCTGCCGCCCAGAGCTGCGCCAGGGGATGCCTTTTGCCCCTGGGGACCGCGCCGGTCAGGCGGTTGCTGGTGGGGCACACCTCCAGGTGCGTGCCCCGACGGGCCAGCTCCGCCACCAGGGTCGGGGACTCCGCTGCCCTGATGCCGTGTCCGATTCTCGGCGGATCAAACACGTCGAGAGCCGACGCCACCTCGTCGGCTCCGAGCCCTTCCCCCGCGTGGGGGATTATGGGGAAGCGGTGTTTCCGCGCCTCTCGGGCCACCTCCTGGAACAGCCTCGAAGGGGCGGCCGCTTCGTCCCCCCCCAGCCCGAAAGCCACCACGCCACGGCGCCTGCACCCAAGGGCCAATTCGAAGTCGCGAATCAGGCTTCGGCGATCCCACTGGCGAACCCCGTCGATGATGAACGAGCACCGCGGAACGCCGGCCCTCGCTGCATTCAGCAGGGCATCGAGCGTCTCCTCGGCTGGGAGTCCGTGGCGCTCCCACACCGACGGGGAGACGCGCAGCTCCGCGTACACGACCCCCTGCCGCCTGAGTCTGCCCTGCACCCTTCGAAAGAGCCACGCCAGATCAGATGGATCTGCCAGCAGGTCCACGAGACGGCCGAAATGAGCCAGGAAATCCCTGAGGTTGCCGTGTCGATAACATGCCGCGAGATCGGAGGGCCCGATCCCTCGGCCGGCCGGTTTGCGATCCGCCAGCATCCGGGCTTCCGCGGGTGAGATGCACCCCTCGAGGTGAAGGTGCAGCTCCACCTTGGGGAGGGCGAGCAGGTTCAATAGTGCTCGGCCTGCTGGCTAAAATCGTAGTGAAGTACCAGCTTATAGACCTTCAGGTCCACGGGCATGTCGAACTTGGCCCCGATGCTGATGGTGGATCCCCGCCGCTCTACGGTGATGTCCTTCTCGGACACCGGCAGGTTGAGTCGGTTGGCCTTGGCCACGAGGTCCTGCTTGATCTGCTCGGGTGAGCGGTTCCAACAATCGGTCCGCGCGTATTCTCCCATCCAGTCCTTGAACTCGTACGCATTGATCCGGGGAGGCACGACCTTCACGAGCACGAAGATGGCGGCCGCCAAAATCAGCAGCATGACGAAGAGCCCCAGTTTGCCCTCACCCCGCTCCGCGTTTCTCATGGCGTGACTCTCCTTTCGGCCTCATCATAAAAAGGTCGTTCACCGCTGTCAACGCGCCAGCTTCTCCAGGGCCACCTCCAGCTCCGCGATTTTTCGTCCATACTCGGCGAGCAGGCGGCGGTTCTTCTCCACCACCTCCGCGGGCGCCCGATCCACGAAGGCCGGGCTTTCGAGCTTGGCCGAGAACTTCCCGTGTTCGAGCTTCGCCTTACGCAGTTCGCCTTCCAGGCGCTTGCGTTCCCCCTCAGCGTCCCGGGAGGCGGCCGGCACGTGCAGGGCGAACTGGAACCTCGCGGCGACCCCGGCCACCCACTCCTCCCCTTGGGGAAGCGAATCCGCGCGAATCACCCCGCTCAAACGGGCCAGGAAGGCGACTTCTTCGATAGAGCTACCCAGGGCGGCATCCGCCTCGTGGTCCGCCGGAACCAGCACCGCGTCGAGCCGCTGCGAGGGTGGCAGGCCCTTTTCTGCCCTCAGGTTGCGGACGCGGTTCACTAGGTCCATGAGCCAGTCGATGGAGTCGAAACCGGAAGAGTCTTCAGTCGAGCCCGCCGGGTAGGCCGCCAGCATGAGGCTCCCTTCGGCACCCGGCATCCTCTGCCAGAGGTCTTCCGTGACGAAGGGCATGAAGGGATGCAGGAGCCTCAGAATGCTGTCCAGCACCCGGTGCAGGGTCCAGCGGGTCGCCTCCCTCCTGGCGGCGGGCATCCCCTCGGCCAACCCCACCTTCGAGACCTCCACGTACCAATCGCAGAAGCGATGCCAGACGAAATGATAGAGGACTTCTGACGCCTCATAGAACCGGAAGGCCTCCAGCGACTCGTTGACCCTCCTCCCGGTGACCTCGCATTCGCTGAGGATCCAGCGGTCCCAGAACCCGAGATCCTCCCTGGCCGGTTCCCGGATGGCCTCGCCCTCGATCTGCATCAGGACGAAGCGGCCGGCGTTCCACAACTTGTTGGCGAAGGCGCGGTAGCCCTCCATGCGCTTCGGGTCGAGCGAGACGTCCGTGCCCGGGACGCAGAGGACGGCCAGGGTGAAACGCACGGCATCGGCGCCATACTGCTCGATGAGGTCCAGGGGATCGATAACGTTGCCGAGGGTCTTGCTCATCTTGCGACCCTGGGCATCCCGCACGAGGCCGTGCAGGAACACGTCGCGGAAGGGGGCTTTGCCGGTGAACTTCAGGCCGGCCATGATCATGCGGGCCACCCAGAAAAACAGGATGTCGTACCCCGTCTCCATGACCGTCGTGGGGTAGTACCGCCTGAACTCTTCCGTCTCCTCCGGCCAACCCAGGGTAGAGAAAGGCCAGAGCTGGGACGAGAACCAGGTGTCCAGCACATCGGGGTCCTGGCTCACGGTCCCGCCGCAGTAAGGGCACTTCGTGAGATCCTCCATGGCCACCAGGAGCCGCTGGGGATCGTTTGAGCCGGCCGACTTTCCACAATGGCCGCAAAAGAAGGCGGGAATGCGGTGCCCCCACCAGAGCTGGCGGGAGATGCACCAGTCATGGATCTCGCTCATCCAGTTCAGGTAGACCTTGCGCCAGTGGTCAGGGATGATCCGGATATCCCCGCGTTCCACCGCCTCCCTTGCCGGGCCGGCCAGAGGTCCGACCTTCAGGAACCACTGTTTTGAAATGGCCGGCTCCACTACCGTATCACAGCGCTGGCAATGGCCCACGGCGTTGGCGTGGATTGCCGTTTTCACCAGGAGCCCCTCGGCCTCCAACTGCCGCACCACACCCTTGCGCGCCTCGAACCGGTCCTGGCCCGCAAAGGGTCCGGCCTCCTTGGTCATCCGCCCATCCAGCCCTATGACGGCGATCTCGGGCAGCCCGTGCCGTCTGCCCGCTTCAAAGTCATTGGGGTCGTGGGCCGGAGTGATTTTAACCGCCCCCGTTCCAAACTCGCGGTCCACCATGGTGTCGGCGATGATGGGGATGGAGCGGTTCATGATGGGTAGGCGCACGCGTCGGCCGATCCACGAACGGTACCGCTCGTCCTCCGGGTGCACGGCCACGGCCGTGTCGCCCAGCATGGTTTCGGGCCGAGTCGTGGCCACCACGATGCCCGCGCCGTCCTGTGCCCCCTCCAGGGGATAGCGGATGTACCACAGGTGTCCCTGGCTGTCGGCGTGCTCCACCTCGAGATCCGACAGGGCCGTGCCGCAGCGGGGGCACCAGTTGATCATGTATTCGCCGCGGTAGATCAACCCTTCCCTGTAGAGCTCCACGAAGGCCGTGCGCACCGCCCTTGAAAGGTCGGGGTCGAGGGTAAAGCGGGTCCGGCTCCAGTCGCACGAGGCACCAAGGCACCGAAGCTGCTGGAGGATGGTGTCGCCCTTTTCCTTCCGCCACTCCCACACCTTCTCCACGAAGGCCTCTCTCCCCAACTGCGAACGCTGGATTCCCTGCTTCTCGAGTTCCTTGCTGACGACCATCTGCGTGGCGATGCCCGCGTGATCGGTCCCGGGCAGCCAGAGCGCGTCGAATCCCTGCATGCGCTTCCACCGGACCAGAATGTCCTGGAGCGTGACGAACATCGCGTGGCCGGTGTGGAGGACCCCCGTGACGTTGGGAGGGGGGATCACGATGACGTACGGCGGCTTCTCGGAGCGCGGGTCCGCCGCAAACATCCCCCCCTCTTCCCAGAAACGGTACCAGCGCTCCTCGCACTCCCTCGGGTCGTACTGCTTGGGGATCTCCATGGCTTTCTCTCCCGGATGAAAGGGCCTCAGGGCTGTCTTTCCGCGGCATCGGAGCCGGAACCGGGCGCATTCAGGTGCCCCCGGCCGTCCCCGCGCCTCGCATACACGAAAACAGGGGCGAACCCCTGTTCTCGCGCTTTAGCTGCCATCGGCGGTCCTCGGTTTCAGCCCGCCTCGGTCTCCAGTTCATGGATGCGGCGCCGGATGAGGTTTTCCGCCATTTCCGGAATGACCTCCCAGGCGACCTGCCGGATGATCTCGGGGGCCGTCTCGCGAAGGACCTGCAACACAGCGTCCCGCACCGCCGCCTGTACGGCGTCCGGCGCCATTCGCTCCGCGTGTTCCCGAGCGGCCTCCCGCACCGCGGCGGGAGCCGCTTCCGCCACGGCCTGCCTGATGAGATCCGGCGCCTGCTGCGCCACCGCCTGCTGAACGGCGCCCGGAACGGTTTCGCGCGCGATGGCCGAGGCGTGATCGGGGGCGATCTCCCGGGCGACCTCGCGGATGTGCGTTCCGGCCATATCGGAGACGATTGCCCTGATGTGGTCCGGCGCCATTTCCCTCACCGTCTCGGCAATCACGGCCGGGGCCATGGACTGCGCCACCTCCCGGGCTATCCCCGGGTGCGCCTCGGCGACGGCCTTCCTCACGGACTGCTCCAGCTCCGCGGCCGAGATCGTTGGAGCAACGGGCACCTGCGCCGCCGGGGCGACGGGCTCGGGCTCGGCCGCCAAGGGTTCGGCCGGGACCAGGGCGGCGACGGTGGGCTCCTCGGGCTCGATCCCCGGGGCGGGCTCCTCGAAGGGAGAGACCTCCTCCATGCCTGCCGGGAGCTCTTCCGTGCGTTCTCCCAGGGCGAGAGGAGCCTTCATGGCCTCGCTCACGTGTTCGGCGGGAACCTCGGGAAGGCCGCTCCGAACCTCACCCTCCTGCAGGAAGGGGTTCTCCTCAAGCCGAGGTTCTTCGGGTTGTGCCAGCTCGGCCGTATCCACCGACGAGGGTACGACCTCCTCATAGGCGGGGACCAGTTCCCCTTCGATCTTCGGAAGCTCGACGGACGACGCTTCGATCGTCTCCTCCGGGGCGCCCGCAAAGTCCGAGACCGGCGCCTCATTCTTGGCCTCGGCCAGGGCCTGCGCCTGCGATACCATGTCTTGCTGTTCCGTCATGTCGTGGACGATCAGGGACTCGTCCATGGCTTCCTCGGCGGGAAGGAATCCCGCCTCCTTCAAGCCCGGCTCGGCAGGCCGGACCTCAGGCTCGGTCACGCCGGGAGCCGCAGGCCGCCGACCCTCTCCCCAATCCTCGGCGCCCATGACGGAGATGGGGGCCGCCTCAAAGGGCGGCGCCGAACTCGCCGACAGGTCCGCCTCGAGCACGTCGGGCTCGCCCGCATCCTCGGGTCCCGCCACGCCGATCACGACCTCGTCTTTGGCCGCATGAGGGGGAGCCACGATCTCCTCAAAGGCCTGCTCGGAAGCCTCCTCAGGCGGAAGAGGCCCCAGATCGATGGATTCGAAGGGTTCTTCGGGCTGGATCGCCTCGGTCACGGACGGTGCGGCCGCCTGTTCCGGCTTTTGCTCCACGGGCAGAGGCTCACTATCCCATTCGGTGGGCCAGGCCGCGTCCGAGGCGGGCTTGACCTCCAGCCCTTCTTGGGCCGCTGAGGGTTCAGCGGCGGCCGGGGGCGGTCCGGAAACAACCTGGGCGGGTTCCACCGGGGCCTTCTCTTCCAGGGCCTCCGGCTCGAACGCCTGCTCGAAAGGCTCGGCAGGCTCCGTCGGGGCCGGCGCGGCGCCCTCCCGCTCCACCTGCGGTTCATGCACCAGGAGGAACTCCTCCCTGGCCTGGAAGACCTGAGCGGGCTCCATGGGGGCGGCCGTATCTAGCACCGCCCGGCGGCTCATGAGCTCCTCGACCTTGTCCACCAGGAGCTTGGAATCGAAGGGCTTGGTGACGTAGGTGTCGGCGCCCGAGAGCCTCGCCTTGTCCTCGTCGAAGGGCTCGAAGGTCCCCGTCAGCAAAATGACCGGGATCCCGGAGTAGGTCGGGTTTTTCTTGACGAAGGAGGCCACGTCGTACCCGTTCATCTCGGGCATGATCACGTCGCAGAGGAGGATGTCGGGGCGGTCATCCTGAATCTTCTGGACCGCGGCCTTCCCGTTGGACACGCACACCACCGCGTAGTCCCCTTCCGCGAAGGTCAGTTCCACGACCTTCTGGATGGTGACGCTATCGTCAGCCAGCAGGATTTTCTTCGGCATCCGCAGCCCCCTTATCGTCCCTGATTATTCTATGCCAATTCCCAAACCCCTGTAAAGCCGCGCAAGATCGACGCACCGTATTTCCGGATCCGCCGCCACCACCCCTTCGCACCACGGGGCGGCCTCCGGCGGCGCCATTTCCATGCTTGCGCGGCAGAGTCTCGGTCCGCGCGCCGGCAAGGCGAGCGTGCGTCCGCTCCGTTCTACGACGATGAGGACCTCCGGCGGTCCCTTGGGCCCTCCGAATATCTCCTCCCGCAGAACGGGCACCACGCCTCCCTCGCCGGGCAGAAGGCCCAACAGCCACTCCGCCCCCTCCGGCAGCGGATGCGGAGGCGACCAGTCGCACACGGTGACTACCGCCGCCTCCGGGACCGCAAGCCTCAACGCGCCCGCGTCGAACACCATGAAGCTGCGTTCATCCATTCCCTTCCCCGAACCCCTCTTCGTTGACCACATAGACCCAGCGCCCGCGGTCCGACAGCACCCCCCTGCACCAGGCCCGCCCGTGAAAAAGATCGCCCGGAAGGGAGAGGTAGCTCAGCCTCTCGCGCCCGTCGGGAAGGAGGACCCCTCCGGCGCGCCAGCATGCGCCACTGTTGAGCAAGATCAGGACGCCGGGAAGGCCGGCACTGGGAGTGACTCCAAGGCAATCGGCGAGGTCTGCGGCCTGAGAGGCGTACGATTCAAAATCCCGCTCCTGCCGGTGAAGCACCCTGCGCACCCGCGAGAAAGGCAGGGCCAACTCCAGGGCGGCGCCGACCTGCAACAGCAACCACTGCTCCGAGGGCATCACCTTTCCTTCCTGGCGGTAACATAGAGGGCCGACGGCCGAAGCGTCAAGGGGCCCGGCGGAATGAAGGCCTCCCGCACAGTCCGCTTGGACGATGAGGATCGGATGTGGAGGTTCGCGCCTCGGAAAGGGCTTTGACGTTTCCCGAGCTTCAACGCCCGAGAAGGTCTTCCCGGGTGTCGCTGCGGTAAATGCCCCAAACCTGACTCCCCCGGCGCCACAATTTCACCGGGCGCTAGCGCCCATCGGGCCAAGAATTCTATAATCTCAACCTCGGCCGGGGCCCAGGACCTGCGGCCAGGCAAATCCGAGAGCGAAGTGAACCACAGAACCTGTGTCGGCTGCCCGTGCGAGAGGTCTGCGCCGCGGAAACAGGCAACAGCGCGGGAGCCTTAAGGAACGGAGATCCTGATGGCGAGGCGGAAAGTAACCATCGACGGCAACGAGGCGGCCGCCTACGTTGCCCACAAAGTGAACGAGGTCTGCGCCATTTATCCCATCACGCCCTCCTCCCCCATGGGCGAATGGGCCGACCAATGGTCATCCGAGGGCCAGACCAACATCTGGGGGACGGTCCCCTCGGTGGTCGAGCTGCAGAGCGAGGGAGGCGCCTCGGGCGCCGTGCACGGCGCCCTCCAGACGGGGGGCCTGACGACCACCTTTACGGCATCCCAGGGCCTTCTCCTCATGATCCCCAACATGTTCAAGATCGCGGGTGAATTGACCTCCACGGTCTTCCACGTGTCCGCGCGCACCCTGGCCACCCATGCCCTCTCCATCTTCGGCGACCACAGCGACGTCATGGCCGTGCGCTCCACGGGTTGGGCCATGCTTTGCTCGTGCTCCATCCAGGAGATCATGGATTTCGCCCTCATCGCCCAAGCTGCGACGCTGGAGGGGCGCATCCCCGTCCTGCACTTCTTCGACGGCTTCCGAAGCTCCCACGAAGTCCAGAAGATCGAACAGCTCGATGAGAGTGACCTGCGCGCCCTCATCAACGACGATCTGGTGCGGGCCCACCGAGGAAGGGCCCTCTCCCCCGACCGGCCCGTGCTCCGGGGCTCGGCTCAAAACCCCGACGTCTTTTTCCAGGCGCGGGAGCGCATCAACCCCTTCTACCAGGCCTTCCCCGAGATCATGCAGCGCGCCATGGACAAGTTCGCCGAGGTGGTGGGCCGCCAGTATCGCCTCTTCGATTACGTCGGCGCGCCCGACGCCGAGCGCGTTATCGTCATGATGGGCTCGGGCGCCGAGGCCGCCCACGAGGCCGTTGAACGCCTCGTGGCCGACGGAGAGAAGGTGGGGCTGCTGAAGGTCCGCCTCTTCCGCCCCTTCTCCACGGAGGCCTTCATCAAGACCCTGCCCTGGACGGCCAAATCCATTGCCGTCCTGGACCGGACAAAGGAACCCGGCGCCCCCGGCGAACCGCTCTACCAGGACATCGTGACGGTCCTGGGCGAGGAGCTCTCCTCGGGCAGGCTGCCCTTCCGCTTCCCGCGCGTCGTGGGCGGCCGCTATGGCCTCTCCTCGAAGGAGTTCACACCGGCCATGGTGAAGGCGGTCTTCGACAACCTCGCGCAGAATGAGCCCAAGAACCACTTCTCGGTGGGCATCGAGGATGACGTGACCCACCAGAGCCTCCCCTTCAACCCGGCCTTCATCACCGAGGGCGAGGGCGTGATCCGCTGCCTCTTTTACGGCCTCGGTTCGGACGGCACCGTGGGAGCCAACAAGAACTCCATCAAGATCATCGGCGAGGAGACCGAGAACTACGCCCAGGGCTACTTCGTCTACGACTCCAAGAAGGCCGGCTCCATCACGGTCTCCCACCTCCGCTTCGGGCCCAAGCCGATCCATTCCACCTACCTGGTCTCCTCAGCCAACTTCGTGGCGTGCCACGCCTTCACCTTCCTCGAAAAGTTCGACATGCTGCGGGACGCCGCTCCGGGCGCCACCTTCCTGCTCAACAGCCCCTACGGGCCCGACGAGGTGTGGGACAAGATCCCGCGCAGCGTCCAGCAGCAGATCATCGACAAGCGGCTCAAGCTCTACGTCATCGACGGTTACAAGGTGGCCCGCGAAGCCGGCATGGGAGGCCGCGTCAACACCATCATGCAGACCTGCTTCTTCGCCATCTCGGGGGTCCTGCCCAAGGACGAGGCCATCGCGGCGATCAAGCACTCCATCGAAAAGACGTACGGCAAGAAGGGCGAGGAGGTGGTCCGCAAGAACTTCGAGGCCGTGGACGCCACCCTGGCCAATCTCTTCCAGGTCCCCGTGCCCGAGAAGGCCAGCGCGGACTTCGACAAACCGCCGGTGGTTTCTGAGAAGGCCCCCGACTACGTCCGGGACGTCCTGGCCAAGATCATCGCCAACGAGGGCGACGACCTGCCCGTCTCCGCCATGCCCCCCGACGGCACCTTCCCCACGGCCACGGCCCAGTGGGAGAAGCGGAACATCGCCCTGGAGATCCCCGTCTGGGACGAGAAGCTCTGCATCCAGTGCGGAAAGTGCGCGCTCGTTTGCCCCCACGCCGCGATCCGCATCAAGGTCTACGACTCCGCCCTCCTCAAGGACGCCCCTCCGACGTTCAAATCCATGGACTATAAGGGGCAGGAGTTCAAGGGCATGAAGTATACCGTCCAGGTGGCGCCCGAGGACTGCACGGGCTGCGCCGAGTGCGCCTTCATCTGCCCGGCCAAGGACAAGAGCAACCCCAAGCACAAGTCGCTGGACATGGCCGACCAGATCCCGCTGCGCGAGCCGGAGCGCGAAAACTACGCCTTCTTCCTCGCGCTGCCCGAGGTCGACAGGACGATCGTCAAGATCGACTCCGTCAAAGGCTCCCAGTTCCTCCAGCCTCTCTTCGAGTACTCGGGCGCCTGCGCCGGCTGCGGCGAGACGCCCTACATCAAGCTCCTGACCCAGCTCTTCGGCGATCGGGCCCTCATCGCCAACGCCACGGGCTGCTCCTCCATCTACGGGGGCAACCTACCCACCACTCCCTACGCCATTAATCCCGATGGCCGCGGCCCCGCCTGGTCCAACTCGCTCTTCGAGGACAACGCCGAGTTCGGCTACGGCTTCCGCCTCACCCTCGATCAGCACCGCCAGTACGCCCGCGAGCTCCTGCTGAAGCTGCGGTCCCCCCTGGGCGACGACCTCGTGGACGGCCTCCTGAACGAGCCGCAGACGGATGAGATCGGCATCGCACGCCAGCGGGCCCGCGTCTTCGCCCTCAGGCAGAAGCTGGCTGGCAGAACGGACGGGGAGGCTAAGCACCTTCTCTCGGTCGCGGAAGCGCTCGTCAAGAAAAGCGTCTGGATCGTGGGCGGCGACGGCTGGGCCTACGACATCGGCTACGGGGGCCTGGACCACGTACTCGCCTCGGGCCGCAACGTGAACGTGCTCGTGCTGGATACCGAGGTCTACTCCAACACCGGCGGCCAGTGCTCGAAGGCCACGCCCATCGGGGCCGTGGCGAAGTTCGCGGCGGGCGGCAAGTCCCTGCCCAAGAAGGACCTCGGACTCCTGGCCGTTACCTACGGGAACATCTACGTGGCGCGAGTCGCCATGGGCGCCAGCGACAACCAGACGGTCAAGGCCTTCCTGGAGGCAGAGGCCTACGACGGCCCCTCCCTGATCATCGCCTACAGCCACTGCATCGCTCACGGTTTCAACATGACCGAGGGCATGCAGCACCAGAAGGAGGCCGTGGAGTGCGGCGCCTGGCCGCTCTTCCGTTACAATCCCGATCTGGCCAAAGAAGGCAAGAACCCGATGAAGCTCGACTCCAAGGCTCCCAAGAGCGCCTTCGCGGACTACGCCATGAAGGAGACGCGCTTCAAGATGCTCACCAAGAGCCATCCGGAGGTCGCCCGGGAGCTCATGCAGCTCGCCCAGAAAGAGAACATCGCCCGCTGGGAGGTCTACGAGCAGTTGGCCGGCATACCGTTCGGCGAGAAGGCCCCTCAGCCGGACAAGAGCGTATAGGGGGAAAACATGGACCTGACTACCAGATACCTCGGTTTGGAGCTGAAGAACCCGCTGGTGGCCTCCGCGAGCCCCCTGTCCAAGGACCTGGACACCCTCAAGCACTTGGAGGATGCCGGCTTGGCCGCGGTCGTCATGGAATCCCTCTTCGAGGAGCAGATCCGCCACGAGGAGGGCGCGCTGGATCACTACCTGACCCAAGGCACGGAGAGTTTCGCGGAGGCCCTCTCCTACTTCCCCGAGAGCTCGGAATTCACACGGGGACCCGAGGAGTACCTGGAGCACATCCGCGAGGCCAAGCGGTCCCTCTCCATCCCCGTCATCGCGAGCCTCAACGGGGTCTCATCGGGCGGTTGGATGGATTACGCCCGCAAGATCCAGGAGGCCGGAGCGGATGCGCTGGAGTTGAACATCTACTACGTGCCGACCGATCCCTCCATTCCAGGCTCCGAGGTCGAAAGGATGTACCTCGACGACGTCCGCACCGTCCGCACCGCCGTGACCATCCCCGTCGCCGTCAAATTGAGCCCCTACTTCAGCAACATGGCGAACATGGCCGCCCAGATCGACGCGCTGGGTGTCAACGGGCTGGTGCTCTTCAACCGCTTCTACCAGCCCGACATCGACCTGGAGGAGCTGGAAGTGGCGCCCAATCTGGTCCTCTCCTCTTCCTCCGAGATGCGCCTCCCCCTGCGATGGATCGCCATCCTCTACGGTCGCGTCAAGGCCGACCTGGCTGCCACCAGCGGCATTTACAGGACGGAGGACGTCCTGAAGATGCTCATGGCCGGCGCCAGCGCTACCATGCTCTGCTCGGCCCTTCTGGTTCACGGCATCCGGCGCGCCACCGAGATCCTCAAGGGCATGGAGTCCTGGATGGAAGAGCACGAGTACGAATCCATCCGCCAGATGCGGGGCAGCATGAGCCAGCAGCGCTGTCCCGAACCCGCCGCCTTCGAGCGGGCCAACTACATGAAGGTGCTGCAGAGCTACAAGTAGAGCGGGCGTCCGCGCCCCAAGCGGCTCCCATTGGGCCCCGGCCCTCCGGGTCGGGGCCCCATATTGAAGGGGTTAGACCATGACCGATTCGTCACCCAACCGCACGAACGCCATCAGCCTGGGTCCCGAGGACAAACGCGCGCTGCTGGAGCGCTTCCTCCGGTACGTGAAGACCGAAACTCGATCCAGCGAGACTTCGGAGACCTTCCCCTCGACCCAGGGGCAATGGGATCTTCTCAGAATGCTAAAGGGGGAAATGCGGGAGTTGGGTCTGGCCGAGGTGGAACTGGACGAGAAGGGATACTTGTTCGGGACCCTGCCCTCCACCCTCCCGCCCGCCCGCGACGCCAAGGTCGTTGGCTACCTGGCCCACGTGGATACGTATCCCGGCACCAACGCCACGGGCGTGAACCCGCAGGTCATCCCCGCTTACGACGGGCGGGACATCCACCTGCCGGCGGCCCCGGGGCTGACTCTCACCGTCGCCGAAAATCCGGACCTGGCCCGGTGCACGGGCCACACCCTCGTCACGACCGACGGGACCACCCTCCTGGGTGCGGACGACAAGGCCGGCGTCGCCGCGATCATGACCGTGTGCGATTGGTTTCTGAAGCACCCCGAGGTCCCCCACGGGCCCATCCGCGTCGGATTTACCCCGGACGAGGAGACGGGCAACGGGACGCGCTTCTTCGACGTGAAGCGCTTCGGCGCCTCTGCGGCCTACACCTTCGACGGCTCCCTCCTGGGGGAGATCGAGGAGGAAACCTTCTGCGGCGATTCGGCCGTCGTGACCATCACCGGAAAGGACATCCACCCCGGCGTCGCCAAGGGCAGGATGGTCAACGCCCTCCGCGTGGCGGCTGAGATCATGAGCCGCCTCCCCAAAGGGTTCCTGCCCGAAACCACAGAAAAGCGCGAGTCCTACCTCCACCCCTACGTGTTCGACGGTGAGGTCGGCAGGGCCAACCTCCGCTTCATCGTCCGCGGCTTCACCGTGGAGGAACTGCGAGCACGTGAGGAGGATCTCCTCCGCATCGCGCGCGAGGCCGAGGAGGCTTTCCCCGGCGCCAAGGTGGATGTGCTCATCCAGGAGTCCTACCGGAACATGAAGGTCGTCCTGGACCAGCACCCGGAGGTGCTGAACCTGGCTATCGAGGCTGTTCGCCGGTCGGGCGTCGAGCCGGTCCGTAGCTATATCCGGGGCGGGACTGACGGTTCGGCCCTCTGCTTCAAGGGATTGCCCACGCCCAACATCTTCGCCGGCGGCGTCAACTTCCACGGCCTCCAGGAGTGGGTGAGCCTGGAGTGGATGGCTAAATCCGTGGAAACGGGGCTCCACCTGGCCCTCCTCTGGGGCGAAAAGGGCGTCTGAGCCAGGCCTGGCTTTCGCCGCAGGCTCCTTGGCGGCCCCCCTTGCATCTGCGTTTCTCCTCGTGCATGCTGGGGGCGTCAGGAGCGTCTCCATGGAACAACGGAGTCAGCAGAGTCCCCTGAAGGGCTTCATAACTCTTGCAGGGCAAAGGGTTACCTATGCCATCCGAAGAAACAACAGGGCCCGCCGCATCTGGATCAAGGTGGAGGACAGGGAGGGCCTCGTTCTGGTGTTTCCCAAATGGGCCAAGACGAGCCAAGCCCCCGACCTGATCCGCAAGCATCGCGACTGGATCCTCGGCCGGCTCGAACAGCGAGCCGCCCACCTGGCGAGCGCCCCTCCCCCCCTGGGAGAGGGCCGGACCGTCTCCTATCGCGGCCGCGCCTTGCCTCTGCGCGTGCGCAACTGCGCCTGCGTCAACCCGTCCGTCGAGATTCACCGAGACTCCGTGGTGGTGAGGGTTCCGCGCGACCGCGAAGCCCCCGTTGGAGAGGTGCTCACCGCCTTCTATCACGAGAGGGCGAAAGAGGTGTTCACACGGCGAGTCCAGGCTTTGGCGGAGGCCATCGGCGTCAAACCAAAACGGGTCTCGGTCCGCGACCAGAAAACCCGCTGGGGCGCCTGCACGGGGCGCGGCACGCTCACTTTCAACTGGCGCCTTCTGCTGGCCCCCCCGGCCGTGCTCGACTACGTCGTCATTCACGAGCTGTGCCACCTGCGACACGCCAACCACGGGCGCCGCTTCTGGGAGCTGGTGGCCTGCCACAGCCCAAACTTCGAGGCTCACCGCGACTGGCTTCGAACCTACGGGCGGCTTCTAACCCTGGGCTGAGCCTCCTTTACCGCCCCTTCGCATGGATGGAGGATACCTTGGAAGAACCCCGCACTCCCCAAAAGGCCCCTTTCGTGCACGATCTCGAAGCCGGTGACTACTACTGGTGCGCCTGCGGCCGCTCGGGCAAACAGCCCTTTTGCGACGGAAGCCACAAGGGGACCGGCTTCCAACCTCTCAAGTTCACCCTTGACGCGCCCAAGAAGGTGGCGCTCTGCGGCTGTAAGTACTCGGGCCACAAGCCCTTCTGCGACGGCAACCACAAGGAGCTCTAAAGGGCCGGCTCGCGGCTGCGCGGCTGAGGCCCGGTGGCCCTCCGCATCCTTGCCCCGCGGTCGTTCATCTCTACGGTATCCCGTGATGTGCGGATCTTGACTCGACCTCCCAGGTAGTCCCATGCCCTTCCTCAATATCGGCTCCCTCCAGATCCATTTCCGGATCGCAGGTTCCGGCCCGCCGCTGGTTCTCATCCCGGGATGGACCCTGAACCTGCATCTCTGGGATGAGATGGCTCCCACCCTGGAATCGTATCATCAGGTCATTCGCTACGATCCTCGCGGCGCCGGCCGCTCCACCTCGAACCCTGACCTGGAGTACTCACGCCTCGCCGACGCCGAGGACCTGGCCGCCCTCCTCGATCACCTCGGCATGGCGGAGGTCAACCTCGTCGGCCATTCCAAAGGGGCCAGAATCGCGCTCACCTTCGCCATGAATTGGCCCGGGCGCGCCCTTTCGGTGGCGGCCATCGGCTCCGCGGAGCCGCACCCCGCAGGCTCGGGGGCCAGCTTTCGCCCCATCGCCGCACAGTGGGTGGCCAAAGCCGCCAGGACCGCCAGGGAAGAGGGACCCGAAGCCGCCCTCCGGAACCTGGGCCGCGCCCGGCTGTTCGGCAAGCTGCGCTCCTCGCCCGAGGGACTGCGGCACCTGCGCCTAGCTATGGAGGGGTATGCCGCGGCGGACCTGCTCTCGGAAGCACCTAAGCGAACCTACGACACCGAAGCGGGCGCTACCCGGCTCACCATGCCGGTCCTCTTTCTGGCAGGTGAAGAGGACCCCTTCCTGGAGGAATGCCGCTACGCCCACGAGCGCCTCCCGTCCTCGCACCTAGTCGTCCTGCCGCGCTGCGGCCACATGGCTCCCATCGAGCAACCGGAGGTTCTGGCCCGTGCCCTCCTCGCGTGGCGGGCGCGCGTGTAGCGTCCTCGCGACCTCCTGCCCTTCAGCTTTTGCTCTCTTTGCTTTTAGATACCCGCCATTGGCGGCACACGCATTCCACCAACGGCCGCGCTCATGGACCCGCCCGCTCCCGCCTCTATCGCCGGCTAGCACTCGCTCCGGGGCAGGGCGAGCAGGGCGGATTCGTATTCGGCGATCATGTCCCGGACGATGGCGCCGGCGGGTTTGATCTCTCCGACGAGCCCCACGCTCTGGCCGGCGCTCCAGATGTCCTTCCAGGCCTTGCCGCCGCCTTGCGCGGAGCCCCTCATGGCCCGCGAGATGGTGAGCATCCGGAGGGTCTTGGCCCAGCGCTTCGTGGCCGGGGATCGGTAGAGCGCGCGCTCCCACCACGTGAGTTCCGTGCCCAGCTTGTCGAGATAGGGCGTGCGGATGAAGTTGGCGTGGGTCCCGGTGGGTCTCGCGGTGTACAGGATGTCCTCCGGGCCGCTGGCCAGGACGGCCTTCTTATAGCCCTCCCCCACTTCGGCCTCCTCCGAGGCGATAAATCGCGTGCCCACGTAAACGCCGTCGGCGCCGACAGCCATCATGGCGAGCATTCCCCGCCCGTCGGCGATTCCGCCGGCGGCCAGAACGGGAAGGGCCACCCGGCTCTTGAGATAGGGCACCAGCACGGTGGGAATGGTGCGGCCCGCATGCCCGCCCGCCCCAGCGCCCACGGCCACCACGGCGTCCGCGCCGAGATCCTGGACCTTCAGCGCATAGCCCAGATCCACGACGTCGCACAGGACTTTGGCGCCGTTCCGGTGGGCGTCTGAGATCAAGCTCTCGGGGCTTCCCAGGGAGGTGACGAACACGGGGACACCCTCTTCCAGGCAGATCCTGGCGTGCTCTTCTCGGTACGGGTTGGAGCGGTTCACGATGAGGTTGACCGCGTAAGGGGCCGCCGTGAGCCCCCTGACCTCCCGCAGGGCCGCGCGGAGATCCTCCCCCTTCCGGTAGTTGAGGCTCGGTATGGCTCCCAGCCCCCCGGCCTCCGAGACGGCAGCCACCAGCCGGGGCGTGGTCACCAGGAACATCGGCGCGCCGACGATGGGGTATCGGATCCCCAGGAGGCGCGTCAGCGCCGTGGGGATGGATTCGGAGAGCGGCGCGGGCGTCGCCGGGCTCATGGCTGCTGCTCCTGTACGCGGGCCAAGAGATCGAGCACCGCGCCGTTGAACGCTTCGGGCTCCTCCATGCAAGCGAGATGTCCCGCCCCGGGGATCTCCACGTAGGAGGCCCCGGCGACGAGGCCCGCGAGGCCCCCGGCCTCCATGGGCGGCGTGACGGCATCCTGGCTGCCGACGGCCACGAGGGTTGGGCAGGTGATCCTCCGCAGGAGGTCCATCCTGGAGGGCCTGTCGCGCATGGCGAGCAGTGCGGCCGCCACCCCCTCCCTGCGCTGATCCACCATCATGGACCAGACCCTCCTCGACAGATCCACGCCTTCGCGGAGCGTCTTCTCGCTGAGGAGCTTGAAGAGCATGTCGTCGGCCAGGAACGTCATGCCCTCGGCGAGCACCCGCCGGGCCGTCGCCGACCGGGCCTCCTTTGCGGAAGCGGAGTCGGCCGCCGCGCGCGTGTCCGCAAGCACGAGCCCCGCCACCCTCCAAGGAAATAGGGCCGCGAAGGCCAGCGCCACGTAGCCTCCCATGGAGAACCCGCAGAGGACGCCCTTGGGTGCGCCGTGGGCGTCCATGCAGGCGGCCAAGTCCCGGGCGTGGTCTTCCATGGAGTGCGGGCCCCTGGGCAGGGGGGATCGCCCGAATCCACGAAGGTCTGGCACGAGGACCCTCGCCCTTGCCGCCAGCGTCCCTATCTGACGCTCCCACATGCGTCCGTCCAGCGGGAACCCGTGAATCAGCACCAGCGGTACGCCGTCACCGTCGCCGAAGGTCGCTCCGGCCAGCCCTTGTCCCATGTGCGCAGCCCCCGATCTCGGCCGTGAGCGCCTCACGGCGGTTCCAGAGACGAGCCTACCACCCGACCACGGTGCGGGGGCCAAGGCCTAGCACCAGCGTCCTCTGCTGGGTCAAAAGGCGCGCAGGCGGCGAAGGCACGCCTCCTCCACCGGGACCTCGGCTGTCTTCAGGAAAGACGGCGCCGGAACAGGGCGATGAAAAAGCCGTCCCAGGAATGGCGGTGAGGCAGGCAGGTGAACCGGCCGTTACCGGCGGCATCGAGGATCTCAGCCAGCGGCTTCGGGGGCTTGCAGGGCTGCGCGGAAAAGCCCGCGTTCTCCGCCAGGAATCGGTCCGCCACGGCCTCCGTCTCCTCGGGCTCGATGGAGCAGACCGAGTAGCAGAGTACCCCTCCGGGGGACACCACCCGGGCCGCCTCGGTCAGGAACCGGAACTGACGGTCGGCGCGGAAAGCCAGGTCGCTCTCCTGGATTTGCCAGCGGATCTCGGGGTTGCGCCGCAGGGTCCCGAGCGAGGAGCAGGGGGCGTCCAGCAGGACCGCCGGCCACTCGGGGCGAAAGGGCAGCCCCGCCTCCAAATCCACCTGAGCCAGGCGGACGTTGGTTAGGCCGAGGCGCCGCACGTTTTCGGCGATCTGGGCCAGGCGGCGGCGGTGGACGTCGGTGGAGAGGACCCATCCCCGCTCCCCCATTCGGCCGGAAAGAAGGACGCTTTTCCCCCCGGGCGCCGCGCACAGGTCCAGCACCCGCGTGCACCCGTCGACGGGCAGGAGCAGGGCCGGCACTTGGGACGCGGGGTCCATGATGTAGAAGTGCCCTCGCCGGAAGGCTTCCGTTTCCGCCGGGTTGCCCCTCCGGACCGCGTAGGTGAGGGGCAGCGCCGTGTCCGGCTCCAGGACGACGCCTTCCCGCCTGAGGAGCGGCAGTCCCTGGGCCCGGGCCGAGGGCGAGGGGAAGACCAGGTTCGTGGGCGCCGGGGCCTGGAAGGCTTCCATGAGATCCTCCCCCGCGGCCTCTCCGAATCGGGCCATGTAGCGCTGGGCCAGCCACTCGGGCATGCCCAGCCGTAGGGCGGCCCCCTCTCTCCCGTTGAGTCGGTAGGGAAGCTCTCCCGCCTCGTCGCGGCGCTCCGCGACGCCCCTCAAGATGCCGTTCACGAAACCTCCGGCGCCGGGGCTGACGGCCTTGGCGGCTTCCACGCACTGGTCCACGGCCGCGTAAGCGGGGACCCTGTCCAGAAAGAGAAGCTGGAAGGCACCGACCCTCAAGATGTGCCTCAGTTCGGCCTGCGTGTCGGCCAAGCCCCGCTCGGTCTGGTCATCGAGCACCCAGTCCAGGAGGGGGAGGTGCCGGACCACGCCCGCCGCCAGCTCTCGCAGAAGGGCGCGGTCCTCTTCCCTGACCAGCCGCGCCTGGCGCTCCTGGAGGAGCCTCTTCAGCGACTGCCGATGGTCCAGGACTTCGGCGAGGACGCTCGCCGCCTCCGCACGCAGGTTCGCCCGTCCGGCGGGCTTCTCCACCGAGTCCGCAAGGGATTCCGGCCGCCGAGCGCCTCCGCCCCCGCGGAACTTCCCCGGGCCGCCCCTTCGAGCCTTGTCCCCGCCCGCGCCGCCCTCGTGCTCGCGACGGCCACGGCCGAGGGGCCGCCCCCTAGAACCGGGTGCCCGGCGGGATGGCGTATCCACGCAGCACCTCCTCGGAGGTCATGGGGCGCTTGCCCGGCCTCTGCATTTTGCCCACGAGGAGAACGCGACCGTCCCCGCAGGCGACTCCGAAGGCCCCGCCCGCGACCACCTCGCCCGGCTGGGCCTGCGTGCTGGTCGGTCCCACCGCGGCGGCGAGCACCTTGATCCGTTCCTCCCGATACTCGAAGAAGGTTCCAGGCCAGGGGTCGAAGGCCCGCACCTGCCGCTCCAGCTCCGCCGCGGGCCGCGAGAATTCGAGGCGCCCGTCCTCGCTCGTCAGCCTGGGGGCGTAGGTCGCCAGCGCTTCGTCCTGGGGCCGCGCCTCCAGCGTTCCGGCGTGAAGCCCCTCCAGCGTCTCGATCAGGAGTCCCGATCCCAGGCGGGCCAGTGCGAGAGAGAGCCCGCCCGCCGTGGCGGAGGGCGGGATGGGGATTCGTCCTTCGAGATAGACGGGGCCGGTATCGAGCCCTTTGTCCATTCGCATGGTGCACACCCCCGTCTCGGTATCCCCGGCCCAGATCGCGTGGGCGATCGGCGAGGCACCGCGGTGCCGAGGGAGCAGCGAGGCGTGGACGTTCACGCAACCGAGGCGGGGAATGGCGAGCACGGCCTCGGGGAGGATCTTGCCGTAGGCCACCACCACGATCACGTCGGGCTCGAGGTCTCTCAGGAGCCCTTGAACGCCGGCGCCCTTCAGGGAGGCGGGCTGGTGCACCTCCATGCCCAACTCGGCCGCCAAGAGCTTCACCGGCGGCGGCGTGAGGAGCCTCTTGCGTCCGACGGACTTGTCCGGCTGGGTGAACACGGCGAGGGGGTGCAACCCGGCATCCGCGAGCGCCTGAAGGTGAACGCGCGCGAAATCGGGCGTCCCCATGAAGACGACGCGCCCTGGCAGGATAAGTGTCATGAGCGATCCCCCATCTCCTCTTTACCAGCGTCTATCACCAAATGGTCAATCCCGCGCGAAGAGTGGCGGGTGGAGGGGAGAAATGAAGCCCGTGCTGAGTCGGCGTTTGGCGCGTGTTCCACGCTCCATCCTCACCCCTTCACCGTTCCCGTCGGATAATCCGGATGGAAGCCGCGACAGCACGCTAGGCGTCCTGGCTCCGCCGCTCGAGCTGGGGGTAGGGATCCTCCCACTCCCCGTCCCGGATGAGCTTCTTGATCTTGCGCTTGACGATGTCGCGGCGCAGGGGCGAGAGCCTGTCGATGAAGAGGATCCCGTCCAGGTGGTCGATCTCGTGGCAGAGGGCCCGGCAGAGAAACTCGGTGCCTTCGATCTCGAAGGATTTCCCGCCGCGGTCGAGCGCCTTGACCCTGATCCTGGCCGGGCGTTTGACCCGCTCGTATATCTTGGGGATGGAGAGGCAACCCTCCTCCTCGTGCATCTCCCCCGACTGTTCCACGATTTCTGGATTGAGCAGGTAGAGGATTTCTTCCTTATCGCCCTGTGCGCCGAGGTCCACGACCATGGCCCGCACGGCGATCCCCACCTGATTGGCCGCGAGGCCCGCGCCGGAGGCGTGACGCATGGTCTCGACCATGTCGTCCAGCAGCACCTGAACCTCGGGGGTGATGTCGGTCACGGGGGCCGACTTCTCCCGCAGGACCGGCGATCCATAGAGTTCAATCTTCCGAATGGCCATTCGATCGCGCTCCCCGTCTCTTGATCAGCGAGAGGGTC
>JBAWEQ010000038.1:0-5276 GCA_049591295.1 Acidobacteriota bacterium
GCCTTCGCCCGCCGCTTCGGCCTTGTGGCCCTGGCCTGGGAGGAGCGAGGGGCGGCCTCCTGGGACCTCCTCGTGAATGCCACGCCGCTGGGCCAGGAGGGCGAGGAGACTCCCATGCCGGCGCTGGCCCTGCCGGGGAGCTGGGTCTTCGACATGGTGGTGCGGGCGGGCGGAACACCCCTCGTGCGCCGGGCCCTCGCCCTGGGTCTGCAGGCCATTCCCGGCGAGGCCATGCTGGTGCCCCAGGCCCGGCTCCAATTCCGCCTCTGGACCGGCCGGCGGCCCCCCTCCACCCGCGGCCCGAGGGTCCAAGCCGCTCCTTGATGGACCGGGAGGCGGGCCCCTATAATGGCGATAGAATCTAACCGGCGTTCACGAGGGCGGCGGGCTCCTGGCCCGGGCACGGGGGATCCGGATGCGCAGACGGCGGTTCATCCAGGTGGCGGGCGGCAACCTCGCCGGCGCCGTGGCCTTCCCGGGACTCCTCTTGGCCCGCTGGACCGGAGGCCGGCCCGCCCACAGTCCGAATCGATCCGATTCGAAAGGGGGCACCATGAGCTACGAAGTGAAAGTCCACCTGAAACCGGCCAACCTCAAGGGGATCTCGGAGAACCAGGTCGCCCAGCACTGGAAGCTCTACGAGGGCTACGTGGCCAACACCAACGCCCTGCTCTCCGAGCTGGAGCAGATGCGGAAGGAGGGCAAGGGGGGCACTGCCCTTTACGCCGACCGGCGCCGCCGCTTCGGCTTCGAGGTCAACGGCATGGTCCTGCACGAGTACTACTTCGGCAACCTGAAGGCGGGCGCGCCTGAGCTCCCCGCCGATTCGCCCCTGCGCAGGGCCCTGGCCGAGCAGTACGGCTCCTTCGAGGCCTGGAAGGAGGACTTCGTCAAGTGCGGCGCCAGCCGCTCCGTGGGCTGGGCCATCTGCTACCTGGACCCCGCCACCGGCGGGCTCACCAACCACTTCATCCAGCTCCACGAGGACGGCAACATCGCGGGCTTCATCCCCGTCCTCATCATGGACGTCTTCGAGCACGCCTACATGGTGGACTGGGGCGCCGGCGGACGCCCCGACTACATCAAGGCCTTCTTTGAGAACGTGAACTGGCCGGCGGTGGCCGGCCGGTACGACGAGGGGAAGGCCTGCAAGGTGGCGCCTCGGTTCTGACGGTTCAGGAGGCGGCCAAGACCGATTCCGAGACGACCGACCTGGGTCCCGGAGGGGACTGCCGCAGCCCGTCATGGACGGCGGCGGGAGGGGGCGGGCTTCGGCCCGCCCCCGGCTATTGGGGGCGAGCAGGTGGGCCTACCCCTCCTCGCGCTCGGCGGCGGAGGCCTCCATGCGGCGGACGATGAGGCATCCGAGGATCAGGAAGAGGGCCTCGTAGACGAGCAGGAAGAGCAGGGCCGCCAGCCGGCTCTCGCTGGAGGCCAGGAGCTGCTGGAGGAGGCCCTGGGGCCCCGAGGCGTGGGGGAGCAGCGTGTGGAGATGGAAGAGCAGGGTGAGGCGCTTGAGGAAGCCCGGCAGCCACGCCACCAAGTTCTCCCAGCCGAAGCCGATGAGGAGCCCCCAGAAGAGCGGCTTCTTCAGGGCTATGCCGAGGAAGGAGAAGAGGGCCCCGTAAACCACGACGGCGAGGCCCACGGTGACGAGGTCGCCGCCCAGGGTCCCCAGCTCCCCCGCCGGCGATCCGCTGGTCATGGCCAGGACGTAGGTGCCCAGGACGCTGGCCCACGTTCCCGCCAACAGGATGGCCGTCATGGCCGCGTACCGCACGAGGAACAGCTTCTCGCGCCGGATGGGCCGGCCGAAGAGGTAGGGCAGGGTCCCGCCCTCCACCTCGTCGGCGATGAGGGCCGTCCCGAAAAACAGCGTCGAGAGCGGCACGAAGAAGCCGAGCACGTACCCGAGCACGAGCATGCCGTAGAGCGTGACTCCGCCCATCGGCACGGGCACCCCCTGGGCGATGAGCAGCCTCAGCAGGAGGACCACGCCCCAGGGCACGGCCACCATGAGGCCGAAGAGCCAGGCCTTGACCGAGCGCGTCATCTGCCGGGCCGTGAAGGAGAAGAGGGTGAGCGTCGCCGAATCCATCTCAGGCCACCAGGTACGAGAAGACAGCCGCCAGGTTGTCGTCCAGGGGGTTCAGGATCTCGAGGCCCAGGTCCCGCTCGGCCATCAGGTCCGACAGGCGGGTCCGGAAGGCCCCCGTGTCGCTCACCTCGGCCGTGAGCGACCGGCCGTCGGAGCCGAAGGAGAGCGAGGCCAGGCAGTCCCACCCGATCATCTCGGAGGCGAGCGACCGGGCCTGGGCGCACCGCACGAAGACGCGCATGGGCCGCGAGGCGATGGCCTGGCGCACCTGGGGCACCTCCCCCGAGGCCAGGAGCTTGCCGTGGTGCAGGAGGAGAATCCGCGAGGTCATGGCCTCCACCTCGTGCAACATGTGGGAGGAGACCAGGACGCAGCGCCCCTCCTCGCCCCAGCGGCGGATGGCCTCGATGGTCTGGGCCCGGCTGGGCGGGTCCATGCCGTTGAGCGGCTCGTCCAGTAGCAGGACCTTGGGCTCGTGGACCAAGGCCTGGGCCATCTTGACCTTCTGCCGCATGCCCTTGCTCATGGAGCGGATGCGCTTGCCCGCCTCCTCGCCCATGGCCACGGCGTCGCAGGAGGCCCGGGCGCGGGCCCTGGCCTGGGCCGCGGGGAGGCCCGAGAGCCGCCCCATGAGCTCCACGAACTGGAGTCCGTTCAGGTCGTCGTAGAGGTGGTCCGGGCTGGGGCAGTAGCCGATGTGCTTCAGGGCCGCCGGATTGGCGAAGGTGGGCTGGCCGTCCAGGGCCACCGTGCCCGAGGAGGGGCGCAGGAGGCCCGCCATGAGGTTGAGGAGCGTGCTCTTGCCCGCGCCGTTCACGCCCAGGAGGCCGGTGACGCCGGGCTCCAGCTCCAGGGAGATGCGGTTCACTCCCACCACCAGGCCGTACCACTTGGAGACGTTCTCGACCCGGATCATTGCAGCACCCCCCTGCGCGCGAAGCGCAGGAAGAGCACTCCGGCGCTGAGGGCCGCCAGGCCGGCGAAGAAGAGCACGCTCAGCCAGAGGGGAAGGGAGATGAAGTGCGGGGGCGGGGCGCCGAGGCAGCGGCAGGCCAGGACCTCCAGCTCCTTGGCCACGGAGAAGAACCAGATGGCCGGATTCCGGGTGATCCCGTAGAGGATGCCGCAGGCCACGTCGCCGAAAAAGACGATCCCGACGAGCACGAGCCCCACCACCCTGGGCGAGCGCCCCAGCGAGGAGAGGGCGAGGACAAACACGGTCAGAGAGCCCAGCCCAACGACGGTGTAAAGCAGGCTGCCCCACAGCACGCGGGAATGGACGAAGATCCAGCCCGCATCGCCCGTCAGCCCCACCTGGAAGACCACGAGCACCAGGGTGGGCAGCAGCGAGAAGAGCAGGAGGAAGAGACCCAGCGCCGCCCCCTTGGCCCAGAGGTACTGGCCCGCCCCGAGGCCGCGGCCCAGAAAGACCTCGAGGGTCCGGTCCCTGCGGTCCCTGGCCACGAGCCCCGAGCCCACCCAGATGCAGACCACAAGCAGGAGGAAGAGGTCGAATCCGTTGGCCATGAGCTTGGCCACCAGGGCCTCGTCCACCTTCGGCAGCTGGCCCACCAGCTCCTTCGCCCACTGCGCGTCGCCGAGCTGCGTGTGCAGGAAGGTGAGGGCGATGCCGTAGAACCAGGGGATCATGGCCAGCATGAGCAGGAAGACGAAGCGGCGCTTCTTGAAGTAGGGCAGTAGCTCATCCCGGAAGAGGGGAAGCCAGCGGCGCCCGAGGGGCTTCCTCACCCCCGTGTAGGCCTCGTAGCCCTGCTCATAGACCGGCATGGTTCGCTCCATTGCGATTGAGCGCCGAGAGGAAGAGCTCCTCTAGGGAGGTCTCCTCCCGCACGAACCGGTTCAGCCCTCCGCCGGCATCGCGGGCCGCCTGGAAAACCGAGCGGGGGCCCTCGCCAACGGGCAGGACCAGCTTGATGAGGCCGTCCCGCCTAGGCTCCACCGTCCAGCCCCTGCTCCGGCAGGCCTCCTCGAAGGCCTGGCCCTGCCCCTCCCACTGCACCAGGAAGTGCTGGGCTTCGCTCCGGGTCCAGTCCTCCACCGTCACGCCGGCGAGCACCTGCCCCTCGTGCAGGATCACCACCTGGCTGCAGAGGGCCTCCACGTCCTTCAAGATGTGCGTCGAGAGAAGGAGCGTCTTGCCCTGCTTCACGAGGTCCCGGCAGAGCTCCAGCATCTCCTCCCGGCCCACAGGATCCATGCCCGAGGTGGGCTCGTCCAGGAGCACCAGCACCGGATCGTGCACCAGGGAGGCCGCGAGCTTGAGGCGCTGGCGCATGCCCGTGGAGAAGGTCTCCACGTTTCGGTAGCGGCTCTCCTCGAGGCCCACGTACTGGAGCACCTCGTGGGCACGCTCCACGGCCGACCGGCGCGGCAGCCCCGAGAGCTCGCCCAGCAGGGCCACCCAGCCCACCCCGCTCATGCCGGGCCGCAGGCCCTCGCGCTCCGGCACGTAGCCCACGCGGTCCCTCAGCGCGGGCCCCAGGGCACCGCTGTCCTGGCCCATGAGCGTGATGCGACCCCCCGAGAGCGGGACGAGGTTGAGGATGGCCTTGATGAGGGTGGACTTCCCCGCGCCGTTGGGACCCAGGAGCCCCACGGCGCCTCCGGGGACTTCGAAGGTGACGCCCCTCAGGGCCTGGGTGGGGCCGTAGCTGACGCGGATGTCCCGGACCGAGAGGACGACGCTCATGAGCCCATTCTACGCCAGAGGGTGGCCGGTTGTTTCAGCCCCCGCCGGATTGGCACCGCCCAGGCCGGCCAGGGCCCGGCGCACGGCGGGCCGGTCGAACCTCTTCCAGAGCCCCGCCAGGCGGGCCCGCCGGTCGCGGGCCACCTCGCGGTGCACCTGGATGAGGCCTCCCAGGTCCAGAAGCTCCTCCGGCGCGATGCGCCCCCGGGCCACCAGTTGGCGGGCCAAGTCCTGGATGCGGGCCATGGCCACCACCGCGTCCTGGTGCTCCCCCAGGCAGTCCTGGAACCGGACCATGGCCTCGATGAGCGCAGGCAAGGCCTCGGGGAAGGCGTCGCGGAAGAACTCGCAGGTGTAGCGCAGGCGCTTGAAGAGAATCCGGAGCCGGTGGAGCTTTGCGGGCGGGCTCTGGGGCGTCACGGCGCGGCCCGCCCGAAAGACGCGCCGGGCCGCCGCCCGGATGAGCTC
>JBAWEQ010000039.1:0-17052 GCA_049591295.1 Acidobacteriota bacterium
TCCCGGGCGCTCGGGGCGGAGCCCGGGGCGGTGAGGGCCTTCCTGTACTTCACGTCGCTCCCGAGGCTCGTGGAGCTATGACGGGGCCCGCGGGGAAGCAGGCACCAGGGCGAATGCGCCAGCCGCGGCCCGCGATCGGGTCCAAGCTGCAACCATTGAAGGAGAAATCTCCTGCCAGCCGTGCGGAGGGCGGAGGCTACGGGGATTGCCCGCCGGATGCCGCCCCCACCCCCCAATGCCGCGATGGATCTTCTCGCCGCATGGGCGCCGCCCCCGGCGCGACGACGGTTCAGGGAAGCCGCTGTGTTCGTGGGGCCTCACCCGTGTTGCGGCGAGGCGCCTCTCCTACAAAGGGTTTGCGTGGCCATCGCCGGATTTGGGCCCACCAGGTCCCTGGCAGGTCAGCGGCAGACCCGCTAGAATGAGCGGTATGCGTGTGCTTCCGGTGGTGACGTCGGTGGTAGTGGTTCTGCTGGGTTGTCGCGTTGCGGCGCAAGGCGCCCTGCCCTCCTCCGCCACCTCCGCACCTTACGCCGTCAGCGGCTGGTCCCTGGGTGACGGGGATTCCCTGAACCGCGCGGCACAGTGCCGGGCCATCGACGAGATCGACCTGGATTGGTTCACCTCCCAGAAGAACGGCACGGTGGTCCAGGGCTACGACGATCCCGCCCTGGTGGCCGCCGCGAGGGCGGCCGGTCTCTTGGTGATGGCCACCGTGAGCAACTGGAGCGAGGGCAAGAACGGCTTCGATCCCGCCGTCCCCAGGGCCATCTTGCGCGGCCCCAGGAAGATGCGGCGCCACGCGGCGGACCTGGCGGCCCTGTGCGACAGCCTGGGCTACGACGGCATCGACCTGGACTGGGAGTCGCTCAAGGCCAAGGAGCGGGACCGCTTCAGCGATTTCGTGGAGGAGCTCGCCGCCGATCTGCACGCCGAGGGAAAGGGGCTGGCCATCGCCGTCCACCCCAAGACCTCGGAGCCCGGGGACTGGTCCGGGGCCAAGGCGGAGGACTGGCTGCGCCTCGGGGCCGCGGTGGACGAATTCAAGGTCATGACCTACGACTACAGCGGTCCCTGGTCCCCGCCAGGGCCCATCGCGCCCCCGGACTGGATCGATGCCGTCCTGACCTTTGCCCAGAGCGAGGTTCCACCGGAGAAGATCATGATGGGGCTGCCCTTCTACGGGTACGACTGGTCGGCCGGCTCGGCCATCGGCCTGGATTGGGCCGACGTCCAGTCGCTTATCGCCCAGTACGCCCCGACGGTGACCAGGGACCCATCCGGCGAGGAGACCTTCACCTACACCGACGCCATGGGGATCGTCCACACGGTCTTCTATCAGGACGGCCAATCCCTGGAGGAGAAGATCCAGGTCCTCACCGGGAAGCACCCGGACATCCGGGGCATCGCCATCTGGGTACTGGAGCGGGAGGATCCGTCCTTCTGGGGCCTGATCGACGGACTCCTGAGGCCCGGAGACTCCTGCCCTCAAACGCCGGCCGTGAGGCGGGCGCCCGCCTCCGTGGTCCCGGACCACTCGCGCACACTGCAGTGAGCCAGTCCGTCTAACGGCCGGAGATCTGCTCGTCCGGCCTTGACTTTGATCGACACCAACATGAGAATGTGACCGCTCACTATCGCGCCGCTAGTCCAGGGGGGGGCCGATGCGATCCGATCCCGTCGATTCAAGAGAAGGCAAGACACGGCCGGTGCGTTCCTCGCAAGCCGGACCGGAGGGCGTTGCCGAGTGGCGGGCGGGCCTTGCCCACATCTACCGGGAGCGCGTCCGCCGCTACGGCGGCCGCGTGGCCATGCGCTACCGACGAGAGGGCCAATGGGTGGGGATCTCCTGGAAAGAGCTTGGGGAGGGCGTGGAGGCGACGGCACGGGCGCTGGTGGCCCTGGGAATCCCGGAGCAGGGAGCGGTGGCCATCCTGTCGCAGAACCGCCCCGAATGGACCATGGCCGATCTGGGCTGCCTCACGGCGCGAATCACCACGGTCCCCATCTACCCCACGAACACGGCGAATTACGCGCGGTACCTCCTGGATGACGCCGATGCGCGGCTGGTGTTCGTGGACACGCAGGCGCAGTACGACAAGATCGTCTCTCTGGCCGGTCCGGACCGCCCCTTGACCCTCGTGGCCTTCGACTCGTCCGTGCGGTTCCGGGATGGGGTCCGCTCCCTGACCTTCGACGATCTGCGCTCCATCGGTGCGGCGCCGGGAACCGCGGAGGAGGTGGAAGCGCGTCTCGCCAGGGTTACGCCGGACGATCTGGTGACCCTCATCTACACTTCGGGCACCACGGGCGAACCCAAGGGGGTCATGCTGAGCCAGGGCAATCTCCTGAGCTGCTTGCCCCCGCACGATGCCCGGCTGCCCGCGCCCTGCGAGGACGACATCTCGCTCTGCTTCCTGCCGCTAAGCCACGTCTTCGAGCGCGGGTGGACCTACTACGCGCTCAGCAAGGGGATGACCAACTGCTACCTGGAGGATCCGGCCCAGGTGGTGGAGGCGCTCCAGCAGGTTCGCCCGACCGTCATGTGCGCCGTACCACGGTTCTACGAGAAGGTCTACGCCGCCATCTTCAAGAAGCTGAAGCAGGCCTCCCCGCCCCGGAGGGCGCTGTTCCACTGGGCCGTGGGCGTGGGCGGGAGGGTGGGAAGGCTTCGCAAGGACCACCTGCCCGTGCCGATCTTCCTGCGCCTCAGGCACCGAATCGCCGACGCGCTGGTCCTGAAGAAGGTGCGCGGGATCGTCGGAGGTCGAATCCGGTTCTTCCCCTGCGCGGGGGCGCCCCTCTCGCAGACCATCGAGGAGTTCTTCCACGCCTGCGGCATCTTCATCTGCTACGGCTACGGCCTGACCGAGACCACCGCCACCGTCTCGACCCACGAGACCCACCACTTCAAGTTCGGAACCGTGGGAAAGCCGCTGAACGGCGTCCAGGTCCGCATCGGCGAGGACGACGAGATCCTGGTGAAGGGTCCCACCGTCAGCCGGGGCTACTTCAATCGTCCGGAGGAGACCGCCAAGGCCTTCGTGGACGGCTGGTTCCACACGGGGGATGCGGGCATGCTCGACGAGGATGGCTGCCTGACCATCACCGACAGGATCAAGGATCTGATCAAGACCTCGGGGGGAAAGTACGTGGCACCGCAGGCCATCGAGGCTGCCCTGGGCAGCGACCCCTACGTGGAGCAGATCGCGGTGATCGGCGACGGGCGCCGCTTCATCTCGGCCCTCGTCGTGCCCTCCTTCCCCAACCTGGAGGAGTGGGCCCGCGCCCGCGGGATCGAGGCCTCCTCCCGCGAGGAGCTGGTGGGTCATCCCGAGGTGGCGGCCTTCTACCGCGAACGGATAGACCGCCACAACGCCGGGGTGGCCCGCTTCAAACAGGTCAAGACATTCACGCTACTGCCCAGAGAGTTCACGGTGGAGGCGGGCGAGATCACCCCCACGCTCAAGGTGCGCCGCAAGCAGGTCCTGGCCCGGTACGGGCAGGAGATCGAGGCCATGTACGCCGAGCCGTGATCCCGCGCGGAAGGCGGTCCATCGGCGAACGGCGGCCACTCGGCATCACGTTCCCTTCCAGATCGTGATGTCGCCCGAGCCGGTGTCGCAGGTGGCGGCCATCCCGGCCGTTTCCCCGGCGATGCGGCAGTCGCCCGAGCCGGAGTGCAGGTCGAGGGCCATGCCCGGAGGCACCTTGAGGGCGATGGTACCCCGGCAGTTCCTGTATCCGATGGTCCGGTGGCTGGCCCGCGAGCGAACGAGGACGGTATTTCCCTCCTTCAGGGTTCCGCCCGGCTTGGCGGGGAGGCTCTTCGCCTTGTGCCACTTCAGGCTCTCGGCCGAGGCGCTCAGGCCCAGCGCCGCGATCAGAGCGACCGTCCAGAGGAATATCGTCCGTATCGCATTCCTCCCCATCCCAGAGACGGACGTCCCAGGGGGAACCCCTCTTCTGCGCCATCCCTTCTCCTTCTTGAGACGAGATCGGTGGGCCGCAGGTTTCGCGGCGCCACGCCCGCCGAATGGACGCGTGGCGCCTGAGGTGAACCCCCGGCGGCGAACCTCCGGCACCGGAGCCTGCGATGTCGCCGGGCAACCAGCGCCCTGCTTGGACGGCGAGGGTTCAGGGCCGCTCCTAGTGTCCTGTCTCATGGGTTCATTGAATAAGTCTGGGCGCTATGACGGGACACGAAAGGGTGCGGGGAAGGCACTTCCCCGCTCTTTCGGGGTAACAGCCTGCCGCAGGCAGGCGCCCTAGGGGCGGAGCCCCTTGGGAAGTGTGGCGTCTCCGGCCCAACCCAATGATTCAACTTGTTCCTGAGACGCCACACTAGATGCGCTACACTGTCGGCGCCGGGCCCGGATGACGGCAGGCGGCCTGGGTTCATGGGAGGACGCGAATATGTTCAAGCTCGTGCTGCTTCGGCATGGCGAGAGCGCATGGAACCGCGAGAACCGCTTCACGGGGTGGACCGACGTGGACCTCACCAGCCAGGGGGTCGCGGAGGCCGTCGAGGCCGGCCGGCTCTTGAAGGCGGAGGGCCTGGGCTTCGACGAGTCGCACACCTCCGTGCTCAAGCGCGCCATCCGCACGCTCTGGCTGGTCCTGGACGAGATGGATCTCATGTGGATTCCGGTGGCCCGCGACTGGCGCCTGAACGAGCGGCACTACGGCGCCCTGCAGGGGTTGAACAAGGGGGAGATGGCCGAGCGGTTCGGCGAGGAGCAGGTGAAGATCTGGAGGCGGAGCTACGACGTGCGTCCCCCGGCCCTGGAGCCTTCCGACGAGAGGTCTCCCGGCAGGGACCCGCGCTACGCGGGGCTACCCGAGAGCGAGATACCCCTCACCGAGTGCCTGAAGGACACCGTGGCGAGAGTCGTTCCCTGCTGGGAAGAGCGGATCGCCCCCCGCGTGCGGGAGGGGCGAAGGGTCCTCGTGGTGGCCCACGGCAACAGCCTGAGGGCGCTCGTCAAGCACCTGGACGGCATCGGCGACGAAGCCATCGTGAACCTCAACATCCCCACCGGCATGCCCTTGGTCTACGAGCTCGATGACGCTCTCGTTCCCCTGCGGCGGTACTACCTGGGAGACCCGGAGAAGGTCCGCCAAGCGACCGAGGCCGTCGCCAGTCAGGGCAAGGCGAAGAAGGGGTAACGCGCCGCACCGCTGGCATCGAGCACCGCCGTCGCTCATGGCATCCCTCCCCCTCTCAGGTCATACGACATTCTCGGCGCTTCGTCTTATGATGCCCCTTCCTACATCTCGAGTGAAAGCGCGCTCGCCCCCCAAGTTCGTCGATGGAAGTGGGAGTGCCTTCGCCAGAGGCCTTGCTCGTGTCCAATGGCGGGATTGGGGGCACCCTCACCGCCAGCGATTTCCACCGATGCGGTGGAAAGGACGGTGGAAAATCCTGTGGATTCTCCGTCAACACCCTGAAGAGCCCGGGGATGGCCGAACTTGCACTCCCTTTCAGCGATTCCCGAAGGGCGAGGGGTGGCGCCTTCATCCGACTCGACCGGTTGTGGGATACTGCCCGCAAGAGAGCCGTGGTGGCGGCGAGAGAGGAAACGGCGAGCGCCGTCGCCGGAGACGGGGTCATCCGCGTGAAAGAGCCCGGCAGGGCGGCGCGGGGCTTTGCACCGGGGACCCGCGCGGCGGGCAAAAGCTGCAGGGCGCGGGATTCGGAGCAAGGGAGGCGCGAAGATGGGGCGGCTGCTGATCGTATCCAATCGGCTCCCCGTGACCGTCAAGGTCGAGGAGGGGGAGTTCCGGATCACGCCCTCGGCTGGGGGTCTGGCCACGGGGATGCGGGGGCCCCACGAGGGCTCCGACTCCCTCTGGATCGGCTGGCCGGGCGAGCTGCCCCGGCTCAGCGAGGCCCGCCGCGAGCAGTTGGAGCAGAGACTGGCCGAGTTCCGGACGGCTCCCGTCTACCTGAGCCAGACGGAGGTCAACCGCTACTACGAGGGCTTCGCGAACGGCGTCCTCTGGCCCCTCTTCCACTACCTCACGGACCGGGTGCGCAGCGATGCCTGGAGAGATTGGCAGGCGTACTCCGAGGTGAACGAGCGGTTCGCCCAGCGGGTGGCCGCCGAATACCGGCCCGGAGATACGGTATGGGTGCACGATTACCAGCTCTGCCTGGTGCCGGTCCTGCTCCGACAGCTCGTGCCCGAGGCCCGGATAGGCTTCTTTCTTCACATCCCGTTCCCCTCGTCGGACGTGTTCCGCATCGTGCCCTGGCGGACGGAGATCCTGGAGGGGATTTTGGGCAGCGACCTAGTGGGCTTCCATACTTACCCCTACCTTCGCCACTTCAGCCGGTCGCTCAACCTCCTGCTGGGGGTGGAACCCGACGGCGAAAGGCTCGTTTACGCCAACCGGGAGGTGCGCCTCGGCGTGTTTCCCATGGGAATCGACGCGGCCCGGTTCTCCGCCATTGCCGAAAGCGCCGAGGTGGCGGCCGAGGTCAAGTCCATCCGGGAGGAACTGGGAAAGCGCAAGCTCCTGCTCGGCGTGGACCGCCTGGACTACACCAAGGGACTCCCCGAACGCATGCTGGCGATGGAGCGGCTCCTGGAGCGGGAACCCTCCTGGAGGGGCAAGATCCGCTTCATCCAGGTGGTCGTGCCCTCCAGGACCAAGGTGGAATCCTACAAGGCCTATCGCCGCAACCTCGACGAGCTCGTGGGCAGGGTCAATGGACGATACGCCACCATAGACTCGGTGCCCATTCACTACCTCTTCCAGTCCGTGTCGGAGCGCCAGCTGGTGGCGCTCTACCGCGCGGCGGACGTCATGCTCGTGACGCCGCTGCGGGACGGCATGAACCTGGTCGCCAAGGAGTTCGTGGCTTCGCGATCCGACGGGGACGGCGTTCTGGTCCTGAGCGAGTTCGCCGGGGCCGCCGCCGAGCTCGCCGAGGCCCTCCAGGTCAATCCCTACGACGCGGACGCGGCGGCCAAGGCCATCCACCGGGCTCTGACCATGCCCAGGGAGGAGCGCCGGACGCGGATGGAGGCGCTTCAGCGGCGGGTCTTCACCTACGATGCCTACCGGTGGGCGGACACCTTCTGGAAAAGGCTCCAGGAGCCTCCGGCGACCGAGGTGGACCGCATGCTCTCTCCCGCCGGGCTCATGCAGGAGCTCGCGGCCCGCCTGCGCGCGGCGAAACACCTCGTGCTCATCCTGGACTACGACGGGACCCTCGCGCCCTATGCCAGCTCGCCCCAGCTTGCCGAACCCGACGCGGAGCTCAAGCGCCTCCTCAAGGCTCTCAGCTCCCGCCCAGGCACCTCGGTTCACGTCGTGAGCGGACGCTCCCGCGAGCTCATGAGCCGGTGGTTTGGCCGCTTGCCGTTGGGGCTCCACGCTGAGCACGGGTTCTGGTCCAGGCCCCAGTCGGGTGGCGAGTGGAGGCCCCTGAAGGTGCGTGCGCTCGATTGGAAGCGCCGGATGCTTCCGCTGATTGAGCTGGCGGCAGCACGGACGCCAGGCTCACTGATCGAAGAGAAGACGGCGGCCATCACCTGGTACTACAGGATGGCCGATCCGGAGCTGGGGGCCCGGCGGTTCGATGAGCTCAAGCGCCTGCTGGACAAGGAGGCCAGCGGTCTGCCCCTGGAGGTGATGACCGGCCCCAAATCCCTGGAGATCCGCGTGCGCGGCGTCCATAAGGGGGCGATCCTGGACCGCCTCGGGGCGAAACGGGGGATCACGCTGCTGGCCATGGGGGACGACGCGACCGATGAGGATCTCTTCGGGGCGCTCCCTGCGGATGGTACCGCGGTGCACGTGGGCAGAGGGCCGAGCAGTGCGGCCTACCGGGTGGCCGACCCCGCCGGTGCACGGAGTTTTCTCGCATCCCTGCTGGGGTGATGATGGATGATAGATGATGGATGATGGACCGTCGCAGGTCTTTCCTTCTCACTTCTCCGCTTTTACTTTTTGGCTTTTAGTTGTTTACCTTTTACTCCTTACTCTTTACTCTTTACTCTTTACTTCACTCCTCACTTCATGCCTATCACTCCTCCTTTGCCCGCCACTTGCTGGCGATTCGCGCGCCAGCGCCGGAGGCAGGCCCGGGCACTGGATTTTCCTCCAGATTGTGTTATAACTATCCAAGGCCATGGGTGCCGAAGGATGTCTGCGGATGAAGCTTAGTGGTGCGAGTGGATCTCCGGCTCCCGTGCCTTTGGAGGCACGCCCCGATTCGTCCAGCGATTCATACGGTTCGGAAATTGTGCGGCGCCCCCCGCGGGTGCGGGAAAGGGTGAGGCCGTGTTCGGCTTCGGCTGGTTCGGGACGGTCCGGCTGGAGAGAGCGGGTTTGAAAAGGGAGGTGTTATGTCCGTCCGGCTGTTTGTAGGGAACCTCTCCTACGATGCGACTGAAGAGGAATTGAAGGCGCTGTTTGCCGCTGCGGGTCCCGTGGCCCACGTCCATCTTCCAAAGGACAGGGAAACGGGGAGGCCGAGGGGCTTCGCCTTCGTGGAGTTCCTCGAGAAGCCGCAGGCGGAGGAGGCCATCCGGCGCTTCAACAACCAGGATTTCAAGGGCCGCCCCATGGTGGTCAACGAGGCCAGGGCCAGGGAGGCGGGCGCGGCTCCGCGCCCTTACTCGCCCAGACCCTTCTCCCCCCGTCCCTCGTCACCGCGCCCCGACTGGAGCCCGGCTCCCGCGGGCGAGGAGGAGGAGGGGAAGCCCCGCGGGATCCGCAGGACCTTCGGCGGAGCGGAGAATGGCCCTCACAAGAAGAAGCGCTACGATAAGGGCGAACGGGTTCCCAAGGGGCCCATCCGGGAACGCCACAGCGGGCGTCTATACGACATCGAGGACGCCGGGGATGACGTCGAGTGGGAAGGCGACGACATCGCCAGGCGCGCGGACGACGAGGAGGAATAGGACCTCACTCGTCCTCGTCCCCCTCCTCCGGCTGGAGGAGGAAATCCTCGATGAGCTCGATCAGGGCATCCAGCCGCTGGATTCTCTTGGGTTCCGTCGCGCGGTTGGCCTGCACGGACAGGTAGCCGGCGATCTCCTCCCAGTCCTCTTCGGAGAAGGCCACCAGCAACTTTCCGCCGCGCACCGCAACGGCCCTTAGCTCCTCGGCGATTCCCAGCTCGTCCCCGGCCTCCCTCAGGAGCGTGTCGCGCTCACGGGGCGTCAACTCCATCTCGAGCTTCGGAGACTCCTGGGGCACTTCGGTCTCGTCCACGGCTTTCGCACCTCCCGACCGGCCCCGGGTGGCGCCCCGAGGCATTCCGGTGCCATCTTATCTCCGGGAAGAAGTGGCCGTCCAGAATTCTCGCCGGCGCAACACCAGGGGAGTGAATCGGGCCAGGCGCTCGCGGATCCTCGCCTGGGGGGCGGAATCGGGGGAGGGGTCGTGCAGCTCGTAACGAATCTCTTCTATCAGCTCGGCTGGGACCTGACCTGGTGGACCCTGCTCCTGGCCGCGGCGGAGCTTCTGGCCCTCGTGACCATCCCTTCCGTCCTCATCCAGCGGAGGGGCCAGCCGCTGGCGGCCCTGGCGTGGGTCCTTGGCCTCATGGCCGTGCCCTTCGCGGGGGTCCTGGTCTGGTGGGGCATCGGGCGCAGCCGTCTGGAACGGAAGCGGCGCAGGCGCGCCTCCGCCCGCTGGGCCATCGTCAGGGGATTCGCCTCGCTCAGGCCGCAGGTCCCGGAGCTGACCCACCAGCAGGAGGAGAAGCTCCTCCCCATCCGCAGGCTGCCCCTCCAGGAGTCCTGGGGCGTCTTTCCGGCGGTGCACGGCAACCGGGTCCAGATCCTGGTGGACGGCGCCCAGACCTACGAGGCGCTCGACGCCCTCGCGCGCGGCGCCCGCCACCACCTGCACTTCCTCTTCTACACATGGGAGCCCGACGAAGTGGGACGGCGTTTCAGGGACCTGCTGGCCGAACGCGCGCGGGAGGGGATCGAGGTGAGGGTGTTGTGCGACGCGGTGGGGAGCTCGGCTTCCCGGCGGGGCTTTTTCTCTCCCCTGGAGGAGGCCGGCGGCCGCGTGACCTTCTTCATGCCCCCCCGCTTTCTCGGCCGCGGCCTCACGGTCAACTTCAGGAACCATCGGAAGCTCGCGGTGGCGGACGGGGGCAGGTCCTACGTCGGGGGGCTGAACATCGGGGAGGCCTACACGGGCGCGTGGAGGGACGTGGGCTTTCTACTGGAAGGCCCCGTCAGCGCCCAGCTACAGGAGGTCTTCGCCGACGACTGGTTCTTCTGCACGGGCGAGAACCTGGCGGACTCCGTCTACCTGGAGGGCGCATCGTTGGTACCCGGAAAGGAAGGGGAGGCGTACTGCAGGATCATCGCCGGGGGTCCGGACAATCCCTACAACGCCACCCACGACGCCTGCTTCATCGCCATCAGCCACGCCCGGGAGCGCGTCTGGCTCACCACCCCCTACCTCATCCCCAGCCAGGCCATCGAGACGGCGCTGAGAACCGCCGTCTACCGCGGCGTGGACGTGCGCCTGCTGGTGCCCCACCGCTCGGACGTGCCGCTCGCCCAGCTCGCGGGTCGCTCTTTCTATCCGAACCTGCTCTCCGCAGGGATCCGGATTTTCGAGTACCTCCCCGCAGTCCTTCACAGCAAGGTGTGGCTCTTCGATGACGATCTGAGCGTCATCGGTAGCGCCAACTTGGACAGCCGCAGCTTCCGGCTGAACTTCGAGATCAGCTGCTTCACTCACAGCGAGCCCATCAATGCCGCCCTGGCCGTACAGTTCGAATCCCACCTCGCCCAGAGCCGCGAGGTCTCCCTGCTGGAGCTGAGCCGCGCGAGCAAGTGGCAGCAGCTCAAGGAGGCCGCCATGAACCTCTTCAGCCCGCTGTTGTGAGGCGCGAGACGCGAGACGTGAGACGTGAGGCGCGAGACGCTAGACGCAAAGGTGCATTCCTTACCCTAGTCACCCAGTCACCTAGTCACCCAATCACCCAATCACCCAACTACGAAATTCCCCTTCCGCCGTGCCTCTGCTATCCTATCGCGCGGCTCGCGTGGGCGGGCCGCCCTCTGGGAGCCGACGCCATGAGCATGCCGCACGCCGAGAAGATCGCCGCCGAGCTGTCCCTGACCCTCACCCAAGTGGCCGCGACGGCCGAGCTGCTGGCCAGCGGGGCTACCGTGCCCTTCATCGCGCGCTACCGCAAGGAGGCCACCGGCTCGCTCGACGAGGTGGCCGTCGCCGCCGTACGCGACCGGCTGGAGCATCTCCAGGCCCTGGAATCTCGCCGCGCAGCCATCCTGGGCTCCCTCGAGGAGCGGGGCCTGCTCTCGCCCGAGCTGGAGGGCGCCCTGCGCGGAGCCCAGACGCTGGCCCTCCTCGAAGACCTCTACATGCCCTACCGGCCCAAGCGTCGCACGAGAGCTACCGTGGCCCGGGAGCGGGGCCTCGAACCGCTGGCCCTCAGGCTGTGGGCCCAGGCGCCGGAGGACCCCTTCGACCCGTTGGAGGCCGCCCTTCCCTTCGTGGATGCAGAGAAGGGCCTCGCCTCGCCGGAGGAGGTCCTTGCGGGGGCCCGGGACATCCTGGCGGAGATGGCCAGCGAAGACGCGGAGGCCCGGGGCCGCATGCGGGAGCTCTTCCTCCGCGCGGCCCACTTCACGGCCAAGATGGTGGCTGGGAAGGAGACCGAGGGGGCCAAGTACCGCGACTACTTCGACTGGAGCGAGCCCGCGGCCGCGGCGCCGTCCCACCGGGTCCTGGCCATGCGCCGCGGGGAGAAGGAGGGCTTCCTCACGCTCAAGGCCGTCCCCCCTGAGGAGGAGGCGGTGGCGCTCCTGGACGGGCTCTTCCTGCGGGGGGGCGGACCCGCCACCGAGCAGGTGAGCCTCGCCCTGAGGGACGGCTACAAGCGCCTCCTGGGTCCCTCCATGGAAACGGAGCTGAGGCTGGAGACCAAGCGCCGCGCGGACGAAGCGGCCATCCGCGTCTTCGCGGAAAACCTGCGGGTCCTCCTGCTGGCCGCCCCGCTGGGACGCAAGGCCGTGCTTGGCGTGGACCCGGGCCTGAGGACGGGCTGCAAGCTGGCCTTCCTGGACCCGCAGGGCAAGCTCCTCCACCACGACGTGGTCTACCTCGCGGGCTCGGAGCGGCAGGCCGGGGAGGCGAAGGAGAAGCTCCTCTCGCTCGTGGGCCGGTTCGGCAGCGAGGCGGTGGCGGTGGGCAACGGCACGGGAGGCCGCGAGGCCGAGACCTTCCTCCGCGGGATCGGCCTGCCTCCCGCCGTGACCGTGGTGATGGTCAACGAGAGCGGTGCCTCCATCTACTCGGCCTCGGAGGTGGCGCGGGAGGAATTCCCCGACCTGGATCTCACGGTGCGCGGGGCGGTCTCCATCGGCCGGCGGCTCCAGGACCCCCTCGCGGAGCTGGTGAAGATCGATCCCAAGTCCATCGGTGTGGGCCAGTACCAGCACGACGTGGACCAGGCTGGGCTCAAGCGCGCCCTGGATGACGTCGTGGCCTCCTGCGTCAACCGCGTGGGGGTGGAGGTGAACACCGCCAGCCGGCAGCTCCTCGCCTACGTTTCGGGGCTGGGGCCGCAGCTCGCGGCCCGCATCGTCGAGGTCCGCGAGGCCCGCGGCCCCTTCCGGAACCGGCGGGAGCTGCTGGAGGTCCCCCGGCTCGGTCCGAAGGCCTTCGAGCAGGCGGCGGGCTTCCTGCGGATCCGCGACGGGGAGGAACCGCTGGACGCCAGCGCGGTGCACCCCGAGCGCTATGGCGTGGTGGAGGCCATGGCTCGCGACCTGGGCAGCTCCGTGGCTGACCTGCTGCGAAAGCCAGAGCTTCGGGCCCGCGTCGAGCCGCGGCGCTACGTCACCGCCGAGGTCGGCCTTCCCACGCTGACCGACATCCTCGCCGAGCTGGAGAAACCGGGCCGGGACCCCCGCGAGCGCTTCGAGCCCTTCGCCTTCGCGGAGGGGATCGAAAAGCTTGAGGACCTGCGCCCCGGCATGCGTCTTCCGGGAATCGTGACCAACGTCACTGCCTTCGGCGCCTTCGTGGACGTGGGGGTTCATCAGGACGGCCTGGTGCACGTGAGCCAGCTCGCCGATCGCTACGTCAAGGACCCCTCCACCGTGGCCAAGGCGGGCCAGCGGGTGATGGTCAGCGTCCTGGAGGTGGACTTCCAGCGCCGGCGCATCGGGCTCTCCATGAAGGGGGCCACGGAGTCCAAGCGCCAGGATTCACCCTCCGAGAGCCGGCCGGCGCCGCGCGAAGGGGGCACGCGGAGGGACCGTTCCTCCAAGCCGCCCCAATCCAACTGGTTCACCGAAGCGATGGAGAAGGGGAAGCGCTCCACCTGAGGGGGCCATTGTAGGTTGGAGCGGGCGCGAGGATACTGGAGAGAATGGAGGGACGCATGCGCAGCGGGTTCATCGCGGTGGTGGGGCGGACCAACGTGGGCAAGTCCACCCTGGTGAACGGCCTGGTGGGCGAGAAGGTGGCCATCGTCACCCCCAAGCCACAGACCACGCGAAACGTCATCCGGGGCATCCTGAACGAGGCGCGGGGGCAGATGGTCTTCCTCGACACCCCCGGGCTCCACAAGCCTCGCACGAGGATGAACCAGAACATGGTGCGGCAGGCGCTGGAATCGGTGGAGGGTGTGGACGCGGTTCTCTGGATGGTTGACGCCTCCCATCCCTGGCAGGCAGAGGAGGAGCGGCTGGCCGCCCACCTGGCCAAGGCCGGCCAACCGATGGTCGTGGCCGTGAACAAGATCGATACCCTCGGCTCGCGCGAATCCGTGCTTCCCGTCCTGTCGGACCTAGCCGCGCGCCTGCCGGAATGCACGCTCTACCCCCTGAGCGCGCTGGATCCCTCGCACTTCCCCGGTTTGCTCGACCTGCTCTTTCCGCTGCTGCCCGAAGGGGAGCCGCTCTTCCCGTCCGAGCTCTACACCGATCAGCCGGAGAGGCAGCTCGTCGCGGAGGTGGTCCGGGAGCACGTCTTCTCCCACACCTTCCAGGAGGTGCCCCACTGCGTGGGGGTCCTGGTGGAGAGCTTCGACGAGGCGGGAGAAGAAGGGGGCAAGGTGACCCTCCACTGCGCCATTCTCGTGGAGCGCGAGAGCCAGAAGCCCATCCTCATCGGCAAGGGGGGCCAGAACCTCAAGGCCATCGGCATGGGCGCGCGCAAAGAGCTCCAGCGCATCCTGGGCTGCGGCGTGGAGCTGAGGCTCTTCGTGAAGGTCAGGCCCGATTGGCGGGAGGACGCCTCCATCCTCCGCGAAATGGGACTGGCGTAGGGATAGAAGCAGGGAGGCGGGGAGACAGGGCGTGGAGGGCAGGCCTTCGAGAAGGCTACCGCGTCCTCTTCGCCCCATCCCCCGGTCGTCGCCCGCGGATTAGTCTCCGCTTCCAGCTTTCGCGAACTGCCGGATGAGGTCCTTGAGGGCGATCACCACCCCAGGCTTTTTCTTCAGGTCGGGGTTGGGTGCCATGGCCGCGCTCTTGCCCACGGACGAACCGCCCTCGACGATGGCCTTCTCGATGGTGGCGTCGGAGGTGGCCTTCTGCCAGGCCTCGCTGTGATAGTCCTGCGGCTTGGGATTCAGGGCCACCGAGGCGGGTCCGTTCCCGCGCCCATCCTGCCCGTGACAGACCGCGCAACGCGTCTTGAAGATCTGGAGCGCCTCCGTGCGGTCCGCGGCGGTCACCGCCGCGCCGGAGGCCGCTCCGCCGGCGGGGGAGGCCGATGGCTGGGAGCCTCCGCAGATGATCACCGCGAAAAGAGAGATGGCGGCAGCTACGGCCGCCGTTGTGATCCTCGTGCTGGAAGATGTTCGCATTCAAGTCCTCCTTTACAGTCGTCAGAACTCAGGTGGCCGCTTGCATCATGAACGGCAAGGCGGGGGAACCAAAAAACTCACCGGCACCGCCTTTCGGGAGCAATGAGTGGAGCAGGCTCGCGTCGCATTTTCCGAAGCAACGCGGGATTTCTCCCCTAAGGCAACCTTCCAAGGCGTGCGGTTATGCCCGCCGCCAGAGCGGGAACAGTTCCGCTAGCCGGCGGTGACCACCTGGATGACCGGCGGCGCCTTCTTTCCCAATTTCTCCAGCGCGAGGGAGAACTTGGCGGCCAGGAGGTGCACCGCCCCGTCGAGACTCCGGACGCCGATGTCGTCGCTCAAGCGGATCACCAGCTCGCCGTTGGGGCCGTAATGCCAGATCTGTCCCGGTTGAATCAGGTAGGTATAGTACTTGCGGAGGATGCGCTCCTCCACCCACTTGCCGGTCTTGGCGTCGCGGTAGAGCAGGTATTTGTCCACGTTGGTCGCGTCGCCCAACTGAAACTCGGCCTTGACGTAGGGAAAGGGCAGGTCCGTCCGGCCCGCCTCCCCCATGAGCCGCGCGTACTCCTCCTGCTGGCCCTGAACCAGGGCATCGGCATCGAGCTTGATGGCGCGAAGCTGTTCGGGGGAGGCCTGCCATCGCTCCAGCACGAAGGGCAGGATCTTGGCGCCGAGCTCCACGCGGCTCCCCTCGCGGCTCAGGAGCCGGAATCCTCCAGCATCGGCGGCGGCAGCCACGCAAACGGCGAGAGCGAGGAAGACGAGCGGCGTCAGCCAGGGTCGGTCCACCAGGAGCGGCGGAAAGGATCGACGTGATCGGCTCATCGGCCCTCCGGCTTTCATGTGTACCACACGCGGCCCGCGCGTGCCAGGGCGGCGGCGGGCCCAAATTCCGCGAAGGTCACGCGAACCCTTTGTAGGAGCGGCGCTCCTCCGGCGAGAAGATCCATCGCGGAATTCGGAGCAGGGGTTGATCCCGTCATCGCCCTATGGAATCTCCGTGGCCACCGGGCAGTATCGCTCCGGCGGCTGATCCGGGGTGATGAGCGGCGTGGCGCTGAGCCGGGGCAGGAAACCGGCGAGGTGGCCCAGAAGCACGAATTCGCCGACCTGGAGGTAGGCGCATCCCTGGCGATCGCGGCGGGAGGACTCCGGACGCAGATAGGCTTGAACCACCGTGTCACCCCTCAGCAGGCCGCGCTGGACCGCCTCCCGCCACCGTGCGGGCGGAGTAAACCCTCCGGCCAGGACGCCGGAGCCCTCGTAACCGCGGGCGGGCTTCAGGATGAACTCCGCGGGCCGCCGAAGGATGAGGGTCTCCATCTCGGCCACTTCCCCGTTGAACGCCGTCTCCCCTCTGGCCAGCAGGCGCGTCCAGGGTATGGAGGAGGCCAGGCTGGCGCGCACCTGCTCCGGGTACAGATGAGCGAAGGCCGGGTCCGAGAGCAGCACGAAGAGGGTTTTGCTCCAGGCCGGGTCGGTCCGGAAACCGCCCACAAAGCAGGCGGCGTCGCCGAGATAGGCATCAAGGAAGGGCCGCACCTGATCCGCCCGGGCAAAAAGCTCTTCGCTTACGACGCGCCGGTAGACGAGGTCGATTGCGCCCGAGCGACCCGCCAGCCGGCCATCCTTGACACGCAGGCCCCGCGGGTCTTCGAGGGCGGCGGCGAAGCCGCTCTCCGTGAAGAAGGCCGCCAGGGCCTCCTGCTCGGGGCGGGTCCCCACCTCCTCCCAGTCCACGATGGCGATGCGCGGGTTCTCGATGCCGCGCCGGTCCCACTGCCGGAAACAGGAGATGAGGGCCTTCAGCAGCTTATCCTGGAGGGGCGCGCACTCCGGCCGCCGACCCGTCTCCCGGCGCCACAGGGCGGAGAGGGCGGCGGCGTAGTGCCAGCCCGCCGTTCCGTCGGTGTTGAATTCCATGAAGCGGGGACCGTCCGGGAAGAGAAAGGAGTCCATGCGGCCGAGCGGAATGGCCGGCTGGTAGCCGGGATCCTTGAGGATGCACTCCATCTGCAGCGAGCCGTAGCCGAACAGCTCCCGGAGACTGGCGGTTTGGACAAAGGCCTCGGAGACGATTTCCGCCGCCCGCCAGAGCTGCTTCACGGCATCGGTCAGGTTTCCCAGCGCCTCGCCGCCTATGTCAAAGGGAGTGCGGGTCACGGGGAGAGGACGGCCCCGGAAGGCGATCCCATGCTCCATCAGGAGTTCGTCAGACC
>JBAWEQ010000040.1:0-15314 GCA_049591295.1 Acidobacteriota bacterium
GCTACCCGGATCCCACGGTCCCCGGCTCCCCGGCAACCTCCCATCCGCCGCGCCCGCCATCCCAACCCGCCCCAGGCTATCCTCCAAGCGCCTCACTTCGCCAGACGGGGTACGGCGAGGATTTACGGTTCTCTGTCGCCACCCTTTCTCCGTGCTCTCCGTGATCTCCGCGGCGAGAATTCGCTCTTGGAGAGCCGAATCCGAGTTGACGAGGGATTCCGGATCCTGGGGAAGGTGGATTTGGCCGTCGCGTCCGCGGAATGGTACCTATCCCGACGTGACCCCCAGCATTCGGCCTATCGCGGCGGTCACTGCCATCGCGAGGGCGCCTCCGACGGTGACCCGCAGTGATGCACGGACGAGCGGCGCTCCGCCCAGATGAGCCCCGAATGCGCCGAGAGCCGCTAGGCCCGCCAGCGAGAACCCGGCGATCATGGGAATGCGCAAGGCCGCCGGCGCGAGAAGAAACGCCACGATCGGGACCGTCGCGAAAAGCGCGAAACTGGCGGCTGATATCCACGCTGCCTGCATGGGGCGCGCGAGAGAGGCGGGATCGATCCCGAGCTCATCATGCATGTGCGCGCCGAGCCGATCGTGCGCGCTGAGCTGGCGCGCCACCTCGATCGCGAGTTCCTTCCGGACGCCCCGCTTCACATAGATCATGGCGAGCTCGTTCAGCTCCGCCTTCGGCTGGTCCGCAAGCTCCCTCTTTTCAAGGCTCACGTCCGCCTGCTCCGCGTCGCGCTGCGAGCTGACCGAGACATATTCACCCGCGGCCATGGACATGGCCCCTGCAACGAGGCCCGCCACGCCCGCGACCAGGACGGCCCCCTTGGGCGCAGAGGACGCCGCCACGCCAATCATGAGGCTAGCTGTGGATACGATCGCGTCGTCCGACCCGAGGACTGCGGCACGCAACCACCCGTTGCGCCCGCTGCGGTGCGCTTCCAGCTCGTCAGCGCGCATCGCGGATCCCCGCTTCATGTGCCGGCGCGGGCCACCACGCCGCCACGCGCCGCCAGCCACGTGAAGATCCCTGCCCCAAACATGTCAGGCCCCTCGGTTTGCCCATGGCGGCGGGGTGCATAGGGGCTCCTCCACCCGGCGGAGTGTTTCAGCCGCACTCTAGGAAAAGTGACGGATCAGGGTGAGCCCTTCGACAAAGAGGGCAATCGCGCTCATGATCAGTGCCACGGCGCTGATCATCAGGCTCAGTTCGCGCTTTTTGGCATACGCGATGAGCGCGGCTACGGCGATGATCAGTCCCGCGAGCGCCAGCAGGAAGCACGCGGCGGCAATGAACGCTGTGACGGGGGCTACCATTTCTCGCTCCTCCCCTGCCTACCCGAAAGCCGGGCAAGCCCGCATGTTCCTCATGACCCGGGCCGCGCCGCCATCATGGTCACTTCCGGTCGATCTGGATGTTTTCCTTGGTGCCGCTGTGGGAGACTGCGATCATGATGCCGAATCCAGTCAGGATCACGACTCCGATCACCGTCCACGTCGTGCCGATGCTGGCCAATACTCCCATCTTCCACAGCGCGGCCAGAAGACCTCCGATGAGCACGATATAGCCGATAAGATACATGCCGGTCCATTTCATGATGAGCCTCCTGAATATCCAATCCTTTCGCGGCGAAACCGGGACCGCCTGTTCCTGCCGCAAGCATCACGAGTGACCGGCCCCGACGCTCTGACCCCGATTGTGCACCCCAGCATCCCGGCAAGACGCCTTACTTTGAGGCCGCGGTGTGGGACACCTGGGCCGTGGCGGCGGGCGAGCCCGTCAGCGCACGGAAGCCGCCCATGGTCAGAACGTAGACCATCATCGCCGCCAGCAGCACGAGGACCACGGCCCACACGCGCCAGTCCTTGTGCCATTTCCTGCCGGGAATGACCTCCCGCTCTCCGTCGCCGTGAAACCCCGGGGTCTGATGCTCGCTTTGTGGGTGATGGTCTTTCTCGTGTCCGTGCATTGTGCGTTCCGCTCCTTACGCCGCGGCGATTCGAGATCGCACCGGGCGCCGCGTCGAGCCTGGTGGGCCGGCCAATATTGATCGCGAGGAAGTGGCTCTCCGGTTGCCCGGAGAGCCTTTGAGGAGGGGGATCCTCGGGGTGGGCGAATCAAGCGCCCCCGCATCCGCTCCCGTCAGGGAGAGGTGACCTCCCCGGCCCGAAGGCCGGGGAGGTCGAGAGGAGGGGGGATCCTCTTTGAAGGCATCACTGCCGAGGCACAAGCCGGCGTGAGGGTCTTGGAACATCCAGCCCTGGCCTCGTAGGTTGTTCACGACGTCCACCTTTATCCCCTTCAAGACATCCAGTCCACAAGGACGTGAGTGTCGCCGAACGTGTAGGTCTCATCGTTGTCCCTGGAGGACTTCGGCGGCATGGATCACGGGATCGGTCAGATTCATCGCTTCATCCCGACCGACGGGCGTGAGCCGGTCGCGGGCCGCCGTAGACCATGTTCTTCCCTAAGCCGATCGTTCCCGGGTACGCGGGAGCTTGTCGAACCTTTCAGATTCGTCTGCTTCTCCAGTAGTAGCCCCCGCCGCCGCCAAAGAGAATGACCAAGACCACGATGACGATGATCAGAGTGGTGGTGCTCATGGGCTTTCCCTCCTTTCTGAACCTCTTTTTAAAGCTAGGCCCCCGGCGCCCCGTCCGTAAGCGTACTTTCTACCCCTCAGCCGACCAGCAAGCTAGGTAGAATGAGGCAACCGGACGGGTTGACGTCAACCCCATGGGGCCAGGGCTTGGACCAAGACCGTGTCCGAGACGAACGGGAATCTTGGGGTCATCGAGCTACTGACCTACCGGGAGAGGCGCGGCGGGATCTCCCCCGGACCCCCACCCGCCTACAGCGCGCCGGACTTCCATCGCGCTGTAGGGTGCTTCGGGGGGCAAGAGGGCGCCCCTGCCGTCACCGGAGCCGGCCGTCAGGGGCGGGTGAAGGACCAGGGCGCGGAAGCTTGTCCGTCCGCGTTGACCACCGTGACCGCCACGGCCGTCCCCTTGGGGAGCATCCCCTTGAGCTTGGCGCCCCCCTTGGCCACCGCAAGGGACTGGTTTTTGAAGGCCGTTTCCGGGGCTGGACTCGCGTCGATCCTGACGGAGCACCCTTGCTTGAACCCTTCTCCCATGACCTTCAGGCGAAAGGGGTTCTTGGCCGAAGCAACGGAGGTGATGGAGGGGACAGCGGCGACGGGCCAGGAGGAGGTTTGTACACCCAGGGGGCGGACCTCCTCCTCGGCGCGGGCCTGCGCCGTGGCGATGCCCTGGCCGGGCGGGTCGTAGTATTCCACCTGAGTCAGAACGAGCGTGCCCGCGGAGCCGAGGAGCGGATCGGTGTTCCAGATGGCGCCCACGATCCAGGGGCCGCTCGCCCCGTACTCATGGCTGTCCCCCGTGCACTGGGTGTATTGGGGAACGGTCTGGTCGTTGTAGTAATGCTGAAGCTGGTACAGGCCCCCCACGTCGATCTGGCCGCCGCGGACGATGGTCAGCGTGCCCTGCGGCCCCGTGACCATCTCCCAGAGGGGCATGCTCGAGCTGAGGGAGTCTTGAATCCCGTCGATGGTGCAGCCGGCCGGGTTCTTCTCGTCGGCATAGTGCATGCCCAGGGCGCCCGACGAGTAATCCATGTAATCCAGGGCGCCGGGAATGGGGTGTACGCGGCAGTACGTGATGATCTCGTGGCGGCGCGGGTAGAAGAAGTGATCGCGCTGAGTCGCGTAGCCGCTGTTGGCCCCCAGGTAGGAGCGGATGGCGCGAACCGGCCCGTCGATGTTCGCGAAAAATCCGCCGCCCCCTTCACTGAAGGTCACCTCGGTCCTCCCGCAGTTGCCCGGATAGAAGACGAACTTGTGGTGATCCAGGATGTTGACCCCAGACGACGTTCCCGCGGTGATGGACAGCCCGTCCCTGACCCAGCGGTCCGAAAAGTGGAGGCGGTAGTAGGGCGTCAGGATGGTGCTGTCCTCCGGGTTCGGGCCCTGGTCGAAGTCGTAGCCCGCGGGGTAGGTCCCGGACAGAAGGTTGTAGCCGTAGGAGACGCCCTCGCCCCCAGCGGCCGGGTCCAAACTGCCGTCCGAAACGAACAGGTACACATAGGCGTTGGCGCCCGTGTCTGGATCCGTGAGCATCGCCTGAATGGCGGGTGCGGGCGGCGGGAGGACTCCGGATGGCCGGGCCGCGGAATCAGGAGCCACGGCTCCCGCCTCCCCCGCCATGAAGACCAGCTCGTCGTCCGCGTCGAAGGTGGGGTCGGGATCGGCACCCACGAGGGTGTGCGGGTCGGCATAGGAGATCACCGTGAACCCCGTGGGCGCGTCGTTGCGGACCGTCCCCACGTCCACCTCCTTGCGCTGGTCTACCTGGAGCGGAACCTGGACCCAGCCTGCCGCATGGCGGAATGCCACGAGGCGCGCGGGCATCTGGCCGTTCAGGTGCGGTACCTGGGCTCCGGTCAGGATCACGGGCGCGTCGGCCCGGGGGCCCGTGACGGTCTGGGCCGCTCCCGGGATAGATACCAGAGCCAGCGCGGCGGCGAGGAGAAGAGTGCCCCGGACACACGGTCTGATGAGGCCCACCTTCGGGTTAGTCATATATATTCCTTCCTTTGCAATATAGGCGACTCGGAGGTGGGTGTCTACCATCCCATCGGGGCCATGCCCCTTGGCCTCCGCGCCATTCCCGTGTTCAAATGGAGACGTTGCATCGGATCCATCTCGGCGCGAAGGGACGGCATGATCGGACGGTGGAAGTGGCTCGTCTTCGTCTTGCTGTTTGTCTGTGTGTGCGAGGCCCTGTACCTCGCGGTCGGCACCTGGGCCCTGAGAAGCGGGATGCTGGCCCGCCTCCTGAGCCGTAAACCCGAGCGGGTTCAGATCGAGTGGTCTGGCGGGCGCACGGTGTGGCCCGGGGTCTTCCACCTCGAAGGCGTCCGAATCCGGGGGCAGAGCGAGCGCACGCAAACCTACATCCAGGTGGACCACTGCACGGTCCGGATGCACCTTATTCTTCTCGCCGTGTGCAGGGTCTACTTCTACCGGATGGAGGGATCGGGGTTCTCCCTATGGGTGCGCCACCGGCGGGAGCCGGGAAAGCCTCACCCCCTCGACCGCTACGAACCTCCCATCCCCGGCCTGGAGCAGGATGCTCCTCCCCCGGGGCGCAAGCCATACCCTTCCCCGTGGACCGTGCACTTCGGATCGGCCAGGATCACGCAACTCCGCGAGATCTGGATCGGTCCCTACAAGACCACGGGCCAGGGCTCTGCCGAGGGCGACGTGGACTACCACCTCCGAGGCCCGCTCACCGTGAAAAGGGCGCTGCTGAAGATGCGCGGGGCAACGACGGTAGTGAGCGAGGAGGTCATAGCCAGCCACGTCCAGGCTGAGCTTGATGCCACCATCGACAGCGTGGTGGTCCGGGAACACAGGGGGCGGCCTTTCCTGCGATACGTCTCGGGACGCTACCGCATCCGCGGCCAAGTGGGCAGCCTGGCGTTTCTGAACGAGGCGCTGGGAAAGCGATTGGCCCTCTCCTTCAAGGGCCGCGGGGCGCTCGCCACGGACTTCACGCTGGAACACGGGACGCTCGGCCCCAACTCGCGCATCACATGGGAAGGGCCGGATCTCCAAGCTTCAGCCGCCGGGTTCACGGCCCGGGGCAAGGGCTCCCTCTCGGGAGGCACGGGCACCGGCAACACCTCCATCAGCCTGGCTTTCCACTGGTCCAGTATCACGGTCATCCGTGAAGGTGAACCCCCCATTTCCATCGAGGGACCCGGGCTCACCGCCACCGTGGCGGGCCCTCGGCTGGACATGGCGTCGGACGGGGAGAAGCTGGTCGTCACCGTGGATCTCCCCGAGTCGAGTATCAAGGACCTGTCGAGCCTCCGCTCGCACACGCCGCCCAAGGTGCCACTCGCCATCCTGCCCGGCTCGCCCGCCCTCCTTAAGGCGCACCTGCAATTTCGGGATCAGCGCGCCAAGGGCTGGCTCTTTGTGGACGGCAACCACGTGCGGGTCAGGACAGGCGCCCAGAGCCTCCTGGGCGGATTTTACGCGGAGATCAAGCTGAAGTCAGGAGACGTCCAGAGCAGGATGTTCGATATTTCGGGCACGAAGGTCGGCATGAGGGACGCGGCGTTCTCGAATCCCGGCGGCCCGGCAATGGGCGAGCCCTGGAGCGGCGATGCTCTCGTGTCAGAAGGAAGCCTTCACTCGACGGTCCCCGGGAATCTGAACGTGAAGGTAGAGCTGAAGATGACCGACACCCGTCCCGTAGTCGCCCTCTTCGCCGCAAACAACACATACGTGAGGTGGTTCAAAGGGTTCCTGAACGTCAAGGACGTGACGGGGACCGCCGGACTGGCCACGGATGGGACGAGTACCGTCATCAACAACGTGGACGTCCAGGGGAAGGGGCTGGAGATGCTGGGTCGGATGCGCGTGAAGGGCAACCGGCTGGATGGCGCGTTCTACGCCCACCTTCACCACCTCTCCGCCGCCGTCAGCATCGAGAACGGCAAGCGCGAATGGAAGCTCATCAACGCCCGCCAGTGGTACGACGCCCTGCCCTAGGATCTGGCTCGAAAGAAATGGGGGCACATCCTGCAATGCCACATGGGTTCCATTTGGGCCCTGTGCGGCGTAGGCCCTCTTGCCCTGCCTCCCCAGTGCTCTGTCGCCACCCTTTCTCTGTGCCCTCCGCGATCTCCGTCGTGAGAATTCGCGCCCTGGAGAGCGCTCCCATTTCCGCGTCCTCCGCGTCTCCGCGGTGAATCTGGGGGGCGGTGGGCAGGCCGCGGCGGGGCGGGCCTAGCGCGGCTTCTTGCCGCCGTCATCCCGAGGGCGGCTTCGGAGCAGTGCCACGGAGGGATCTCGGGGGTGGCTCTTGCAGGAACGTTGTCCGAGATTCCTCCAGGGGAGCCCGCTGCAAGAGACGCCTCGGAATGACGTCGTGGAGGGCTAGCCGCGCGGGATAGGCGGTCTTTCTTCGAAGGCCTGCCCGCGCCCTCATCACCTCATCACCTCATCACCCGGTCGCGCTCCGGAGAGCGCTCCCACAAGCGATGATGGATGAAAGTTGATGGATGAAGGATGAGAGGGCGCTTAGCGGGCATCTCCTCGCGTCTCGCGTCTCGCGTCTCGCGTTTAACGTTTCGTGCCTCGCCGCTCAACGCGGAGGGGGGGCAGCGTCCAGGTGGCGCCGATGGTGGGAATTTTGCCGTTGGAGAGCTTGTCGTAGAGGGCGTCGCCGCCGGGGATCGAGAGGGTGGCCGAGCCGTCGGGGTGAAGGGTGTAGGCCACGGGCTTGCCGGTGAAGGGGTCGGGGTTCGCGGCACCCGGGAAGGCCGACAGCTCCGCTGGATAGACGCCCCGTTCCAGCCCGGCCTTGCGGACCTCCAGCCCGAAGGCGGTCATCTGCCGCAGGGCCATCGTCGCCTGCACACGACCTGCCGTCTTCCCCTGCCTGTCAAAAACGTAAGGGTTATCGGAAGCCGATTCCTGGGCAGGAGGTGGGGCGAGGCGCCGCGCGTAGGGCTGGCCCATCGACTCGGCCCACGCGGCCCAACCACGAAGGGCCCGGGCGCTGTCGGCACTCCCCCCGACCCAAAGCGCCAGCCGCCTCGTGAGGCCGAGCTGAATCCCCAGGTGCTCCGTTTCCGTTCCGTTGGCGATGCGGTCCATCATGCCGGCCGCTTCATACCCTACCGTCCTACGCATGGCCGCCGCGAGATCGACGGCCGGGAGGAGGGCGCCCAGCCGCGCCATGTCGCTCGCCTGCAGGGACGGAGCCGAGGCGGCCTCTTGGATGACGGGGAGCAGGAGCCTCTCGGCGTAACTGCCCAAGAGGAGGTCGATGAGTTCGACCTGGCACTCCTGGGCCGAGGCGAGACGCCGAAGGGTCTCGGCGCTGGCGAAGAAGCGGTCCATGTCCCCCTGCCGGAGGGCATCCCGGCTGTCCGCCGCCAGCAGCCGGGCGGCCGCCACGAGGGGGAGGAGGTACCCGGTCTTGCCGGTGACCGCATCGCTGAGGTCGCACGCCTTCCTCGTCGAGGAACGGTGGAGAAGGGTCAGCGCGGGAGCGTTTCGCTGGAGGAGCCGGCCGGCCAGTTGGACCTGAGCCGGGCTCCAGTGCGAGGAGGAGGTCTCGGCGAGCGATCGAAGGCCCTGGCGCTCCGACGGGAAGATCACGACGGCTCGGGCACCGGCCAGGAGCCAGACGGCGCCGTTCTCTTCCTCGGGCATGGGCTTGGGCCGGTAGGCCGCCGGGTTCAGAGGGCCGACCTTCTGTGTAAACTCTCTGCGGGCATCCCGCAACGCCCTCTCGCCGCGCCAGCGAAGGGCGAAGACGACGGCGAGGGCCGCCAGAAGGACCAGGGCCGGAACGCGCACGGACCAACGGAACCAGGCTCTCTGCCACATGCTCTTTCCCCCTAGAAGTCGGCGCCCGCGGCGCCGGGAAGGTCCTCAACCTCTCGCGGCATCCGGGGCCGCTGAGGCGCGCGATGGTGCTCGGGCAGGGCGATGCCCACGCGGGCCAGCTCGGCGATTTCGGCTTTCTCTTGATTCGTCACGGCAGGCGGCACGGCGCTCCTGCGCGAACGGCCGTCCACGAGGAGGTTGCCCAGCAGGAGGAGCGCCAGGCCGGCGGCCCAGGCCCAATCCCATCGCGTGAAGCGGACTCGGGGTGAGCGGACCTCGACGGACTCGCCTTTCCAGGCGGCCTCCGCCGCTGCGAGGGCCCTTCCCCTGAGCTCGTGGGGGGGAGGCGGTGGCGAGAAGGGGGCCAGCGGAGGCTTTCGGCGGTTCATGGCGCGACTCCGAGCGCCTTGCGAAGGCGCCTGATGGCCAGCCGGTAGCGGCTGGCCGCGGTGAAGAGGGAGATCCCCAGCGCGGCGCCCATCTCGGCGAAGGAGAGATCGCAGAAGTGGCGCAGGTAGACGATCTCACGTTGGTCCGGGTTGAGAGCCGCCACGGCCAGGGAGGCCTCCCGGGCGGCCAGGCGCTCCCTGGGGCCCGGTCCGCCGTCCAGGAACAGGCTCTCCTCCAGGGGCTCCGTCCGGCGCCGGACGCGGAAGAGGTCCACCGCCGCCCGGTGGGCCATGCCCAGGAGGTAGGCCTTGGGCTTGCTCACGCGGGCCAGCGAAGCGCGGGTCTGCGCCAGCCGGACGAAGAGCTCCTGCACCACGTCCGAGGCGTCGTCCGGGTTGCCGGTCTTCCAGAGCGCGTAGCCGTAGAGATCCGCCGACGCTTCATCGTAGAGCACCGCCATCGCCTCCTTGTCGCCTCGGGCGATTCCCGCCAGCGCCTGAGCCAGAACCCTCTCGTCGGACATCGCCCCCCCGCGCATGGTCGGTTCCGCCAGGGCAACCGGGAGGAGACCGCTCCTCCCACCTCATAGACGGTGCACCGGCACCATTTTGTCACAGCAAGCTACCCCGCGCGTTCAGGCCATCCGCGGAGTTTCGCGGCGAGGGCGCCGCTCCTACGGGCCTGCGGGCTTTGCGGCCGAAGGGCCGGCCGAGGCTGGCATCGGCCGCTACGGGTGAATGAGGGGCTTCGAAGGATCGCGCTCCGGAGAGCGCTCCTACCCGCACGCCCTCCGCGTCTCCGCGGTGAATGTGGGGGGCCGGTGGACAGGCCGAGGCGGGTCGGGCCTAGCGCGGCTTCTTGCCGCCGTCATCCCGAGGACGGCTTCTAAGCGGTGCCACGGAGGGCTCTCGGAGGTGGCGCCTGCAGGAACCTTGTCCGAGAGTCCTCCAGGGGAGCCCGCTGAAAAGGACGCCTCGGAATGACGGCGTGGAGGGCTGGCCGTGCAGAAACGGCGGTCCTTCTTCGAAGGCCTCCCCGCGCCCTCCTCACCTACTCACCTGCTCACCCTTTCTTCTCCGTGTTCTCCGTGTTCTCCGTGGTGGGTCTTTTCTCACGCCTCGCTCCCTACTCGCCGCGCCGGTCGGTTTCGATCTCGCCGGGGACCTGGGCGGCGGGGAGGAGGACGCAGAAGGTGCTGCCCTGGTCGGAGGTCTGTTCGAGGAGGAGGTCGCCGCCGTGCTGGCGCACGATGCCCAGGCTGACGGAGAGGCCGAGGCCGGTGCCGCGGCCCTTGTCCTTGGTGGTGAAGAAGGGGTCGAAGATGTTGGGGACCACGTGGGGCGGGATGCCGCGGCCGTTGTCCTGGACCCTGACCTCCAGGTAGCCGGCCCTGGCGGTGCGGGCGGCGATCTTCACGCGGCCGCCCTTGCCCACGGCGTCCAGGGCGTTGAGCAGGAGGTTGAGGAAGACCTGGCTGAGGGACTGGGCGTCGCCGTGGACGGCGGGCAGGTTGTCGGGCACCTCCAGCTCGATCTTGGCGCCCGAGAGCTTGATCTGGTTGGCCGCCAGCCCGGCGGTCTTGCGCAGGAGCTCGGCCACGTCCAGCCTCTCCGTGGTGATCTCGCTCTCCCGCGCGAAGTCCAGGAGGTTCCGGACGATCTTCTGGGCGCGGCCCGCCTGGGAGACGAGGTCCTCCACCATCTCCAGCCGCTCGGCGTCGGAGAGGGCCGGGTAGTCCTCCTTGAGCATCTCGGCGGTGAGGGTGATGTTGTTGAGCGGGTTGTTCAGCTCGTGGGCCACGCCGGCGGTGAGGTTGCCCACGGCCTGGAGCTTGTGGGACTGCACGAGCACCTCCTGCCGGTGGTTCAGTTCGCGCATCATGGTGTTCAGGGCCACGGCCAGGTTGGAGAACTCGTCCCGGTACTTGCGGGCGGGCTTGATGGGCGTGAAGTCGCCCTGGGCGATCCGCTGGGTCGAGTCCATGAAGCGCGTGAGCGGGCCGAGCATCTGCCGCGCCAGGAAGTTGGCGATGAAGACCGAGACCACCAGGAGGGCCGCCAGGAAGAGGAGGGGAAGCCGCTTGAAGAGGGTCAGCGTGGCGTGTACGTTGGCCCGCTCCTTCTGGGCCAGGTCGAGGGCGAAGGCCACCATCTGCGAGCCGTGGGCGCGGATCTCCGCCTCCACCGCCGCCTTCTCCTGGGGCGCCGGCGCACCGGGGTTCCGGCTCATCTCGGAAAGCCGGCCGATGAGGGCGTCGTAGCGGTCCAGGTGGTCGCGCATCTGGCGCAGGTCCCGCTCGGGCAGCACCTTGGAGGCCTCGGCGCCGGAGGCGTCGAGGAGCTGGCGCGCGCTGGCCACGTGCTCCTGCACGTCCTGGAGGTTGGTGCCGTAGAGGAAGTAGTTCTTCTCAAACCGCCGCGCCTGCTGGATCTCCATGGTGTAGTGGTCGGCCACCTCCAGGAACCTCAGGCGCACCTCGAGGCGGTTGAGCATGACCCAGGCGGCGCCCGTCACGGCCACGCACAGGAGAAAGAGGGCCAGGAAGCCCGCCGCGAGCCGCTTGCGGATGCTGAAGCTGGGCCTCTCCAGGAGGGCCTTCTGGAACTCCTCGACGCCCCGGGAGGGGGCCGTTGCCTCGCTCGCCGGTTCAATCATGGGGAAGCCTCCGGGGGGGGAGGGATGAAGGATGAGAGATGATGGATGAGGGATGAAGAACGGCCCCCGGCGCCGCGCCGAAGGCGCGGCCAGGGCCCGGCCATCGTCGTGAGCGGGCACGGGACTCTGACGCCGGTTTCGCTCATGGGACCTCCCGCAGGGTCATTCCACGGGCGTCTCGTGGATCCCCTTGAAGCCCAGCGACTCGGCGGCCTTGGCGATGACGTCCCTCAGCTCCTGGGGCTTGAAGGGCTTGGCGATGAAGTCGAAGGCCCCCTTGGCCAGGGCCTCGCGGGCCACCTCCACGGTGGCGTAGCCCGTGATCATGATCACCTTGGTCCGCGGATGGAGGGCCATCACCTTCTCCAGGACCTCGATCCCGTCGATGTCCTCCATGCGGATGTCGGTGACGACGATCTGGAACTCCTTCTCCTGGATCCGCTTCAGAGCCGGCACCGGGGCCTCGAAGACCTCCACGTCGCACCCCACCTTGGCCAGGGCCGGCGCCAGCCGCCTGCCCACGATGGGTTCGTCGTCCAGGACCAATACGCTCAGTCGTTCGCTCACGGCTCGCTCCTTCTGATGAAGGATGAGGGATGACGAGAGGCCGACTCCCATCCCTTTGTCCGCTCCCCAATCCCCAGCTCCGGTCGAGATGAGGAGATGAGGGGATGAGGAGATGCCGGAAGGGACCTCCGGCCACCACCGACCACGTTTCCGTCCCCTGTCCCCTGTCCCTTCCTAAGAGACCCTGCCGTCGGCCGCGGCCTTGCGGACCAGCAGGGTCGAGTGAACCTTCCTGCGCTCCAGCGTGGCCTTGACCACGTAGAAGAGGACGAGGCCGGCCCCGCCGACGCCGGCGGCGAAGAGGATGGCCGTGCTCGCACCCTTGAGCCACGGCTCCCACCCCTCGCTGAAGTGGAGGAAGTTGAGCTGGCGCAGGTAGACGGGGACGGCCACGGCGCGGCTCACCACGCAGAGCAGGATGATGCTGCTCGCCACGAGGCGCACCAGGACCTCCTTCACGACCTTGGTCCCGTAGGCCCCGATGTAGACGCCCATGAGGGAGCCGAGCAGCAGCAGGCAAGAGAGCCTCAGATCGACGAAACCCTGATAGGCGTAGCTGATCGCTCCCCAGGCCCCGCCGAACATGGCCATGAACAGCTCGCTCCCTGTGGCCACCGTGGTGGGCACCCCGAAGAGGTAGATCATGGCCGGCACCCCCAGAAAGCCCCCGATGGCCACCGTGCCGTCGAGGAAGCCCACCACCAGGCCGAGGAGGAGGACGAGCCAGAGGGAGATCCGCACGTCGGCTACGGGAAAGTGGATGTAGGGGGGTAGGGGAAGGCGCGAGAGCATGTTGGCGAGCTTCATGGAGGGGCCGCTGCCCTCCTTGCTGTCGCGCGGGCGCACCGCGTCCCTCAGCATGAAGGCGCCCACGAAGGTCAGCACGCCGATGAAGATGAGGCTGATGTACAGGTTGGACATGGCCCCGCCGCCGCCCTCGTGGCCCTCCCCGCCGCCCATCTTGAAGAGGGTGCTGTTGATCCAGACGGCGATCTGGACGCCGATGAGGGCCGTCACGAGCAGGAGGACCGAGAGGCGCTTGTCCACGTTGCCGAGCCCGGCGTGGCGCTTGGCCCCCATCATGTTGTTGCCGAACCGGTGGGCCATGTTGCTGCCCACCGCCACGACGCCCGGCACGTGGAGGTTCATCATCCCCGGCGTCATGATGAAGGCGGCCCCGCTCCCCGCGAAGCCGCTGATCACACCGCCCACGAGGCCCAGCAGCACCAGCGCCAGGGCGTTGGCCCAGGTGAGGTGGATGAAGAGATCACCGAATAGCATGGGCATGATTTCCCCCCTCCCCTTAATCCATCTTCAGCCACTTCATGGCCGAGGCGAGCAAGTTGCCGTACAGGACCGAGACCACTGGAGCCAGGAGGGCGACCAGGACCGAGGCGACCCACGGGGCCGCCTTGTGGGCCTCCCCTCCCAGCACGCTCAGGAGCCCCTCCTGCCGGAGGAAGACGGCGCAGTAGAGCAGCACCACCAGAGCCCCCGCCGCCAACGCCTTGAGCACCTCTCCCCTTCCGAGGTGCAGCTTGGAGGAGAGGTCCGCCGTCGAGAGGATGGGCGCCTTGACGTGGTCCGTCAGGAACATGGCCAGCTCCCGCGTCATGCGCGTGCGGGCCGCCGGAGACTTGTCCAGAAAGAGGTTGTCCACCACCACCAGGCTATAGGGCACGCTCCGGCTGATGGCGCCCACGAGCCGGTCCCGGCCTCCCGCCACCATGTGGCCTCCGCCCGACCGGCCCTCCTGCACCAACGCCTCGAGGGTCCGCTCGAAGGAGCGGTCCGCTCCGCCGGCCGCGGCCTCGGGGAGGTCGTCCTCCACGCCGCCCGTGCCGGCCTTGAGGGCCGCCGCCGGGGCCACTTCCACCGGGACGGCCTCGCCCTCCTCGCCGCTCGCTCTGTACTGGAGCAGCTCCACCGCGGCCCCCCACCGTCGGGCCAGCTCGTTCACCTCGCGGTAGGTTCCCGAGTCGGGACGGAAGGCCTCCTGGATCCAGAGGATGTTGGTGCTGGCCATGGTGCAGCGGATCTCGCGGCAGCCCGGCAGGTCGCCCAGCACGTCGGGGATGAGGGGCGCGAGCTGCGCCTGCCTCGGGACGTAGGTGATCGTGAGAACGCCCTCGCTGGAGCGCACCGTGAGGTCGGCGTCGGCCGTGCGCTCGTCCAGGGCCAGCCGGATGCGGGCCCGGGCCCTGAGGAGGCGCTCCTGCATGGCCGCCTGGCTGGCGGGCGTGGGGCGGAAGTCGGGGAGCTCGGCGATGCTGCAGAGGGCCGCCGCCGCGTTCTCCAGGCTCAGCCTCTCCAGGTTGACGACGAGGTCGTACTTCTGGAGGTCCTCCATGTCCACGTCGTGGACGAAGCCGACCCAGGCCCGGATGTCCTCGTCCACGTCGCGGATGAACTTCTCCGCCTTCTCCCTCGGCAGCCGGAGCCGTTCAATGACGGTCTCCAGCCGGCGGGCGGGCTCGGGAACCACGCGCACCCTGAGGACGTGGCCCACGCCCGGCAGCAGGTGGTGCCCCGCCCGGCCGTAGTAGACCAGGTTCCCCGCGGCCGCCTTCTCGCAGATGGTGGCCGTGGCCACCGCCAGATACCGGTCCCTCAGCCGCACCATCCGCTCCTGGACGGCGGGCTTCTTCACCAGGGCCACCTCCAGCTTCCCCACGGGAATGCCGGATTCGTTGGCCCTGGCCACCACCTCCTCCCGGTCGAGGAAGGCGTAGCCCAGCTTGCGCGCCAGCTCCTTCGCAAGCCTCTCTCCCCCTCCGAAGGGCACTCCCGAAACGAAGACGATCGGCATGGGTCCCCCCCCCATGGTGTTCGGCAGGCGGCGCGCGGAAGGCTCCGCGCACCCTGAGCGTTCGATTGTGGCTTCCCCCAAACCCCCTTGAACACGTTGTAACGCCTGCCGCGCCGCAAAGCAAGGGCGCGGGCCCGGTCTGCCTCAGGCTCCGCCTTCTCCCCCATCGGGGGACCATGGCTGCCCCAAATAACCAGCCCCCCCTGAATCGGCCGGCCTTCCGGAGCGAAGCGAAGGAAGGCGCGTCCCGGCGCGTCGCGCGGGGCGCTCCCCCTCGACTGGCGAGGTGCCCCTCGCTTTCCGCCAAAGGCGGAAAGCGGCGTTCCGGCGCCGATGGGCCTCATGCAAGGAAGGTGAGGCGACCACACCGCAAGCGTACTCAACGTACGCTGAGGATGTGGGCGCCGAAAGCTGACGAAGCAGGAGGTCCGTCGCCGCCGGCGCAAACACGGACA
>JBAWEQ010000041.1:0-2976 GCA_049591295.1 Acidobacteriota bacterium
GGCCCACCTTGGGCGGGACGCTCCGCATGGCCTGCGGCGGCTGGGTCACGGGCGGCCGCGCGGGGGCACACCCGAGGGGCAGGAGGAGTACCGCGATGAGGAGGAAGAGGGCCCCCATCGCGGGCGAGTCCGGTCGTGGAGGCGTGGGGCGTGTCGCGGGCAGGTGCATGGGCGGATCCCTCCGGGTGAGCGGGCCCCAGGCCACACCAGACGGGCGCGGCCCCCAAGGCCCCACCCGAGTGTAGGAAGGTGGAGGGCGCGAGTCAAACGGAGGGAGGTGCGCCGCGCGAGGGATGACTCCACATTTCCCACTACCTCTTCAACTGGAGCCATGCCTTCGCTTTTCGCTGCAAGCGAAAAGCCGCGCCGCCCGGATTGGCCTTGGGCAAGGAAGCCGAGGCGGCCGCGACGCAGGCGTACTGGGATGTACGTCGAGGAGCGAGCCGCCGAAGGCTGACGCAGAGCCAAGGTCCGAGACTGGCGGCGCATGGCTATAGAGTGGGGGGACCGCAACCACCAGGCAAGGCTGGGTCTGGCGCCCGAAGGGCGGCTGAGGGCCTGCGGACGGAGCGCGGCCACGCTCGCGTGGACACGCCCGGCGAAGGCCCCCAGCACCGCGCCAACGGCGCGGCCGAGACCCAGCCGCAGTTCGGAACCGGCAAGGCGGCCCTTTTTGGACAGGCACGCGGTCAGGTTTCAGGCGGGTGCGCCGCCCAACTCGAGAAGGCGCCGGTACTCGGAGGGGGTCACGGGGCTCACGGAGAGGCGCGACTGGCGCAGGAGTTCCATGCCCGCCAGGAGCGGGTCTCCCCACACCGCCGCCAGGGACACGGGACGCGGCACGGATGCCACCGGCTCCAGGTCCACGCAGGACCAATCCCCCGCTTCGGCCGTCGGGTCCGGGTAGGCCGCGCGCACCACCTTCGCCGTTCCCACCACGCTCCTCTCCCCGCCCGAGTGGTAGAAGAGGCAAAAGTCCCCCTTCCGCATGGCGCGCAGGTGGTTGCGGGCCTGGAAGTTGCGCACGCCGGTCCAGGTGGTGCGCCCCTCGCGCACGAGATCGTCCCACCCGTACTCCTCGGGATCGCTCTTGAGAAGCCAGAAGGCCATGCCTAGCCCAGTCCCTTGAGGTCCACGAGGACCTTGTCCACGTGGCTCTTGGCGCTGACCTTCGGGTAGACCTTCAGGAGCGTGCCGTCGCGGCCCGCCACGAAGGTGCTCCGGATCATCCCCACGGAGCGCCGTCCGTAGAGCACCTTCTCGCCCCAGGCCCCCACGGCCTCGCTGAGGGCGCCCTCGGCATCGCTCAGCAGGGTGAAGGGGAGCTGGTGCCGCTCGATGAAGGCCGTGTGGGACTTGACCGAGTCCCTGGAGACTCCGGCCACGTTGTAGCCCAGCTTCCGGAACTCCTCCAGACGGTCCCTGAACCCCTGGGCTTCCAGGGTGCAGCCGGGCGTATTGTCCTTGGGGTAGAAGTAAAGTACCAGCCCCTTCGGCCCCGTCAGATCGGAGAATGACCTCGCCCGCCCGTCCTGGTCGGGAACCGTGAAAGGTGGCAGCTTCTGGCCCTTTTCCAGCATGGTTGATTCCTCCCTGGCTCGGTGCCGGCCGCCGCCCTCCCTGCGGCGGCACCTCTCGAACCCGTATTGTGTAACTCCGAACCGGTCTCCCCTCTTCCGAAGGGGGGCACTTTCGCCGCATCGTCCGCGTGGCCCCGCTTGCTCTCAGATGGGTTCGACCCGCTTTCCGCCAAAGGTAGGGTGGAGAACGGCGGGGAGGAAGGCGCGTGGGGCGGAGACGACGGGACCCCGTGTCAGTTGCCCGCTGGAGAAGGCCACGGGGTGACGCCAGAGATGGAGCGCCTTTCGACACGGCGCCCTCCGGCCCGGCTCCGAGCGCCAGAGGCGCTCGGACGGCCTGCCCCCGCAAAGCCGGGGGGCCTGCCCCGAGGTTGGATATGCGCAGCATGGCGGAGGCGCCCGGCTACCCACCCCTCCGCCGCGGCGCTATACTCGCCGCGTGAAAGCCCCGCTCTCCCCCCTCCGCCTCTACCTCGCCGGGATCAAGATCACCGTTTCCAATCCCGAGCTCCCCCTCTGGCAGTGGGGTGCCGCCCTCGTCCTGGGCATCGGCTGCCTCGCCCCCCTGGCCGCCGGGGCCTTCTACCTGTTGCATCCCCTGTGGGCCGCCGGCCTCCGACACGAGAGCCCCGACGCCCTTCTGCTTAAGGTCCTGGAGGTGCTCATCCCCCACCTGCCGGCCCTCTTCCTCCTCGCCGCCCTCTTCCTCCTCTGGGTGGCCCTCCTCTGCCTGCCCTACCTCTACGTCCAGGCCGGCCTCGCCGGCCTCCTCGCCTCCGCCTTCTCGCGCCTGCCCCTGGAGGGGCCGGTCTCCTCCTCCCGCCTCGGATACTCGAAGGCCTTCCACTGCTTCAGCTATGCCGATTTTCGCGATCAGGCCCGCCGGCGAGTCTGGGCCGTGAGCCTGCTCGCCTCCTACTACTCCCTGGCCGGCCTGGCCCTGGCGGCGGCCGTCCCCTTCGCGGGTCTCGCCCTCCACGCCCTCCTCCGCCCGAACCCGTGGGCCACCTATGCCGGTCTCCTCGCCGCCGGCGCCTTGGCCGTCGCCGAGGTCCCCCTCTTCGTGCTCCTCAAGGTCCACGCCCGCTACGCCCTGGCCTGCCTCGTGCTCTTCGACCTCCCGCCCGGCCAGAGCATGGCGAGGGCCACCCGGATCTTCCGGAGCCGGCCCTTCCTGGTGCTGGCGCTCTTCGGCATCGGCTTCCTCCTCGCCCTCATCCTGGCGGGGCTCTTCGCCGCGCTGGACGCCCCGCTGCTGCTCCTCTCCTGGATCCCGCGGGCGGGCCTGTGGCTCGTGGGGCTCCGCGTGCTCCTGGCCCTGCTCCAGAACCTGGGCGGACAGGGGCTGAAGGTGGCGGGGCTCGGCGCCGCCATGGGGCTCTGCCGCGAGGAGGCC
>JBAWEQ010000042.1:0-2016 GCA_049591295.1 Acidobacteriota bacterium
GGCCTGCGGCGAGTCGCCGGAGGCCCCGCCGGGGTCCTCAGCCGTGGTGCTCTCTGCCGCCGCGCCGCTCTTGGGTGTTGCCGTGAAATCCTGATGGGCAAGCGGGGCGTCATCCGACAGTACCGGCGTGCGGCTGTCCGGGCTGAAGAGATAGCGCTGCCTGTCCTGCGCGCTGGGGTGCACCCTGTGACTTCCATTGGAGAGCCCGGAAATCACGTAGGCCCCGGTGGCGTCCGTCACCGCCGACTGGTTCCCGTCGGCCTGGATGGTCACTCCCTGGACGCCGGTTCCATCCGTCGCTCTTACCGTTCCCGAAAGGCAGCGGGTGTTGATCCCGACGCCGATCTTGGTGGTGACAGTCTTGTCTGCGCCGGCGACCATGACCCCGGAGAGGGAAGTGGGCGTGAAGGTTAGAAGCGGGCAGGGCTCGGTGCTGGACGGGGTCACGGTATATGTACCATCCGGAACACCCGAGATCGTGTAGGTCAGAGACTGGCCGGGGCCGGCGTTTCCTAGGGACCCGGCCATGTATGTCCCGTTTGGGCCGGAAGCCGTCACTTGAACCACGTTGCCGTAAAATGTAGCGGTCGATGAGTTGTTTTGTAACTGTCCATTGATGTTGTGTCCCGGGGTTGTGGCCGTGAAGTTGACCTGCGTCTTGTTCCCCTGGGTGTCGATGGTCACGGTCTGAGACGCGGGCGTAAAGGAAAACCCATCCAGGACCGGGGTGATGGTATAAGTACCGTACCCCAGGTTCACGATGTTGTAGGCAAGGCTTGAGCCCTGGCCGGTGGTGAAGGAAGTGCACGAGGGAACAGTGCCGGGCCAAGAGAGTTTCATGGCGACGTAGTTCATTTGGGTTGAACTGGTGATTGTACCTGAAATGATATAAGGTCCTTGGGCCGCGAGAGCATTCCCCGTCTTGTTCCCGCCGCTAATGGTCACGGGATTGGAAAAATTATAAGGGGAGATCGTGTAGCTGACGAGGGACGCCGTGATGGTGTAGGTGCCGTTGGGCAGCCCAGAAATCGTGTAGTTCCCATTGGAATCCGTGGTCCCTGCGGTCCCGGATCCTGCGCTCACGGTCACCCCGGCGAGCGGCAGGCTACACGCGGTCATCGTGACCGTTCCGGAAATGCTGTAGGTGGCCGCTGTGGTCACCGTGATTTTCACCGCCGCCTGGCCGGCCTGGCTGGCGCTGTCGGTCACGGTCAGAACCGCCGCGTAGGTCCCCGTGCCGGTGTAGGTGTGGCTGGGATTCTGGCTGGCGGAGGTGGAGCCGTCCCCGAAAGCCCAGGAGTAGGTGTAGGGTGGCTTGCCCCCGGTGGCCGATCCGCCGAAGCTCACGGTCAGGGGCGCCGTTCCGCTGGTGGGCGATCCGTGAATTCTGGGGACAAATACCTATTACTCCTCTGCCTTCTTTTTCCTTCCGGGTTTCTGCGGCTTGAGGGTGCGGCCGAGCCGTCCTTCGAGCCTCTCGATGAAGCGATCCGAGCCCAGCGGGCGACCTGTCCTCTCGCAGCGGCGGATCGCCTCGGCTTCCGCCTCCGCCAGACCGCCCTTCAGAAGAGAAGCCCACTCCTGAGGGCTCCCGAGCGGCTTTGGCGATCGAATGATCGCACCGTACTCCCCTCTCAGGTGCGCGCCAGAGCTGCTCCAGCGCCATGCCTCGGGCTTCTTCACCAGACCCGCCCGAACCGGGTTCATCTCGATGTACCGCGCACAGGCCACCGCGTAGGGCCCCTCCATCGGAAAGGACGCGAACCGGCCCTGCCACAGATAGCCCCGCCATTGCTCACGGAAATTGACCCGGCGCGTGTACCTCCGGTGCGCCTCCCCGATGGCCCCCGCCAGCCCCTGCGGACTGTGCGGCACCACCATGAGATGGACATGATTCGGCATGAGGCAGTACGCCCACACCTCGACTGCCTCGTGCGCGCACCATTCAGACAGCAGATCCAGGTACGCCTGGTAGTCCTCGTCGCTGAAGAAGACCTGCTGCCTCCGGTTCCCCCG
>JBAWEQ010000043.1:0-38336 GCA_049591295.1 Acidobacteriota bacterium
GACCCAGGCGGTGGCGATCCAGAAGATCGCGAGCTGGAGGTGCCACGTGCGGAGGAGCGTCCACGGGAGATACTTGGCGATATTGATCCCATAGAAGGCGAAGGGCTCGACGCGGTAGTGGGCCAGGGCCCCCCCTACGAGGGTCTGCAGGAGGAAGAGGAGCGCCACGACGGCGAAGTACTTTCCGGTAGCCCACTGGCTCGGCGTCAGGCTCCAGCTTTGCTTCGCGGCGCCCGCGAGCTCGTCGGTCGTCCCGTCCCCCTTCCACCCGAGGTAGTTGAACTTGCCGAAGATGAAGAGGACGAGCCCGAGCCCCGCAAGGAGAGCCACGAGGCTCAGGGCGCTCCACAGATAGGCTTCGGTGGGAGGGTGGTTGCCGACGAGGGGCTCGTAGGGCCAGTTGTTGGTATAGGAGTAGTCCTTGCCGGGACGGCGCGCGACCGTGGCCCAGGCGGCCCATGCGAAGTAGGAGCTGAGGTCTTGCAGGTCCTTCGGATTCTTGATGTAGTCGGCGGGAAGTCCGGGCGCGTGGTCCTTTTGGGTGAAGTAGGCGGCCCATTCCTTCGCCTGCGTCTGGTAGGCGGCCACCTCGCCGGGCGTGAAGACCAGGGTCTTGGTGGCGGCGTCGTAGCGGTTCTTTTGAAGCGAGGTGGCCGTCTCCGCCTTGACGGCATCGGCCTCACCCGCCGCGAGCTGGTCGAAGGGTCTGCTGAAATTGTCCCGAGCGATGGTCTGCTGGTCAATGAGCGCCAGGCGGTGAAGGTACTCGGCGCTGTAGTCGGGTCCCAGGTAGGCCCCGTGACCCCAGAGGGTTCCGTGCTCCATGAGGCCGTACTTGAGGAACACGGCCTGGCCGTGCTCGATGTCGCGGCCCGTCATGATGGTCGCCCCGGAGCCATCCACGACCTTCTCGGGAATGGGCGGGGCGTACTTGTAGCTCAGCATGGTCACGATGGAAAGGATGGAGAATCCGGCGATCATCACGAGGATCGCCGTGTGCCGCCACCAGGGCGAGAGAGGCTTTGCGTTCTCGGAAACCGATGCCATGGGCCTGCTCCTCCTTACATGCGCCGATCACACTCTAATTCAAACAATTGCAAAGCGAAACGGGGGCCGCCAGGCGGTCTTCACATGTGCCCGGGGCAACCCACGCAGGCGGCGCCTTCAGCCATTCGGGAGGCATCGGGGGGGTAGGCTTCAATGAGGCGCTCGGCCAGGGCGTGGTAGCGCTCGTGGGTGCCTTCTCCCATCTCGTTCCGCTCGAAGAGCTCCATGGCGGCGGCGAGCTTATCCATCTCATCCAGTGGAATGGCCTGCTGGGCCATGGGGTAGAGGATGTTGTCCTCCTTCATGATGTGGGCGCGGATGAGCGGGACGTAGGCACCGCCGTGTTCGATGACCGCCTGCCGCTCGTCGTCGGTGAGGGGACCGTCGCCCGCTCCGATGGAGGCCAGCACCCCGATGTGGTCTCGTCCCTCGCGGTGTTCGGCGATCATCACGGCCACGGGACCGAACTCCTTGGGGAAGCCGAACTGGTTCATGAGGACGAAGAGGCGGTCCTCCTCCTTGCCGTGGTGGCACTTGTCCGTGAAAATGCGGAAGAAATCGGCGTAATCCCTCACGGTCTCGCGATCGGCCTCGGCCTGGCGGTCCAGATTGGCCACGAAGGTATCGAGTGAGCCGGCCACCTGCTCGATGAGGCGGTGCTCGTGCATGAGGGTCTCAAGGGCTTCGACCATATGATTTGCCTCCTTCAAAAGGCGCGATAAGGACCGTCGGCCGAGGGCATAGTCACTTTGCCTGGGGCTGAAGCCGCGAACGGAGATCGGCGACGGTGGTTTTCTCCAGCAGGGTGTCGTATTCGCTCTGCACGCGAGTCCAGCGGGAGTGCAGCGGACAGGGGTGGGCGTCGTCACAGGCCCGGAGGCCGAAGACGCACTGCCTGGCCAGGGAGGGGCCCTCGAAGAGCTCCAGGACGCGCCCGATGGGCTGGGCCAGGGCCTGCTCCCTCAGCAAGAAGCCCCCGCCCCAGCCCTTCTGGCTCTCGACGAAGCCGCGCTTTCGGAGCTGGTTCAGGATCTTCGACAGGTAGTTGGCGGGAATCCGCGTGGCTTCGGCGATCTGGCCGCCCTGGACCCACTGGCCTGGGCGATCGGCGAGAAACCCGAGAGTCATGAGCGCATATTTGGTGGTCTGAGAGATCATCTCATCACCTCACAGCATGAATATATCCTTTGAGATGAAGAAAGTCAACCCGCTCACCCGTCTCTTCCTGCCTTCTTCTTTCTCAGGCGCGCACAGATCGCGGCTTCATGAAAGAGGCGAAGAGGATGCGGATTCTGCTTCGCTCATAGGGGACGCAGCGCAGTCCGTCGTGGGCGCTCGCGCGTGCAACGCCGGGCCACTGTCCGCTTGCCCGGTCTCTGGCTCACCAAGGCTTCATGCCAGGGCTGCTCTCCGTATGCGGTTTGAGCTGGTCCTGCAACGCCTTCGGCGGGGGCATATGGAGCTGTTCGAGGACGTCCGGCGGTTTGGGAGGCGGCGGTTGTCTCGGCGGGTTCTTCTCGGGCGGGGGGGGCTGCTCGGGAGGCATGGTGCGCAGAATCCACTCGTACAGAAGCTCCGCCTGCCGGTCCTGCGGGTCCATGACGAGGCGCGTCTTCAGGGCCCCCAGAGCCTTTTCGCGGTCGCCTTCCTGGACGAACGCCTCGGCGAGGTTGTACAGGGCCACCCCCTTCACCCGCGGATCGGGGCCCGCCAGGGCGAGCATGAACTCCTCCCTGGCCGCCTGAGGCTTCTTCAGCGCAAGGAGGCAGGCTCCCCGATTGTAGTGAAGCAGGGCGCGCAGATCGGGTGTCCGCGCCTCCTGCTGGGCGCGCGCGTACAGCCCCTCGGCCCGCTCCACCTGGCCGGCATCGTAAGCATCGGAGGCCTGCTTGGCCAAGCGGGGGGCGGACTGGCCGCGCGCGGGAGAAGGCATGATCACTGCCGCTGCGGCGAAGAGGAGAGCCGCGACCAGTGCGCCTGGGGCGGGCGCGCCGCCGTTGGGCCGCCTGGCTTGGGTGCGCGGGATTCTCCGCCCGGGAATCAGCATGGCGAGCAGGAGCAGAAAAAGGGCAGGCCCAAGGAACCAGGCGTACTGCTCTTGCCGCATGGCGCGTGACTGGGAGGCGTACTCCTTGCGCTTGAGATGGCCCAGCTCGTCCATGATGCCGGGCACGGCGCTGCCCGAGCCGCTCAAGGACCAGTAGCGGCCGTCCGTCAGGGCGGCCACCTGCCGGAGGACCTCTTCATGAAGCGAGGAGTGGGCCGGTCCGCCGGTGGACGGGTCGATCACCGGCTTCCCGTCAGGTCCCGGGACCGTGCCACCTGCTATGGTCCCCACCCCGACGCAGAAGATCTTGACTCCCCTGGCCGCCGCCTTGCGCGCCGCCGCGGCCGTGTCCTGCGCCTGGTCTTCCCCATCGGAGAAGATCAGGATCACCTGATCGCGGTCCCTCTGCTCGGGAAGCAGCTTGAGAGCCTTCAGGATGGCGCGGCCGATGTCGGTCCCCTGCACGGGAATGAGATCGGAGTCGGCCACGTCGAGGAGCATGTTGATGGCCCCGCTGTCCTCGGTGAGCGGAGAGAGGATGACGGGAACCCCGCTGAAGGCGACGAGCCCGAACCGGTCGTCCCGGTCGCTGGCCAGAAGGCTCCTGATCTCAAGCCGCGCGCGTTCCAGCCGCGAGGGCTGGGTGTCGTTCACGTCCATGCTTCGGCTGGTGTCCAGGCACACCACCACGTCCAGGCCGACCTTCTCCACCGTCTCGGCCACCTCGCCCCACTGTGGACGGGCGAAGCCGATAAGCGCGAGGGCGAACGCGAGCCAGACGCACGCGGCCGCCACCAGGTCCCATTCTCTCGCCGGGGGCCTGGCCAGTTCCCGCAGGCGCTCCTGCCCGCCCCAGCGCAGCAGGGCCCTGGATCTGCGGAAGCGGCCCACCAGGGCCAGCGCCAGGAGCACGGGGAAGAGCCAGAGAAGCCAGATGCCGGCGGGGTTGGCGAAGAGGCTCACGGCACCATCCTCCCCGGGCCGCCCTGCCAGAGGACCAGCGCGGCCAGGCAGAAGAGGACGACGGCCAGCGGATAGAGGAACAGGTCGCGGTAGCGGACGTAGCCCGAGGAGGTGATCTTGCTCCGCTCCAGCCGGTCGATGGCCTGGAAAATCTTGGAGAGGGCGCCGGCGTCCGACGCGCTGAAGTAGACCCCGTCCGTGATGTGGGCGATGTCTCTCAGCGTCTCCTCGTTAAAGCCGATGTGGACGTACTGGTAAGTCTTGCGGCCGTTCTCGTCAGCGATGGGATAGGGCACGACCCCCTTGCTGCCGATCCCCACCGCATCCACGCGGATCTTGTGGTCCTTGAGCAGCCTTGCGGCCTGCAGAGGATCGAACTGCCCCCGGTTGTTCTCCCCGTCGGTGAGCAGGATGATCACCTTGCTCTTCTCCGGAGCAGAAAGAAGCCTCTTGCCTGCGGCGACCAGGGCGTCGCCGATCGCGGTCCCGTCCAAATCGGGGCGGTTCACCGCGTTCACCTCCTCGACGATGGAGAGCAGCGTGCGGTGATCGAGCGTCAGGGGGCAGCGGAGGAACGGCACCGCGGCGAAGGTGATCAGGCCCAGGCGGTCATTGGGGCGCTTGCGGACGAAGTCAGAGAGGACGGTCTTGGCGACATCGATGCGATTGTTGGGCTGGAAGTCCTCGGCGATCATGCTGCCCGAGACGTCCAGGCAGACCATGATGGCCACGCCTTCCGTGGTGACCTGGGTCCGGGCCGTCCTGATGGCCGGCCTCGCCAGGGTGAGCGCCGCCGCCGCGAAGGCCGCCGTGATCAGCCCAGCCGAGATCCAGGGCAGAAACCGGTTGCGTCCGCCGAGGGCTTCGAGCAGCGCGGCCGGGGGGTAGGGAACGGCCCGCCGGGCCCTGTGAAAGAGCCAGGCCCTGTAAGCCAGGTGGGCCGGAACGGCGAGCAGGAGCCAGAGCCAGGCCGGGTGACGGAATACGAACTCGCTCATGACGCCTTCTCCAGCGGGCGGGGACGAGCCACCGCCGCCAACAGGCGGTGGATGCGGTTCCAGGCTTGGGACTCCTCCTCCTCCTCGGGCCGATAGCGGGCGAAGCAGGCGCGGTCGCTGAAGGTCAGGACCGAGAGGAGGTCTTCCGCGGCAGCCCCCTGGAGCTGCTCGGCCCGCGCGCAGTTCGCGCGGACCTCGGAGGTGGTCCACTCCAGGAAGGGAAGGCTGAATCGCAGTTCCAGATACTCGCGCAGCAGTTGGGACACCTGCGCGTAGCGCGCGTCCGGCGCGATGGCGGCGGCCCGCAGACGCTCCATCTCCTGGCGGATCCAGCGCTCCGGGTCGGTCTCCCTCAGAGAGGGCCTCTGCTCGGGGCGCCTCGGCCTTCGGCGAAGGTGCCGCCTCCACAGAAGGGCGCCGGCGACCGCGAGGGCCGCGGCGAGCAGAGCCAGAGCAGCCCAGCCCCACGGAAAGGGGAGGGGCACGGGCAGGGGTGGCTCGGGAGGAGGCTGGGGCTGGCGGCCGGGAGGAAGAAGAGGCGCGATGGAAATGGGCGGCGGGGTCACGGCGTAGACCAGGACCGATCCGGGCAGGTGGACCGAGACGTGGGCGGGGGGCAGCGACACCGCGCCGGTGGCGAAGATCTGAGCCGTCAGATCGAGCCTCAGGACCCCGGGAAAGGTCTCGGGGGGATGCTGGCGAATGGTGGCGATGCGTGCCACTCCCCAATCCGCGCCCTCGGTGAGGTCTCCTTCCAGGTAGAAGGAGGCCGCGGGGATGGGGATGTCGATCTCCAGCGGGATGAGGTTCCCGAGGTGGTATACGCCGGGGGCCCATTGGGACGGGACCGCCTTGGGCGGAGGCTCTGCCGCCGCATGGATCGCACCGGACATTGGAAGCAAGGCGATCGCCGCGGCCAGGGCGTACGGTGCGATCCGTCTCATGCCGCCCGCCCGCGGAGGCGGCTCCTGAGGAAGCGCACCAGCGGCGCCGCCACATCGCCCGAGGTGCTGAGGACGAGGGTGTCCACGCTGGCCCGCCGCAGGCTCTGCAAGAGCATCTGCTTCTGGCGGAGGCGGGTTTCGCGGAAGCGGCGCCTCAGCGATGCCGATCCCGTCCAGGCCCAGCCGTAGCGGCCCGTCTCCGGGTCCTCCCACTCGGTCCACCCGCCGGAGGGAAGTTCGAGCTCGGCCGGATCCTCGACGTAGACCGCGCTGAGGTCGTGCCGGCGCGCCAGGACCGGCAGGCCCCGCCCGAGCGGCGCCTGGAAGTCGGAGCAGAGAAAAACCGTGGCCCTCCGCGGCACGAGCCTGCTGATGGTGGCGAAGCAGGCCGGAAAGTCCGTGCCCCGGCCTCTGGGCTCGAAGTAGAGAATCTCCCGCACCAGGCGGAGCACGTGCTCGACGCCCTTCCTCGGAGGAATAAACAGCTCCGTCCGGTCCGAAAACAGGAGGAGACCCACGCGATCCTGGCTCCTGATGGCGGAAAAGGCCAGGAGGGCCGCGAGCTCGGCGAGCGACTCGCTCTTGAGGCGTGAGGCGGTCCCGAAGCGAAGGGAGCCGCTCACGTCCACCGCGAGCAGGAGAGTGCGCTCCCTTTCTTCGTGGAACTGCTTAATGTGGAGGCTCCCCGTGCGCGCCGTCACGTTCCAGTCGATGGAACGGTAATCGTCGCCGGGCTGGTAGGGGCGGACGTCGCTGAATTCCATCCCCTGGCCCTTGAAGGTGGAGTGGTACTCACCCGCGAGGACCTCGTTGACCGCTTTGCGGGTCTTGATCTCGATCTGCCTGACTTTCTTGCGGATCTCTTGGATGTCCAGCATGGGCGCTTCGAGGGGAGCCCTAAGGCACTTCCACGCTCTCGAAAATCCGGGACAGGAGGTTTTCCGGTGTAATAGATTCGGCCTCGGCCTCGTAGGTGAGGATGAGGCGGTGCCTCAGCACGTCCATGCCCACGGCCTTCACGTCCTCGGGCGTGACGTAGGCGCGGCCCCTCAAGAAGGCGTGGGCCTTGGCGGCCAGCGTCAGGAAGAGCGTCGCCCGGGGGGAGGCCCCGTAGCGGATGTAGCCCTCCGCCGACAGCTTGAAGCGGCTCGGGGTGCGCGTGGCCTGCACGAGGCGCACCACATAGTCCTTGATCCGGCCGTCCACGTAAAGCCCGTCCACGACCACCCGGGCTCGCAGGATGTCCTCGGGAGCCACCACGGCCGCGACGACGGGGATCCTCCCCGTGCTCATGCGGTCCACCATCTGCCGCTCCTCCTCCGCGCTCGGGTAGGTCAGGACCACCTTCATGAGGAAGCGGTCCACCTGGGCCTCGGGGAGGGGATAGGTGCCCTCCTGCTCGATCGGGTTTTCGGTGGCCATCACGAAGAAGGGATCGGGAAGGGGAAAGGTCTTGCTTCCCAGCGTCACCTGGCATTCCTGCATGGCTTCCAGGAGGGCCGATTGCACCTTCGCCGGCGCCCGGTTGATCTCGTCGGCCAGCAGAAATTGAGTGAAGATGGGTCCCTTCTTCGGATCGAAGGTGGCCTCCTTGGGGTTGTAGACGAGCGTTCCGATCAGGTCGGCGGGCAGGAGATCGGGGGTGAACTGGATCCGCTGGAAGGAAGCGCTGACGGCGCCTGCCATGGACTTGGCGGCCAGCGTCTTGGCCAGCCCCGGGACGCCCTCCACGAGGACGTGACCGCGGGCCAGCAGGCAGATGATGAGCCTCTCCAAGAGGGCATTCTGGCCTACGATGACCCTGCGCACCTCCTCGATGAGACGGGTCGTGGTGGCGGCTTCCGCGTCCACCCTCCGCTGGAGTTCTCGCAACTGTGCGTCCATGCAGGCCTCCCGGGGGCGATTGTACCGGCGGGACGGGGATGGAATCAAGGAGCGTTGCCCCGAGAGACGCTGCGGGCGATTGGCGCTGCGCGGCCGGAGCGGGTAACATGGCGGCGGAGGATAGCATGGCCATCAACGAGCCGGCGACGAGGGAACAGGCTGAGACCGCAGGTTCCTCCAAGGAGCCGCGCTACCATCTCCCCGTCTTCGAGGGCCCCCTGGACCTCTTGCTCTACCTCATCCAGAAGAGCGAGATCGAGATCACCGACATCCCCATCGTGCAGATTACCGAGCAGTACAGCGCCTACCTGGAACAGATGCGGGATCTGGATCTCGACGTGGCGGCCGACTTCATCCTGATGGCGGCCACGCTGATCCACATCAAGAGCCGCATGATCCTTCCCCGCCCGCAGGAGGGGGAGGGTGGAGATCCTCTCGAAGATCCTCGGCAGCCGCTCGTGGAGCAACTGCTGGAGTACAAGCGGTTCAAGGAGATCGCCCGGCTGCTGGAGGAAAAGCTGGCCCTCTCATCGGCCCAGTTCTCCCGCGAGGCCGACGCGCTGGCGGCCGAACTGGACCCCGAGCGCAGCTCGCTGGACGTGGACCTCTACGATCTGCTGGAGGCGCTTCAGCGGGTCGTCAAGCGCGCGGCGGACCGCAAAGAACGGCTGGTCTACGCACCCGAGGTGAGCCTGACCGCCAGGATCAACGCGGTCCTCGAACTGCTGGAGGGACATGGCTCCCTGCTGTTCACGGAGCTGTTCGAAGGGGGATGCACCCGCCTGCACGTGGTGGTCACCTTTCTCGCCCTGCTGGAACTCGTCAAGCAGCGGGTGGTCCGGATCTTCCAAGAGGTGCCCCTGGGACCCTTCCGCGTCGTCCTGGTGACCTAGGACCAGCGCAGAAATGGCTGAACGTTTTCGCATCCCACCCTTGCGCGATCTGGGCGCGAATTCCGTCAACCTATTCCTGCGCGGGTCCTTGGCGCATGAATCCGGAGAGCGGGGCGGCTTGGCCGCACCGTGAAACCGGCAGGCAGAGATCGAGGCGCACCGCTCCTCCCTCCAGCTCCAGCCCCTGGATCTCGGCGTCCAGCCTTTGGGCGGCCATTTTAGCCGCCGGAAGTCCGAGGTGAAAGGAAGGGGTTTGGAGGCCGGGCATCCGGCTGGGCTCCGGCACGAACCGTTCCAGGTAGCGCACCAGGGGTGGAGCGTCCCGCCTTCTTTCGGGGATGGTCAGGCTCCAGGCGGCCGCTTCGCCTTGTGCGCCAAAATCGGCCGTGATGACAGCCGAAGGGGCCGCCATGTCCAGGGCGTTGAGCGCGAGAATTTCCAGCACGTAAGCAGCGAGGGGCTCGCTGGAAACGACGTGGAGATGAGAATGGCTGGTGCGGGCCAGGAAGCGCCCACGAGGCACCAGGCCTGTCTCTTCCCAGCTTGTCAGGAGGTGATTCCAGGCGTCTTCCAAGTAGACTTCGCGGCGTCCTTCCTGCTCCTGTGAACGGAGCAGGCGGGAGAGGTCCAAGAAGGCCTCCACCATGGCCGAAAGGGTGGCGATGTTTCTCTGCACCGTGCGGACGGGCTTCTCCATCTCGGCAGACAACAGGCCATAACGGCCTCTCAGCAGCAGTTCGATATACCCATGTATGACCACGGGTGGAGTCACGAGTTCGTGGAAGAGTACGGCCAGGAGGTCACTCTGGGCCGATGGGGGATGCTCCGGCTCGTGGGGAGAGAAATCGTCCGTGTGGTTCTCCGATGAGTCAGCGGCCTCGGACGGGAGAACCAGCACCGCGTAGACCGCCTCCCCGCCCGATCCCTTGGGGACGGGACGAATATCGATGATCAGGGACTGGGAGGATCTGCCGGACAGGGGAACCGCGATGCGGTGCGTGGAGGGCCGGCCGGGCATCGCCGGTAAGTGGACTTGAATGGCCCTCGAAAGAGGTTCCAGAGAAGAACGGTCAGGTGGGGCGCCGGGCGGTAGCCCCTCCAAGGAGAGTCCAGGCAGGGACGAAAACGAGCTGTTGAAGGAGAGGACGCGCCCGCCGCCATCCGCAAGGCAACAGGCCACACCGATTTGGTCCAGCGCGGCGCACAACTCCTCCCCACTCAAGGACCCGCCCATCTCCAGCCTCCCTCCGGGAAGCATACACCTGGACATGGGGATGTCCAAAAATCCCGGGTGTCCCCGATGGTTCCGCCCTGCCGCGCTCTTCTGCCCACCGGAGCGAAGCGGACGATCCGGGGCGCGGCTTGACCCCGCCGATGCCGCAAAGCTATCCTCTCGGGGGAGGATATCCATTGGATTGGAGGAAGTGGCGAGTCTGGCAGGGACTGGAGTACCTGGGCGGGATCTCCGTCCTGGCCCGCGACACCGGAAAGGCCATCGTCTCCTCCCGCTGGGAGTGGGACCTCCTGATCTATCAGATGGACCTGCTGGGCGTCCAATCGTTCTCCATCGTGTTGATCACCTCCGTGTTCATCGGCATGGTGCTCGCCTTGCAAACAGCCTACGCACTTCAGTCTTTTGGAGCGAAGCTCTACGTCGGCGAGGCGGTGACCCTCTCCATGACCCGCGAACTTGCGCCGGTGCTCATCTCCCTGATGGTCGGGGGCCGGGTCGGCGCCGGGATCACGGCTGAGATCGGCTCCATGAACGTGACCGAGCAGATCGACGCACTCAGGGCATTGGGGGCCAACCCCGTCCGCAAGCTGGTGGTCCCCCGCCTGCTGGCCGTGGCGTTCACTCTGCCGCTCCTGGTGCTCATCGCCGACGCCCTGGGAATCTTCGGGGGATACCTTATTTCCACCTTCCAGCTTCAGATTGCCGGCCGCTTTTACATGTCTCACGTGTTTCGCCTGCTGCAGTTCTCGGATGTATTTTCGGGACTCGGAAAGACGCTGTTTTTCGCGCTGTCCATCACCCTCATCGGCTGTTACAACGGGATGAAGGCGAGCGGCGGGGCGGACGGGGTGGGCCGCGCAACCACCTTCACGGTGGTCCTCAGCTCCATCGTCATCCTCATCTCCGATTTCTTCCTGACGAAGCTTTTTCTGGCCTTCTAATCCATGGAAACCTTCATCGAGTACCGCGAAGTGGAGAAGGGCTTCAACAGCAACCGGGTGCTCCGGGGTGTCGATCTGACCGTGGCCAAGGGGGAAACGCTCGTCATTCTCGGAGGGTCCGGTTCGGGAAAATCGGTCCTCTTGAAACTGACCATAGGACTGCTGAGGGCTGACCGCGGCCAAATCCTGGTCGCCGGCCAGGACGTGACCCATCACACTGAAGCGGAGTGGATGTCGGTGCGCCACCGCGTCTCCTACATGTTCCAGTGGGGCGCCCTGTTCGATTCCATGTCGGTCTACGACAACGTGGCCTTTCCGCTCAGAGAGCACAGGGTCTGCGATGAGCCGGAGGTGGAGAGGCGGGTGTTGGAGAAGCTTGCCTTGGTGGGGTTGAGCGCCGCCAAAGACCTGTACCCCTCGGACTTGTCCGGAGGGATGAGAAAGCGGGCGGCGCTCGCCCGTTCCATCGTCATGGAACCGGACTGCATCCTGTACGACGAACCCACCTCAGGCCTCGACCCGATCACCGCCGACAGCATCAACCGGCTCATCCGCAGGACGCAGAGGCTGCTCGGCGTGACCTCGGTGGTCGTGACGCACGATATCCAGAGCATGTTTCACGTTGCTGACCGCCTGGCATTCCTGTACCAGGGGACCATGGCCTTCATCGGCACGCCTGAGGAGGCCAGGGTCTCCGAGCACCCCGTGTTGAGGGGCTTTATCGAGGGGAGAAACCCCGATGAAAACGAACCCTGAGTGGCGTTCCGTAAGGATCGGCCTCCTGGTGGCACTGGCCCTCGTCGTCGCCGCGCTGGCCATCGTTGGCATCAGCAGCCGGCAGAACCTCTTCGAGCGGAAGGCGGAGTATTACAGCTATTTCCCCGACGCCCTCGGCCTCAAGGAGGGTAGCGGGGTCTGGTACCAGGGCGTCCAGGTAGGGTTCATCTCCAAGATCTCCTTCAGCCGGGATCCTGACATCCAGCACGTAAGGGTGGACTACAAGATCAACGCCTCGCTCGTGCCGCGGATCCGCTCGGGAACGAGAGCCTCGATCCGCACGCTGGGCATGCTGGGAGACAAGTACCTGGCGCTCATCTCCCCGACCTTCACCTCCGATGAGCCGATCATCCTGCCCGGCCACGAGATCCCCATCGACAAGACGCTCAACCTGGAGATGCTCGGCAAGGGTGCCCAGGACCTGATCAGCAACACCATAGAGCTGTCGAAGAATATCAACCTGCTGGTCTCTGCGATCAACAACGGCCAGGGAACGCTCTCCCGCCTGCTGAACGATCCGGAACTGGGCAAGGAGACGGTGGAGCACCTCAAGCACATCGGCAACAGCATGGATACGATCGCCAGCAGCATCGCGGGCGGGAGAGGGCTGGCGGGCAAGCTCTTAGTAGACCCCGTCTACGGAGAGAAGACGGCGCGGGACCTGAGCGATTCGCTGGCCCGCACCAATCAGATCCTTCGGGACATTCAGGAGGGGAAGGGCGGAGCGGGAGCCTTTCTGGCCAAAAAAGGGGATGGAGAGAGGATCGTCCGCAACCTCGCCCTCACCTCCGATGCCCTCGCCCAAGTGGCGGCTGGGCTCCAGAAGCCCGGCACCCTGGGGAACAAGCTCTTCATGGACGATGCCTACGGAGAGGAGCTGGGAGGAAATCTGCTCTCCATCAGCAATTCCCTGGCTTCAATCCTCAAGAAGGTGGACGAGGGCAAGGGAACGCTGGGGGCCCTGGTGAACGACCGCTCGGTATACGATACTCTCTCGGCGGTGGCCGAGGGCATCCGAAAGAGCCCAATCGTGAGCTGGTACCTCAGGCGGAAGGCGGAGACCGCGGCCGAGGCCGCCAAGAGGGCGCAGGAAAGGGGAACGACTCCATGAAAGTTCTGGTCACGGGAGCGGCCGGCTTCATCGGCTCGCACCTCTGCGAACGCCTGGTGTCCAGCGGCCAGCAGGTAACCGGGGTGGACAACTTCGATCCCTACTACGACCGGACCACCAAGGAGCGGAACCTCAGGGCACTGGCGGGATCGGACGGGTTCCACTTCCTGGAGCTGGACCTGCGGGAGCGGGCGGCCGTGGCATCGCTCGTGGCCCAGGGCTGGGACGCGGTGGTCCACCTTGCCGGGAGAGGAGGGGTCCGCCGGAGCATAGCGGAACCCCAGGCCTACGCGGAGAACAACTACATCGCCACGCTCAACGTCCTGGAGGCCATGCGTGAGGGAGGATGCGGCCGGCTTGTCTTCGGCTCCACCTCCAGCGTCTACGGCTCGCGCAGCAAGGTGCCGTTTCGAGAGGACGATTCCACCGACCGGCCCCTCTCACCCTACGCCGCCACGAAGAAGGCCTGCGAGGTGCTCTGCCACGCCTACCACCACCTCCACGGCCTGCAGATCTTCGCGCTCCGGTTCTTCACGGTTTACGGTCCACGCCAGAGGCCCGACATGGCCATCTACCGGTTCGTGCAGGCCATCTCCCGCCACCAGCCCATCGAACGTTACGGCGACGGCTCCACCGAACGGGACTACACCTACGTGGAGGATATCGTCGAGGCCACGGCCCTGGCGATCGAACGCGTGAAGGGCTATGAGATCATCAACGTGGGCGGATCGAGGACCACCCGCCTGGGAACACTCATCGAGCTCATCGAGCGATTGTTGGGTGAGCGGGCCATGATCGTGGAGAAGCGCCTTCCCCCCGGGGACGTGCCGCTCACCTCGGCCGACACGACCAAGGCGGCGCGCCTCCTGAACTTCGAATCGCAGGTCCCCATCGAGGAGGGGCTGAAGAGATTCATCCAATGGTTTCGTGAGGAGCAGATTGCATGAGAGTGACGGTAGTGGGAACCGGCTACGTGGGTCTCGTCACGGGCGCCTGTCTGGCCCATTTCGGATTGGATGTGACGTGCGCCGACGTGGACAAGGGCAAGATCGACAAGCTGAAGAAGGGGATCATCCCCATTTATGAGCCGGGCCTGGAGGAGGTGGTTCACCGGAACGTTCAGGCGGGACGCCTACGCTTCACGACGGACGTGGCCGCCTCCATGCCCCCCGCCGAGGTGGTCTTCCTCGCGGTAGGTACGCCGCCCCTGCCCGACGGCAGCGCCGACATGCGGTACATCTTCGATGCCGTGACCATCTTTTCCGAAAACCACAAAGGCTACCAGGTGGTCGTGACCAAGAGCACGGTGCCGGTCGGGACCGGGGCGAGGATCGAGGCCATCCTGAGCGAGAAGCATCCGCGCGAGAGCTTTGCGGTGGTCTCCAACCCGGAGTTTCTGCGCGAAGGCTCCGCCGTCATGGATTTCATGAAGCCGGAGCGCATCGTGGTCGGGTGCGACGACCCCAAGGCCCAGCAGATCATGCGCAGGCTTTACAAGCTGCAGACGGACCAGAACGTACAGCTGCTCATGACGGGCCGAGTGAGCGCCGAACTGATCAAATACGCCAGCAACGCCTTCCTCGCCACCAAGATCTCATTCATCAATGAAATATCCCGCCTTTGCGAGGAGGTGGGCGCGGACGTCATGGACGTGTCGAGGGGAATGGGCATGGACACGCGCATCGGGCCGCGCTTCCTGCACCCGGGTCCCGGCTACGGCGGCTCCTGCTTCCCGAAGGACACCCGGGCCCTGTTGGACGTGGCCAGGGTCCACAAGGTGGGCCTCAGGGTGGTGGAGGCGGCGGTAGCCGCCAACGACGACCAGATCCAGCGATCGCTGAACAAGATCCAGCGGGCATTCGGCGAAGTCAAGGGAAAGACCGTCGCCCTCCTCGGCCTGGCCTTCAAGAGCGATACGGACGACATCCGTGAGTCGCCGGCCATGAAGATCGCAGCGGCCCTCCTGGACGCGGGGGCCAAAGTGCGGGCCCACGACCCGGCGGCCTCCGCCAACGCGGTGCGCGAGCTCCCGCAGCTCAAGACATTCGGGGACCCCTACGAGGCGGCCAAGGGAGCGGACGGCATCGTAGTGGCCACGGAGTGGAACGAGTTCAAGAAGCTGGACTGGCCCCGCATGAAGGAGTGCCTGAAGGCCCCGCTGGTGGTGGACCTTCGCAACCTCTACGACATCCGGGAGATGGCCGAGGCGGGATTCTCCTGCTTCTCGGTCGGGCGCCCCTGAGTTTGCGGGCACCGGGCCAGAGGGCAAGCCGGACAGTGGGGGACCGGAGCATGCTCGAGTGCGTGGACAAACCCTTCGGGGGGGGAGAAGTTGCTCTCCCCCTCCGCTTGATGCACGGGGATTGGTGGAAGGACGAGGACTTGCCCATCGCCTGGGGGCGCTACCTGGGAGCGCGCCCCCTCGCGGTGGAGGTGGGCTTCGGCAGCGGAGAGTTTCTCCTCGCCATGGCCAAGCTCCATCCCGAAACGGGCTTCGTGGGCATCGAGCAGTTCGCCGAAGGCTATCGAAAGCTTCTGAAGCACGTGGCCGCGGATGGAGTCACGAACGTGCTCGCCGCCATGGGGGACGCCTTCATCCTCCTCAATTTGGCCTTCGAGGATGGCAGTCTCGATTCCGTGACGATCAACTTTCCGGATCCTTGGCCCAAGGCGAGACACGCCCGCCGGCGGTTGCTCTCGGCCGGGTTCTTCAGGATCGCGGCTCGCAAACTTCGCGACGGCGGCCAGCTGCGCGCGGCCACCGACGATCCTGCCTTCGCGCAGCAGGCGCTGGAAGCTTTCGGCGCCGTGCCCGAGCTCCTGCGGTGCCACCCCGAACCCTGGATGAGCCAGTCTCCCTACCCCGTCCGGACCCGGTACGAGGGGAAGTGGATCGTGGAGGGACGGGCTCTTCACTATTTCATCTACGAGCACCGGCGCTAGCGCCGGTGCCGAGGGACGCTCATGCCGCACGTAAAACTCGCCGGGGAGCTGGATCCGGCCCGAGTCTGGAAACGGCCGCCCGCCTATCACTTCTCGGTCCCGGAGGAGGAGCTTCACATCAAGTTCACCGAATCGTTCCTGAATCACGAGGAGAACGTGCTTCTTCTGAAGTACATCTTGGTAGAGGGGCGATTGACCCAGCGGGTGCAGGTGCTCATCGTGCGTACGGGCGCCGAATGGCTCGTGAAGCTGGACGGGACCTATCCGATCCTGCGAACGGCCGGAGTCAAGGTCCTCCTCGCCACCATCGGGGCGTGGCTGGCCTCGCTGGGGCTGCGAATGGTGGCCTCCAACCTCGGACCGTACGAGGCAAGGGGCGCATTCTACGCGCTGCACATGTCCGCGGAGTTGGAAGATCCCACCGAGGAATGAGGCTGCGGAGGCCAGACTCCCCCCCCTCTGCGAGCACTCCGCCGGATTGAACGTGGAATTTCACCGGCGGTTTCTCGTCCGAGCCGGCTGATACGAAATGGCGTTCTTGGTCTGTTTGGCGGCGTACAGCCTCTCGTCGACTCGCCGCAGGATGTCCTCGATGGGCCGCTCCGGAACGCCCCCACCGCTCCAGAGCATGCCGATGCTGGCGGTGGTCCCCACGGCCTCCGAATCCACTTCAATCGTCAGGTTTTCGATGGCCGAGCGGAGCCGTTCCGCCACGTAGCGCGTCTGCTCCTCGCTGGCTCCGTTCATCAAGATGGCGAATTCATCTCCTCCGTAGCGGCAAGGGACGTCGGCGGCGCGGCACTGGCGCTGGATCACTTCGCCCAGGCGCTCGAGGTACCGGTCTCCCACCAAATGGCCGAAGCGGTCGTTCACCTGTTTGAAATCGTCACAATCCACGAACAAGAGCCCGAAGGGCTGGCCTTCCTTGAGGCAGGAAGCCACGCTCTGCTCGAAGTAGCTCTTGTTGAAGAGGCGCGTCAGGGCGTCTTCGGTGGCCCGCCGGAGCAGCCTGGCCCCTACCACGGCCGTGGAGACGTGCTGCGCCCACGAGAGGAAGATCTCCTCGTGGAACGTCTCGAAGGCCCCGGGCCGGTGGCTCTGCACCGATACGACGCCCACGACCCGCTCCTGGTCCGCCAGCGGAGCCATCATGACGGCACGCGCCGCCTTGCGGCGGTCACCGGCGGATTTCACGCGGCGCTTCAGATCGGGCTCCTTGAGGAGATCCTGGATGAAGAGGGGCTTGCCGCTGCGTATGACGCTGCCGGTCAGTCCCTCGTCGAGGTTCATGTCCTGGAGGTGAAGGGGAGTGCCGGCGTCCATGGCGCGGGCGATTTGCACGCTGGAGGTACGCTCGTCAAACAGGGCGACATAATAGGTGTCCACGCCGAACAGGCTTCGGCAGCCGGCCTCAACGGCATCGAGGACGCTCGGGAGGTTCAGGCTCTGGTGCAGGTCCCGGGTCGACGCATTAAGGTCACTCAATAGCTGCCTTTGCTGGCGCAAGAAGGCCTGCTGGTCGGTCGTTCGCTTCAGAAGAACCACCAGAAGGGCGAAGACGGGGCCCAGGAGCAGGATGATGCCCCACCCTTGCCAGACGAAGGCGAGAGCGAATCCGGCGCCCGCGAAGACGGAGATCCCATGGAGAAGGGCGTCGATTCCCAGAAGCTTGAGAATCTGGGGGAAGGCCGAGCGCCCCTCCTTGAGCAGCAGCATGGGTAGGATGAGAAGGTGGTTCACCAAGGCGAAGAACAGCCAGAAACCGCCGAGCGCCAAAACGAAGAGGAGACTCACGCGATGCGGAGAGCTCGGGCCGCCCGCCAGGTCGTAGACCCAGGCGGCGGCATAGAGGGCCGAGCCCAGAACGAACGTGTTGCCCAGCTTGCGGGCTATGAAGCCGAGGCGGCGAGCCGAGGGATCCGTCGCGAGGGCGGACAGGATGCTCAGCAGGGTGCAGACCAGGATGGCGATGAAGGCGGTGGGGAGGGAGGCACAAAGAAACGCAAAGAGATAGAGCGCCAACTCCAGCGAGACTATGCCGCTCAGAATGGGCAGGCCTTGCGTCAGGGCTCCCCAGGCGAGGAGGCCAAGGACTAGGGCCCAGAGCCAGCGGACGTCCGGTGCGTACATGGCGACGGCCAGCGCCAGGATCAGGCTGAGCGCGCCGTAGAGGTAATGGATCGCGCGCAACGGGCGAATGGGTTCGGTCGGCTCCAAGAAGTCCTTCAGCACCCGACCCTCCCGGCGGGGGGAATCGCGCGGCCGGGGATCATGTGTTGCGATCCCTTCGCACGTAATGGATCAGCGCGTCCACCACGCTGGGATCGTAGAGGCGGCCTGCGCCCTCCTTGAGTTCCATGAGAGCCACCGATCGGTCCTTCGGCTGTTTGTAGCGGCGGTTGGGAGTGATGGTGGCTTCGTAGACGTCGCAGACGGCCACGATGGCCGCCAGGGGGAGGGGCGGCTTGCCCAGTGGATAGCCCGATCCGTCCAGCGTCTCGTGGTGCTGCTCCACTACGGCGGCCACCTCAGCCATGTCGATGGCCCTCAGCAGCTCCCCCCCGTGCCGCGAATGCTCCCGCAGAAGCCGCATCTCCCTGGGGGTGATCGGGGCGATCTTGTTCAAGAGCGACCAGGGGATTCGAAGTTTGCCGATGTCGTGCAACAGCCCTCCTAGCCGCAGCGTGTCGAAATCCACCTTCCATCGAAAGCGCTGAGCCAGGACCTCACCGAGCCTGAGGGCCAGGCGGCTGACGCTGCGGGAATGGGAACGTCCGGTATACCAGTCCTTGTCCTCCATGAGCTGGACCAGGTCTTGCACCAACGCCTCCCGCGTACGGCTCTCCTTGGCCCCGTGGAGCCCCCTGAGGATGGCGAGCGCCTGTTCCAGTACAAACTGCTCCTCGGACGGATAGCTGTGGCGGACGCCCTCGCGGAGCGCCAGGCGGATCCAGTGATAGGCCGACTTCCAGTCCCCTTCGAGTTGGGCCACGTAGGAGAGGACCCGCCAGTGCATGGTCACCAGCGAGACCTGATAGGGCTTAAGGGTGCCCGCCTCTTCCAGGAGCCCGGAGAGCTGCCTCTTCGCGTCCTCCAGGCGTCCATCGAGGATGGCGCGTTCGGCGCCGTAGTGCCTGACGATCTGCTGGAATCCGGTGCTCATCGGCATTTGATCGAGCTGGCGCGAGATCTCGAGGGTGGAGGGGAGGAGTCTGGCCTGCTCTGCCCCCGTGAGGTTCTGCCCTTTTCTAAGCCGTGCATCCAGGATGTTGGAGAGGCCCTGGGCGAGGAAGTCGGCTTTGGACAGGCCCGTCCAGCGGCGCAGCTCGCGGTCCGAAAGGCCTTCGGCCAGCGCCAGCGCCTCCCGGTACGACGACTCGGCAGAGTCGTAGTCCTTCCTGCAGAGGTGGGTCATCCCCTCGGTGTTGATGCAGTTGGCCAGGGCGGCCGATGACTCGGGGCCAGCGGCCAGACGGGCCCGCAGGCAATAGTCCAGCGCCTCGTCGAAGAGGTAGAAATTCCTGGCGGAGGCCGCTACGGCGGTGCAGCTTCGGATGTATCGCTCCGCCTCGCCAGCCTGCTGAAGGACGGGGCACCAGAGGTCCGCCAGGATGTAGCGGTCCACATCGTCGCCCTTGGCGAAGAGGCGCCTCCAGAGGGGATGGAGAACGTCGTCCCAGCGCCCCACGGAGGGCCGCTTGGAAGCCGGCATTTCGGCGATCATCGACAGGGCGTCTTGAACGCGCGCGACCTGCCTCGCGTGCTCCTCCAGCTCCTGGGGGGAAGCCTCCGGGAGGGAGGGCCGGTGATCCAGGTCAGCCCAGAACTGCCTGACGGCCAGCCGCTCGCCCTCCCATCCTTTTGTCATGAATGCCCCCCGCTTTCATCGAATGTAATGCGCGCGAGCAGCGGCGACAACGGCATGGACGCGCCTTCCCTCCCTTCGCTTCAAAAGGCAGGACGACGCGGCAGGGCAGAATTGCTGTGGAGTGGTTATGGACGAACGGCCTCCGGCCGCGCCAGGGCATCCTCCAGGAGCATCGGCTCCCGCAGAAATTCGGCGAGCTGGATCTCGCCGAAGGAGGTATCGAAGGCCGCCTCTTCCCGCTCGATCCACTCCTTCGAGGTCGGGCAGTGGTCCTTAAGGCTGGCCATGAAGGTTTGGTGGTAGAGGCGGCCCACCTCCCCTGCGGTGATCATGGCCGGAGGGCGAACGGGGAGGAGACCGTCGTCCTCCGTCCGCACGAGCACCCCGGCCCTCTCCAGGGAGGAAAACCAAGTCCTGGCCTGGTCCGGATGAACATAGTACCGTCTGATCAGCTCGTCTGCGTCCTGCGGCGCCTTCCCCTCCGCGAAGGCCCGAAGTATCTCCAGAAGAAGAGCGAGCGAGATCTGTCTCGAAAGCGGGACGAATCCCCGTGCAAGAGCTGAGCGCCGCCTGGCCTCAACCTGAAGCAGTTCCACGTGCTGAAGCACATACGCCAGCTCGGCGCCTACGAGCACGATGATCCACGAGTAGTAGATCCAGATCATGCCGATGGGAAGGATGGCCACGGAGCCGTAGACCTTGCCCACCGTGCTGCGACTGAAAACGAGCTCCACGTAGCGGCTCAGGGCCACCTTCGCCACCTCCCAAAAGAAGGCGGCCAGGAGGGCTGCGGCCAGGGCTGGCCTGGATTGGACGCGGGCCCTGGGCACGAACCGGTACAGGCAGAAAAAGGCCGCCAGGGTCAGGAGGTAGGGGATCCCATAGTGCAGCAGGAGGAAGGTCTTGAACCACTCCTTGCGGATTCTCGCGGTGAGGGCAAAGGAGAGCCCGACCAGAATGGGCAGGAGCGTGACGCCCATCCAAAGCAGGGAGACACGCGAGAGAACGCTTCCTGTCCTCTTCTGGGACCGCCAGATCTCATTCAGCGCCTTCTCCACCAGGAGAATGAGCGAGCTTCCGAGGAGCAGCAGGACCAGAACGGCGAGGGCGCCCGAAACCCCCGAGCCCAGAAGGCCGAGGTTCTTGGAGATGCTGTCGAAGAGGTCCATGACCACCTGGCGCGCGGCGGGGGTCATGAGTTGCCGGATCAGCGCGCTCTGGATCTCGGCCACGTGCTCCTTGAAGAGGACCGAGTGGCTCACGATGAACAGGAACAGGGCGGTGAGCGGAAAAAGGTAGAGCATGGTGAAGAAGGAGAGGGTGGCCGCCCGGAGCGTGACGAGATCTTCCCATCCCTTATGGGCGGTGTGGTAGAGAAGCCGGAGCCAGAGGTCCAGCAGGTTCCGCAGCCGAGAAACGTGCTGAGCCTCCCGGAGCACGACGGTGCTGATCCGATCCCTCCAGGGCGTCATGTCCGCCAGCATAAGCGAGACACGGTCCACCCGCAAGAAGGGAGGGAAGATCCCGATTGTGGGACTTTGGGTTTGGGATTGGGCGGGGTGGAGCATCGGGCGATGGAACGGTGAAGCTTACTGGCGCTGGCCGCAGAAAGGGCAGTTCACGGCCCTGCGGGGCAGGGGCCGTCGGCAGTGGAAGCAGAAGGCCTCGCGTTGCGGATTGTCCCTCGCGGCGATGCGCTCGCGGATGTCCGCCAGCTCTCGTTCCCTGCGTGGCGTCAGGCGGATGTGACGGAGGTCCTCAAGGAGGTCCAGGGCGTTCCGGTAGCGCTGTGACAGATCGCGGGCCATGGCCTTCACGATGACGTCGCTGAACTCCTTGCTCACCCGCCGGTTCTTGAGGACCGGCGGCGTGAACCGCCCGGCGGCAACGAGCTCCTCGATGCGCGAGGGGTTCAGGTCGAAGAAGGGAAGCACTCCGGTGACCATCTCGTACATCATCACGCCGATGGAGTACACATCGGAGGCGAAGGTGGTTCTGCCCTGAAAGTGCTCCGGCGCCATGTAAGGGGGCGAACCGATGCGCGTGGAGGCGTAGGGGTCCCGTTCCAGCAGCCGAGAGATGGAAAAGTCCACGACCTTGGCCTCCAGGTCTTTGGTTAGGAGAACGTTGCTGGGCCGGAGGTCTCTGTGCAGGATGTTCCGGGAATGGGCGTAGCGGACCGCGTCCGTGATCTGGACGGACCAGGAGAGAGCCCGCTGTTCATCGGCCTGCCCCTCGCGGGTGAGCCATTCGGCCAGCGATTCGCCCTCCACGTACTCCATGACGATGAAGAAGGTGCCCGAGGCCTCGTCCTTGTCGGCGGTGAGCACGGACACGATGTGGGGATGGTTCAAGGGAGCCATGAGACGGGCTTCGGAGGCCAGATCCTCGATGCTCAAATTCTGCCGGTGGGGGACCTTCAGGGCCACCCATTTGCCGATGTAGGTGTCCTCGGCCAGAAAAACGGCCCCGAATCCGCCGTTTCCCAGCGGCCTGACGATGCGGTACTTGCCGACGACCTGGTCCTTGAGGAACATGCCCCTCCCGAAGGACACAGTATACACGGAGAGGATAAAGTCCCGAACCGTTCGGGAGGCGCGCTCAGCGCGACAGGCCCCTCGATAGGCGGCGCCCGGCCTTGCGGACCCTCGTGCGCACGGAGCGGCGGAGCGGCCTCCGGCGCAGGGGGCCCATCACCACGAGGTGGGGGTGCGGTTCAGCCTCGTCGAAGAGGACATAGGCGGGGTTGGAGGTGAGCCAGGAAGAGGGATTCAGAAAGCCGACAGCGCCTGAGAGGTCGCTCTCGCGGCGGTGGGTGTGTCCCACGACCACCCACCGGGCCCCCTTCGCCGAGGCCTTCTCCAGGGCCCTGCGCTTCACCTTGGCGACGGCGCGCGCGAAGATCACGTTGGACCGCTGGGCCCACTGGATGGCCGTCTTCCGCGGCACGTCGAACCAGATGGCGAAGCCGTAGAAGATGTCGCGAAGGTTCTTCAATCCCTTCGTCCGGCTGTGGAAGTCATCGAACTGGTCGCCGTGTACGACGTAGACCTTTTCCCCGTGGAAGAGAAAGGAGTACTCCTCCCTGATCGGAACGCCTAGCAGGTGTCCCAGGACGCCTGCGGAGCCGTCGTGGTTCCCTCGGATCCAGATCACCTCGCGGTGTGCCGAAAGCGCGCGAATCCGCTCCACCACCTTCCAGTGCCGGTCCCTGAGGCGCCGGAAGTTCAGATCGTCGAAGATGTCGCCGTTGAGGATCAGACGGTCGAAATCGGCGCGCTCGAGTAGGGCGGAAAGTTGCCCCGCCCGGCAAAGCGGTGAGCCGAGGTGGACGTCGCCCAATACTATCGTTCGCATGATCCGATCCTAAAAAACATCTTATCATACGGAGGCGGCTTCTTGCCCCGCCGTGGGCCAGGCGCGATAATGAAATGGGGCCCCGCCCAAAAGGGTGGAGGCCAGCAGTTACCGAAAAGGGGGGACAGCGAGATGCCCGTGAACGTTCGATGGGTGGAGAAGAGCGCCTTCGCGGCCCGCTCCGAAGGCAACCACTGGATCATGATGGATAGCACCTTCAACGGAGGCGACGGCGCCGCTCCCTCGCCCATCGAGTACGTGCTCATGGGGCTGGGCGGCTGTTCGGGCATCGATCTGGTGGCCATCCTGCAGAAGATGCGGCAGGACGTGACCGGGGTGGACATCGAGATCGAGGGCGTGCGCGCCGATGAGCACCCAAGGGTCTACGTCAAGGTCCACGTCCGCTACAGGGTACGGGGCAGGAATCTCAACCGGGCCCGCATCCAGGCCGCGGTCGAACTGGCCGACGAGGAGTACTGCGCCATCGCCGCCATGCTGAGGAAGACGGCGGACTATACCTACGAGGTCGTAGTGGAGGAGGAGGCGTAAGGGCGGCCTGGCGTGGGCAAGTCCCGCGTCCGGGCCATGAGCCTGACGCCTCGTGGAGCGAGGAGCGCCACGGACAGCCGGGAGGACACGATGCAGATTTCGAAGCGAGCCACGACCATCCAGGAGTCGCCCATCCGCAAGCTGGCGCCCCTCATGGTGCTGGCCAGGCAGCGGGGCCTTGCCATCCATCACCTGAATATCGGGCAGCCGGACATTCCCACCCCCTCGCCTTACCTGGACGCGGTGGCCGAATACAGGAGGCCCGGCGCCGTGCTGTCCTACGGGCCCAGCGACGGCCTGCCCGAGCTGAGGCAGGCCATCGCGGATTACTTCGGCCGCTATGGGGTCTCGTTGGGGGTCGGCGATGTCCTCGTGACCACCGGAGGCAGCGAAGCAGCCTTTTTCGCGCTCAACCTGGTGGCGGATCACGGCGATGAAATCATCATTCCCGAACCCTTTTACACGAATTACAACGGCTTCGCCTCCATGGCCGGGGTGAGGGTGGTCCCCGTCACGACGCGGGCCGAGGAGGGCTTTCACCTGCCCCCCGCCGAAGCCTTTGAAAAGGTTATCTCTAGGAGGACGAAGGCCATCCTGGTCTGCTCTCCTAACAACCCTACGGGCACCATTCTCACGACCGCCGAGCTGGGCATGCTTCGGGAGTTGGCCCTCCGGCACGGACTGTTCCTCATCGCCGACGAGGTCTACAAGGAGTTCACCTACGAGGGCGCCGTGCACCATAGTTTCCTGGAAATGGAGGACCTCGCCGAGCGGGTAATCGTGATCGACTCCGTTTCGAAGCGATTTTCCGCCTGCGGCGCGCGCGTGGGGTGCCTGATCAGCAGGAACCGCGCTGTCATGGAGTGCGCCCTGAAGTTCGCCCAGGCCCGCCTGTGCCCTCCCACCATCGAGCAGGTGGGGGCGGTGGCCGCGTACCGTATGGATCCCGCCTACTTCGATCCCATCCGCCGAGAGTACCAGGCGAGGCGGGACGCCCTCTATTCGGGCTTGACGGCCCATCCCGGCGTGGTGCTTCGCAAGCCTGACGGCGCCTTCTACATGATCGTCAAGCTACCCGTGGCGGACTCGGACGACTTCGCCCGCTGGCTTCTGTCCGACTGGTCTCTGGAGGGGGAGACGGTGATGGTTGCGCCGGGGAACGGCTTCTACGCGACTCCCGAGTTGGGTCACGACGAAATCCGTGTGGCCTACGTCCTCGAGGTGGAGAAGCTGGTCCGCGCCTCGCGCATCCTCCTGGAGGGGATGGAGCGGTATCTCTCGACCAGCGCGGTCGGGCAGGCTGGCGCGGCGAAGCGCTAGGCGCTCGGCTGGGCAGGGGGCGGGCTGGAACCTTGAACGGAACGGACCTTAGCGAACCCATCCGGGTGACCTTCGCGCCAGCCGCGGGCGACGGCTCCGAAGGGTCTTTTCAGAAGCTGGCGAGCGGGATCTGCACGAGACTTCCACGGATCGAGGTGCGCTGGGAAGCAGCGGGGGGGGCATCCTGGGTCGCGCTCGATCTGCCGGAGGGGCGGACATTCCGGTGGGAGATGGTTCCCGACCAGGCCATGGAGGCGCCCTTCTTCGCGTCTTTGGAGCCGATCGGTGCGGCTTCGGACCTGGACGGCTCGACGAAGGCGGTCCTGGCTGGTCTTCGGCGGCCTCCCCAACTGGTCGTCTACGGCGCGAGGTGGTGTGCGGCCAGCGCCGAGATGGTGCGCCTGGCCTCCCGTTGCCTGTTCGCCAGGCCGGGGATGGGCGTGACGGTGGTGGACGTGGAGCGCCTTTCCCGCGACCGGATCCCGCCCGGCATCGAGGCCGTCCCGGTGACCTTCATCGGGACGGAGGCCAGGCTCTACGGAAGTGTTTCCGAGGCGGAGCTCGCGGCGGGTTTGGCGGCCTGGTCCGGGGACCTCGGGCCGGATCACACGCTGGCCCAGATGCTCAAACAAAAGAAGAGGCGAGAGGCCCTCGCTCTCTTGCGGGCACGCGTCCTTCCGGTCTCCGCCCTGGCGAGGGCGGCGTCTGATCCTCTTCGCTTCGAACTGCGCCTGGGGGCCCTGGTGCTGCTCTCGGAAGTTGGCCGCCATGACCGGGCCTTGGCGGCCGAAGCGACCCCCTCGTTGTGCGCACGGCTTTCGGACCCCTCTCCACAAATTCGAGGGGACGTGCTGCTGGCGCTCGCTGAGGTGGGAGATCTGCGTGCGCTCCCTTCGGTGGAATCGCTGCTGGACGATGCGGACGCCGATGTCCGAGAGGCGGCCGTCGAAGCCGCCGAACGAATCCGCCAGAGCAACCTCTGGGGTCGCTACTGAAGGGAACCTGCCCCTCTCCCCAGGGGGTCATAGATGGTCGCCGCCGAGGGCGATCCTATCCCGCGAACTGCTTTCGCAGGGCCGCCTTGTGGAGCTTGCCCGCGCTGGTGAGGGGCAGGGTCTCCACGAAGACGAATCGGTCGGGGATCCAGAAGCGGGCCAACCTGCCCTCCCGAGCCTTGGATTGAAGGAATTCGCGAAGCTCCTCCTCGCCCACCGGTTCGCGGGCCTGGATGACGCCCATGGGGCGCTCTCCCCAGCGCTCGTCGGCCACGGGTATGACGGCGGCCATGGCCACCTTCGGGTGCTCGGAGAGAAGGCCCTCGACCACCGTGCTGGCGATCCATTCCCCTCCGCTCTTGATGGCGTCCCTGTCGCGATCCAGCACCGTGAGGAAGCCCTCTTCATCGAGGACCCCCAGGTCCCCGGTGCGGAACCATCCCCCGACGTAACTGTCCTGACTCCGCTCCGGGTCCTTGTAGTACCCGTTTGGCAGCCAGGGGCTGCGGACCCAGATTTCCCCGATGCTCCGACCGTCACGGGGGAGCGCCGCACCCGTCTCGTTCCTGATCTCAAGTTCCACGGCCGGTAGGGTTCTCATGCGCCGGGAGAGCTCCCGGCGGCCCTCTTCACCGTCGGCCGCCATTCTCTCGGGGACCACCGAGATGCTGGTTCCGAGCTGATCCGAGCCGCCGTAGATCAGGCTGTAGGACAGACCGGCCTCGGTGGCCCGTCGTGCCAGCCCGGAGGGCAGGGCGCTGCCCCCCGTGAGAATCTTCAATCCATCTAGCCGGGCACCGCAGGAGGCCGCGGCTTCCAGCAGCATATGGAGCTGGGTGGGGACCATGTTCATGCACGTCACCTTCTCTTCGGAGATGAGCGATACCTGCTCCTGCGGGCCGAAGCGCCCGGGCAGGACCAGCTTGGCTCCGAGGTAGGGAACGAAGAGGGGCATCCCCCAGCCGTGGATGTGGAAAAAGGGGATGAGGGGCATGAACACGTCGCGGGAGGAGACCCGCGCGCCTCCTTCATGGAGAGCGAGGTGATGCAGGATCTGCAGGGAGGCCAGGATCATGTCGCGGTGGCGGTAGCACACGCCTTTGGGAGGGCCCGTCGTGCCCGTCGTGTAAAAGATGGAAAAGGGGTCGGTCTCACAGACCTCTCCGGCAGACGGGTCCTCCACGGCCTCGCCCTCTTCCACGAGGGCCTCGTAGACGGGTGAAACGGATGATGTGGGGTCGGGGCCGTCGGTGAGCCAGACCCAGTTGGGATACTGGCTGCGCACCTTGTCCACGATCTCCCGGAACCCCTCCCACACGAAGAGCCACTCGTCGCCCGCGTGCCGGACGGTGTAGAGCATTTCCTCGGCCGGGAGCCTGAAGTTGATGGTATGGAGCACCGCACCCCGCATGGAGAGGGCGTAGTGCAGCTCGAGGTAGCGGTGGGTGTTGACGTCGAGCACCCCGACGACGGTTCCCCGTCCCACGCCCATTCTCTTGAGGCTGTCCGCCAGCCGGAGGACGCGCTCGTAAAAGGCGGCGTAGGTCAGGCGCACCGGCCCGCTGACGATCTCTTGGTCCGCATGACTCAGGAGGGAGTGCCTGATGAGTTCGTGGACGACGAGTTCTCGCACCGTGCGCCACCTCCGCGGCCGCGAAGGCCTTCGTCACCGGAGCCGCCCATCATGAGACGGGCGCGCGGCCGGTTCGTTCGTCTTCTGTAGGCGGGCTTGAAACCTCGGCGTGCCTGCCTTGCGATCCCTTCCTGCGGCTCCTGCCTCCCGGTGCCCCATGACTCGCCGTTCAGCGCCATTGCTACTGCCTTGAAGATACTCGGCGCATGGGGGTTCCGCAAGCGCGAGGCGAGGCCGCCCGTTCGCCCGTCTAGTCTGAGGAAACTAGCGAGCTCCGTTGAACTGAAGGGAATCAGTTGCTATACTCGGACCGTACGGATAGGAGCCGGAGGTTTCTTTGGCCCATATAGATTGGGTATTGCTTTTCGGCGTGTGCATGAGCAGCCTGTCCCTGTTGGCGCTGCTCAAGTGGTGCCTTCCTCAGAACAACCCGCTCAAGGTCATCTGGGAAGTGGTGCGCGCCAACGCCGCCCGGACGGCCTCGCTGTTTTACGTCCTGACGATCTCCGGCATCATATTCCTCGATATCCTGGAGACAAAGTACGACCCGGCCATCACCCGCTATCTGAACTGGGACTTCACGGGACTGTTCCTCCGGGTGGAAGGGTCGGCCACCGCCCTGTTCCAGATCATCCACTTCACCGCCCTCACCTACGCGCTTTCCGCGATCTACCTGTACGTTTTCCCCGTCATGGGCGTCGTGGCAATCCTGGTGGCCTACCGAGACGGCGAACACAAGGTGGCCAGGAAGATCTTTTGGGGGGCCGTCTTCAACTACCTCTTCATCCTCCCGTTTTACGTCCTGGTGCCCGTCACGGAGCGCTGGGCGGCTGGGGATGGCGAGGTCACCCTCCTCATGAACCAGATCTCGCCCCTCCTCATCGAGGGGCTCCGGCCCATGAGCGGCCTCAACAACTGCTTCCCCTCCTTTCACGTCTCGCTGTCGCTCACCTTTGCCCTGCTCATATCGGAGAGCTCGAACCTGCGGCTCCGGCGGACCATGTTGGCACTCGCCGGCCTCGTGACCTACTCCACCCTTTACCTGGGATTCCATTGGGCCCTGGATGTGTTCGGGGGAGTTCTTTTCGCAGCCTTCTGCACCGTGGTCGCCAATTGGGCCGTGGAGAATCTCCGCCTCGAACAGGTCCTGTACCGAGCCCGATGAACCCGCGGACCGCCGTTCTCTCCTACGCACTGGGAACGGGCCACAGACGAGTGGCCGAACTGGTGCAGGGCGGCCTCACCAACCTGGGCCACGACTGCGAGCACCGTCCCCTTGAAGAGTGGGTGCCGTGGGAATACGACGCGCTTTTCCGAAGCGGCTACCTCCTACTGGCGCTCCGATTCCCGAAGGTCTGGGATTACATGTACAACTCGCCCTTCTTCACGCGTAGAGGAAAACTCGCGCTTCCCGGGATGGGGGGCAGGGTGATCCGGCGGTTCGACCGAGCGGGTCTCTCGGAGTGTGACCTGGTAGTGGCTACGCAGTACAACGCCATGGAAGTGGCCGCCGACTGGAAGCGCGCCTCCGGATCACGACTGAAGCTGGCGGTGGTGATCACCGATTACGACGTCTATCCGCTGTGGGCACGGCCCGAGGTGGACCTCTACCTCATTCCGCATCCAGATCTCGTTCCCGTCCTGACGAACCTGGGAGTCCCGGAGGAGCGCATCGCCCCCACAGGAATCCCCGTCTCCCCTTTTTTCGAGCGAACCCACGACGGATTGGCCGTGAGGGCCGCACTCGGCCTGGACTTGGCCAAGCCGACCGCCCTCATTTTCGGCGGGGGAATCGGGGCGGGACCGCTGCGAGAGGCGGTTGAGGCCTTCCTGGGGCTGGGAGAGTGGCAGGCCCTGGTCGTCTGCGGGCTCAACGAAAAGCTCAGGCGCTCGTTGAAATTGTCGGCGCAGAAACATTCGGACCGTCTCCGCGTGCTTGGATTCCGGAGCGACATGGCCCTTCTGATGGCGGCCAGCGACGTGGTGGTGACCAAGGGAGGAGGATTGAGCCTGAGCGAAGCACTCTATATGGGCAAGAGGGTGGTGGCCCTGCCGAGCCTCCCCGGCCAGGAACGGGCCAACATCGCGTTTTTGGCCGAGCGGGGATGGATCCGCGTTTGCGAGGACCCCAGGCAGCTGGGCGGGATTCTAGACGTTCCACCGGCCGATTCTCCCATTTCTCCCGTTTCCCTGCCTCTTGCTCCACTGGAGGCCGCCGTCGGGCGCCTGGACGCGCTGGCTCGCTCGTCCTTGTGAATTGTGCTCTCCCGCCGAGGGCCGAACCACCCGTCTCGCGCGTGTTTCCGTGAAAAGCCCCAGCGACCGGCCGACCTTGTCGGCGCACTTTCTGGAAGTGAACCCGAGGAGGACTGGACAAGAGCCGCCACGGAGCGTATGATTCCGCAGATGCGGAAGGCTCTTCTGAGCGCCTTGGCGCTGGGCTTGTTTCTGATCTTGATTCCATCCCGCCTGAACGGCATTCCCGTTCCAGACACCATGGTGGAGTCCTTCTCCAGCGCACGGGCGTTCTATTCCACCTGGAGGATCAAGAAGTGGACCGGGCAGGTGGACCTCTCCTTCCTGCGGAACGCTGAGGATCCCTACCTGCAGTTGGTCTGCCCGAGCTCCTCGTGGGCCTTCGTGCGGAACGTGAACGTCAATATTCACAATACCCCTATCCTCACCTGGAGTTGGAGGGTGGAGGCGCTGCCCAAGGGGGGAGACGGCCGTTTCCGAGCCACGGATGACGAGGCGGCCCAGGTATACGTAGTCTTCCCGGGCTCCGGACTTTTCGGTTTCGGAGCGTGGAGCAGCCGCATCCTCGGCTATACCTGGGAGACGATCCCCGCGCCCGGCACCTTCTATCGCTCTCCGAGGCCCGCCGACACCCGGATCTTCGTCCTGCGGAACGAAAGGGACGGACTGAACGTCTGGAAGACCGAGAGCCGGGACGTGGTGGCCGACTTCGAACAGGCCTTCGGTGCTCCGCCTCCCAATCCCAATTATTTCTGCATTCAGATCGACTCCAACGACACCCACTCTCTCGCCGAGAGCGACTTCGGCCCCATCGGCTTCCGGGCTCGCTGACCTCCGGACCATGCGCTTCCTGCTGAGGACGCTCCTGCTGATGGCCTCCATGGGGGTGGTCAGCATGCTCCTGCCGGGAATCCGATTCGATGGCCTGCTCGCTCTCTTCTTCGCGGCCCTTACGGTGGGCCTGGCCAACGCGCTGCTCCGGCCCGTGCTCATCTTCTTCACGCTTCCCCTGGTGCTGGTGAGCCTGGGCCTCTTCATCATCGTGATCAACGCGGGCCTGCTCTACCTGGCCGCGTGGATCGTGCCCGGATTTCACCTGGCGGGTTTCGGCTGGGCGCTCGTTGCGGCCGTCCTGATTTCGTTGGTCTCCTTCGTGTTGAACCGGCTGGTGCTGGGGCCCAAGGGACGCAGGAGATAGCCGCTCTTCGGCGGTTTTGCCTTAGGGCTCCAGGTCCCCGCTTCTCTGCTGGCGCTTCCAGATCGAGAAGGCTGAAGGGCGCTTGAAACGGCCGATGACGTCTGAGGCCTCGATGACCGTGACAAAGGCCGAAGGATCTTCTGAGCGGATGATGTCGCGCAGCTCCCTGAGCTCAAATCGGGTCACGACGCAGAGCAGGACGTTGCTGACGCTGCCCGTGTAGGCTCCTTCCGCCTTCAGGAGGGTAACTCCGCGGCCCATCTGAAGGAGTAGCCGCTCCTTGATGCCGCGGTACTCGCTAGAGACGATCAGGACGGCCTTGCGCGGCCTGGGCGACTGGATGGCGTCCAGGGTGCGGCTCGCCACGTAGATGGCCACCAGGGTGTACATGGCCCGTTCGGGGTTCTCGATGAGGCTGGCGGCGAGGACAATCAGCCCATTGAGGATCATTCCCGCCTCTCCGATGCCGAGGCTGAACCTCCGGTTGAGCACGACGCCCAGGATGTCGAATCCAGCGAGGGAACCCCCCGAACGGATGGCCAGGGCGCTGGCGAGCCCCCCGAAGAGGCCCCCGAAGATAGCGCCCAGCATCGGATCTCGCGTGAGGACCGGGAATGGAACGTGATCCACCAGCAGCCAGAAGAGCACCACCGCGAGCCCCGAATAGACCACGAATCGTCGGCCGACGTCGCGGAACCCCAGCAGGAAGATCGGAGCGTTGAAGATCAACACCACCAGGCCGACGGGGGTACGAAGGACGGCATTGAGCAGAAGCGAAAGGCCCGTGACGCCGCCGCTGAGCAGGTGGTTGGGCATGATGAAGCTTCGGACGGAGAGAACAAAACAGAGCGTGCCGGCCACAAGCAAGAAGAATCGCCAGCCCTCTCGGGCGGCCCGCAGCCCCCACCGGCGTCTCATGCGCCCCCTCTCTTCCCACGAGGTCATCAACCGAGCCTTACGATAGCAGAGCCTGCCGCTCGGCGCCACGAGCCGGAGCATCGTCTCCCTTCGTCCTTCACCTTCTCCCCTCAATGGGCATGGACCGCCCAGGCGGGCGCGTGGTAAGGTGGCTTCTTCGAAGAAGGGACGGCGCCAGAGAAACCGGAGGTCAGCCATGAACCGCAGCGACCACCACAACGCGGCCTGCGCCACCAGGAACGGAGGCCTGAAGGCCTGGGCCACGGCGTGCGGCGGTTTCGTGGACCACGAATACCCGGCGGAGCACCCCGTCCTGCGGACCTTCTTTCAGCAGGATCGGGACCGGGTGCTCCACTCCGAGGCCTTTCGCCGCCTCGGTTACAAGACGCAGGTCTTCGTGGTCCACGAAGGGGATTTCTACCGGACGCGTCTCACCCACACACTTGAGGTGTCGCAAGTGGCCAGGGGCTTGGCCTGCGGCCTTGGGGCGAGCGAAGACCTCTGCGAGGTTATCGCCTACGCGCACGATCTAGGTCATCCCCCCTTCGGCCATCGGGGGGAAGCGGCCCTGGACCGCCTCTTCGGCCGGGCCCTGGAGAAGAGGTTGGGCATTAGCCGGCCCGAACAGGGAAGGGCCTTCGAACAGAACTTCCAGTCGTACCGCATCGTGAGCCGGCTGGAGCGGCGCTATCCGAAGTTCCCGGGGCTGAACCTGAGCTGGCCCGCCCTCCACGGCATCCTCAAACACCACACCGCCTTCGATTCCCCCACGCTGCCCTACCCCCTCGAAGTCAGCCAGCCCAAGGAGGCGGAGCGCGTGCGGCAGTCCTACCTCACGACCAACGGTTGCTCGGCGGAGGCGCAGATCGTCAACCTGGCCGACCAGATCGCCTGGGTCACGCACGATCTTGAGGACGCCCTTCGGGTCCGGTTCATAACGGTGGAGGAGCTGCGCGACCTCCCCATTCCGCTACTTCAGAGGGCGTGGGAGCGGGCCCAGGGCGGCGCGCCGGGTTGGGAAAAGGATCGGATTCTCTGGGGGCGGATCATGGTGCGCAACATGATCGATCTCCTCATTAACGATGTGCTCGCGGTTTCGGCCGAAGGCCTTTCTGCCATGAACTCCGTGGAGGAATTGATGGCCCGGCGCGAGTCCGTCGTGCACTTCTCTCCAGAGATGGCCTCCTCCGTCGCTGAGCTGCGGGATTTCCTTTACGCCCGCGTTTACACCCATCCCGTCGTGGAGCGCATGTCCGCCAAGGCGGCCGCCATCTTGGATCGGCTCTTCGAGAGCCTCTCGTCGGACCTGCTGGAGAAAGGCTCCATGGCTGCCCGGCTCCTGCCTCACACCACCCGCGAGCGCCTCGAGGAGGCACCCGATGCCGTGGGCAAATTCCAGGTCGTCGTGGATTTCCTCGCGGGCATGACGGACCGCTTCGCCACTGAGTTCTACCGCGTCCTCTATGCCCCCGACGAGAAGGGGATCACGAGCCTTTACTGATACACGGCTCCAATCAAGACTCAGCCATAGAGGACGGCCGCCGAATGTCTGGCCTCCGCCCCGCACTTGACCCGCGGGCCCGTTTTCCCTATACTAGAGGCTCGGTGGGGCTATGGCGCAGCTGGGAGCGCGCTTGAATGGCATTCAAGAGGTCGGGGGTTCGATCCCCCCTAGCTCCACCAAAAAAATAGACGGGTTGCCCCGCAATGTGAGGCGGGGAACTGGGGGCTGGGGTGCCGGGACGTAGGTTTCGGCGCCTTTTTCGTGTCGGGCGGGAGGAAGGGGCGCGTTGAGCGACGCGGGATGGGTCCAGGCGGAAGGCTGGCAAGATTGGGCCCGTGACGCGGCGGTGCGCCTCGGCGTGAGCGAGACCATGGCCATGCTTCTGTCCCGGCGTTCGTGGGACAACGGAGACCTGGAATCCTTCCTGAGGCCGGACGAGGTGCCCTGGCCCGATCCGATGCGAATTCCGAACATGGCCGACGCCGCCGGCCGGATCAAGGCGGCCATAGTCGCCGGCCGCGCGATTCTCATTCACGGGGACTACGACGTGGATGGGCTCATGGGGACGGCGGTGCTGATGGGGGGACTCAAGGCCCTGGGCGGCAAGGTGGAGGCCTTCATTCCCTCACGCTTCGAAGGCGGATACGGCCTCTCGGAGGCGAGTCTCGAAGCGGTGCGCCAGAGCGGCGCATCCATGCTGGTGACTACCGACTGCGGAACGAACTCGAGAGAGATCGGCGAAGAGCTCGCCGCGAGGGGGGTGGAGGTCATCGTCACGGACCACCATCGCCCCGCGGAGGGCCAGCAGCCCCCAGCCCTCGTCGTGAACCCTCACCTGGTGCCGGATCACCCGGACCGGAGCCTGTGCGGCACCTTTGTCGCTCTGCAGACGCTCCGGCAGGTGGCGGCCGAATTGGGACGGGATCTTCCCTTGGAGCCCTTTCTCCGCCTGACGGCCATCGCCACCGTGGCGGACCTGGTTCCCATGTCGGCCGTCAACCGCAGGGCCTGCAAGGCGGGCTTCCGCGCCATGGAGTTCACGCCCAGCCCCGGCCTCGCCCTTCTGCTGGAGAAGGCCGGCATCAGGGAGGTGATCCGGAGCCACCACATCGCCTTCCACGTGGCTCCCAGGTTCAACGCGGCTGGCCGCATGGAAGACGCACGGCTCGTGCTGGATCTTCTCCTGGAGCGGGAACACGTCAGGGCGGCCCACCTCATGGGGCGCCTGGAAAGCCTGAACCGCAAGCGCAAGGCACTGCAGGCCTCGACGTACGAGGAGGCCTGCGGCCAGGTGCTGGAGACGGCGGGAGGCCGGGTGGTCTTCGTCTTCTCGGACCAGTGGCACCGCGGCATCATCGGGCCCGTGGCCGCGCGCCTGGCCGAGACCTTCCAGCGGAGCGCCTTCGTGGTGGCCGTCGAGGGGGGGGAGGGGGTCGGCTCGGCGCGAAGCTGGAACCACGACGACGTCTGCTCGGTCCTCGATCACGTCGGGCACCTCCTGGTGCGCTACGGCGGGCACGAAGGCGCGGCCGGCTTCACGGTCAAGGCGGAGCGGCTGGATGAGGTGGCCGGCATACTCCGAGCGCTTCCGGCGCAGGAGGAACCTTCCTCCAGGAGGGATATCTACTACCCCATCGAGCTTGGACTGCTCTCCCAAGCCTGGGAGGCCTGGGGGGAGCTGGATCCCTTCGGGCCGGGCAACGAGGAGCCGACCCTCGGCATCACGGGCCTCTACGCGAGAGGGCAGAGGGTCGTGGGGAACCGGCACCTGCTGTGGAGCGCTCTCCTGCCCGACGGCCAGCCGCTCAACGTGATCGCCTGGGATGGGGTGCCTCGGGGCATGGAGCCATCCACGCTCACGCCTTCTCGGATGGTCATCGGGCGTCCCGCGCCCGACTCCCGTCCGGGCGGGCTGCCCTACTATTTGAACGTCCAGGCCATCCTCTGATCCCCCAAATCTTCCGCTGAAGGACACCACATCGAGCGCCTCCGCGGGGGGATTGCGCGGTGTGGTACACTTTTCTCCGATTGATGGAGAGGTCACACCATGGCGAAATGGGTCTATTTCTTTGGGAACGGCAAGGCCGAAGGTCGCGGCCAGCAAAAGGAACTCCTCGGGGGAAAGGGCGCGGGATTGGCCGAGATGACCAACCTCGGGATCCCGGTCCCTCCGGGATTCACCATCACTACCGAGGTCTGCTCCCACTATTACGCCCACAAGGAATCCTATCCCACGGACCTCAGTGGCCAGGTGGCCCAGGCCCTGTCGGGCGTGGAATCCATCATGGGGCGGAAGTTCGGCGACCCGATGAACCCGCTCCTCTTTTCGGTCCGCTCGGGCGCGCGCGCCTCCATGCCCGGCATGATGGACACGGTGCTCAATTTGGGCCTGAATGACCGGACCGTAGAGGGGCTGGCTGCGGTGACGGGAAACCCGCGGTTCGCCTGGGATTCCTACCGGCGGTTCGTGGCCATGTACGGGGACGTGGTCTTGGGCCTCAAGCCCGTCAAGAAAACCGACGACGACCCCTTCGACGTCATCCTGGAACAGGCCAAGAAGGAGGCCGGAGCCAAGTTCGATACCGATCTGGGGACCGAAGAGCTGAAGCGGCTGGTCACCCTCTTCAAGGAAGAGATCCGCAACAGGCTCGGCGTGCGGTTTCCGGAAGATCCGCAGGAGCAGCTCTGGGGAGCCATCGGAGCGGTCTTCGGGTCGTGGATGAACGATCGGGCCATCGCCTATCGCAAGATCTACAACATCCCCCACACCTGGGGAACCGCCGTGAACGTCCAGACCATGGTCTTCGGCAACCGCGGCGAGACCTCGGGAACGGGCGTAGGCTTCACGCGCGATCCAGCGCTGGGCGAGAACCGCATGTACGGTGAGTTTCTCATGAATGCCCAGGGTGAGGACGTGGTCGCGGGCATCCGCACCCCGCGCCCCATCGGGGAGCTCGCCGCCATCCTCCCCGAGGCGCACGGGCAGTTGGTGGACATCCGCGCCAAGCTCGAGGCCCACTACCGGGACATGCAGGATTTCGAGTTCACCATCGAGGAGGGGCGCCTCTGGATGCTCCAGACGCGAACGGGCAAGCGCCACCCCTTCGCGGCGGCCCGCATGGCCGTTGATATGCAGGCCGAGGGCCTGATCACCGAGAAGGAGGCCGTGCTCAGGCCGGAGGCGGACGGTATCGCCGCCTTCCTCGCCCCGATCTTCGACGCGGAGGCGAGGGCCGAGGCCGTGCGTGCAGGAAACGTGCTGGCCAAGGGTCTTCCCGCCGGGCCGGGTGGGGCTTCGGGGCGTGTGGTCTTCAACGCGGCGGACGCCGAGAATTGGGCCCAGCGCGGCGAGAGGGTGCTTCTGGTGCGCAAGTTCACGAGCCCGGAAGACATCCGAGGCATGAACGCGGCGCAGGGCATCCTCACGGCCCAGGGAGGGATGACCTCCCACGCGGCTCTCGTGGCGAGGCAGATGGGCAAGGTCTGCATCGTCGGCTGCGGAGCGCTGGAGATCGATTACGAGAAGGGCGAGATGGAGGTGGCCGGTCGCATCGTCCGGGAAGGGGACTGGCTCTCCATCGATGGATTCACGGCCGAAGTCGTCCTCGGACAGCTCCCCACCAAACCGAGCGAGGTCTTGCAGGTGCTCGCCGGCCAGCTGACGCCAGATAAGTCCAGAAACTTCCAGCAGTTCAGCACCCTCATGGGCTGGGCCGACCACCACAGGCGCCTGCAAGTCTGGAGCAACGCCGACACGCCCGGGCAGGCCGCAATGGCGGTCAAGCTTGGGGCCGAGGGCATCGGCCTCTGCCGCACGGAGCACATGTTCTTCGAGGGTGAGCGCATCCACTACGTGCGCCGCATGATTCTCGCGGATGACGTGGAGGAGCGCAAAAAGGCCCTGGCTTACCTCTTCCCCATGCAGAAAGAGGACTTCATCGGCATCTTCAAGGCCATGGGAGGCCAACCCGTCACGGTGCGGCTTCTGGATCCGCCTCTACATGAATTTCTGCCTTCCAGAGAGGCGCTTAGGCCAGAGGATTTCTCTGAAAAGGTCAAGGCTGTGGCCGACGAACTGAAGGTGAGCGTCCACGAGATCGAGGAGCGCATAGAAGCCCTCCACGAAAACAACCCCATGCTTGGTCACCGGGGCTGCCGCCTGGGCGTCACCTATCCGGAGATCTATGAAATGCAGGTCCGCGCCATTGTGGAGGCTGCCTGCGAGGTGCTCGGTCAGGGCCTCCCCGTGAAACCGGAAATCATGATTCCTATTGTGGCGACCGAGCAGGAGATGAAGATCTTCAACGACATGACGCGCTCCATCGCGGATCCGATCATAGCCAAGGCGGGCGTGCCCCTGCACTATCTCGTCGGGACCATGATCGAACTGCCCAGGGCCTGCGTGACGGCCGACCACATCGCCGAGCAGGCAGAGTTCTTCAGCTTCGGCACCAACGACCTGACGCAGACCACCTGCGGCATCTCCCGCGACGACGGGCGCGGCTTCCTCGGGGAATACGTCAACCGGGAAATTTACGCGGCGGACCCCTTCCAGCGGATCGACCAGGAGGGGGTGGGCCAGCTCATGAAGCTGGCGGTGGAGAAGGGGAGGGCCACGCGAAAGGATCTGCAGATCGGAATTTGCGGCGAACACGGCGGCGAACCCACCTCGGTGGAGTTCTGCCACAGAATCGGCCTCAACTACGTCTCCTGCTCGCCCTACCGCGTCCCCGTGGCCCGTCTGGCGGCTGCCCAGGCAGCGCTCAGGGACGAGTAGGGGAAGAGGTCACGAAGCGGCGCACCGCTTACCGCCCGCGGACGCCGCGAAAACAATCGACATAGGTAGGCCCTCGCGGGCTTTCCCTGTCACACCACCGTGCGTACGGGTCCGTACACGGCGGTTCGGTGGGTTATGCGGTTGGACCCCAAGAGCGTCCCCGCCGGACTTTGGGTTGC
>JBAWEQ010000044.1:0-28404 GCA_049591295.1 Acidobacteriota bacterium
CAACCCAAAGTCCGGCGGGGACGCTCTTGGGGTCCAACCGCATAACCCACCGAACCGCCGTGTACGGACCCGTACGCACGGTGGTGTGACAGGGAAAGCCCGCGAGGGCCTACCTATGTCGATTGTCCAGGGAAAAGGCCACTGTAAACACAAAACGGGGACACAACACTAGGTGCGGAGATTCAGCAGGAGGTATCCCCCAGCGCATCCGAAGAGGATGGCCGGAGCCCAGACGGCCAGGGCTGGGTTGAGCCAGTCCATGGCGCCCACGGAGTTGAAGATCGCCATCATGACGTAATAGGCGATCGAGAGACCGAGGGCGATGGCCATGCCGTAGAGCGAGCCGCGGCGGCCGGTGGCGAAGGCGAAGGGCAGGCCCAGCAGGAGGAGGATCAGGGGGGCCAGGGCGTCGGGGAGCTTCTCGTAGTAATCCACCACCTGTTGTCGCGACGGGTAGCCCTTGGCCCGCAACTCGCGAATCAGGGCCTTGAGCTCTCGGGAGGAGAAGTACTGCCCCTCCAGAAAAGCCGGCGCCACGAAGTAGTGCTGGGGGAGGCCCAGTTGCCGGGTGCCCTTGGGCATCTCCTTGAAGGCGGGTGAGCCCCCGCGGCGCCAGCGCCATCCCTGGGCGAAGGCCAATGTGCCGGGGTTGGAGCTGGGCGAGGGGAAGCGGGCCTGCCTGGCGAAGAAGCGCGCATCGAGCCTGAAACGCTCGGGAGAGAAACGGTACTCCGAGAAGCCCTGGAAGGTCCTGGTGCGCGCGTCGTAGTGGTTGTAGTGAAAGAGGACGTGGCGGTCGGGGGCGAAGAGCCAGACGTCCATGGTGCTGGACAGGTTTCGGGCCACGAGTCCCTTGATGTGGTCGCGCGTGGACTGCGCCCTGCGGCTCGTCCCCGGGACCACGGCCTCGCCCATCGTCCAGAGGAACAGGCAGGCTGCGGCGGCCAGCGCGAAGGCCGGAAGACTGATGCGGTAGACGGAGATCCCCGAGGCCTTCATGGCCATGATCTCGTTAGTGCGCTCCAGCACCCCGAGGGTGACGAGGACGGTCATGAGCACGGCCAGGGGGACGAGCATGACCAGGACGCCGGGAGACTGGTTCAGGAGGTAGGTGCCCAGGAGCCTCAGCTTCTGGCTCCCGGTGATGAACTCCGACAGACCGCGTATCTCGATGATCCAGTCCAGCAGGAGGACCGAGAGGCTGATGAGCAGGAAGGTCTTCAGCATCCTGGCGAGAAGGTACCGGTCCAGGATGGGCAGCCCGCGGCCGGCCGAGATTTTCGGCGATTCGGGCACGGCGGCGCCGGAGACCGCCTTCTCCTGACGGGCCGGGAAGAGAAGGGCGAGGGGGCGCATCCAGGCCGGCGTGGTGATGCGGTCCCGCGTGCTCACCAGGAGGAGGCCCACGAGCATCAGCAGGAGGTCGGGTAACCAGGCGGCCAGCGAGGGGGTCAGCCGCCCCGCCTGGGCTAGGTCGCCGAGGGCCGAGGTGAGAATCCAGTATCCCAGGAGCACGATGAGGGAGAGGCTGAAGCCGGCCCCCTTGCCGCCGCGGGTGTTCACCATGCCGAGCGGGACGCCGATGAGCACGAAGAAGAGGGGAACCAGGGAGGCCGATAGTCGGCGGTTGATCTCGTACAGCAGGGCATAGCGCTGCCTCCGGATCAGGGCGGGATCGCTCTCCTGTGGCGGCAGGTTCAGCGTGCCCAGGAGCTCGGCCGTGGAGTACTCCATGATCCCCTTCTGCGGGGGTCTGACCAGCCCCCCCTGAGTTTCGACGGTCAGGGCCTGCTCGCGGAAGGTGGAGGTCTGGACGGTGCCGGGGCGCTTCCGGTCGAACTGCACCGTCTCCCCGTCCGAGAGGAGGAACTGGAGCTTCTGGCCGTCCGCCGAGCGGATAGCCCGGCCGTAATCCGCCAGGGTGAGAAGGTCCTGAGAGGGGCTCCCGTGCTGGAAGACCAGGATGTGATCGTACCGGCCCGCTTTCACGTCGGCCCGGCCCGCGTAGAGCAGGACGCCCGGGATCCTGTCGAAGAAGACCCCCGGTCTCAGCAGCCGCACAATGTTGAGCCCCTGGCTCGCCTCCGACTGGATCTCGTCTGAGGCGCTGCGGCTGGCGGGGATGAGCCAGAGATTTATGGCCAGCAGCAGGAGGGTCATGACCGAGGCGAACAGGAGGGGCGAGGTCAGGAGCCGGGTGCTGGACACCCCGCCCGCCCTGAGGGCGATGATCTCGCTGTCTCCCGAGAGCCGGCTGAAGGCGATGATGGTGCCCAGAAGGAGGGCCACGGGAAGGGTATAGCTAAGCAATCCCGGCAGTCCCAGGAGGAAGAGCATCCCCGAGGCCCCCGCCGAGAGCCCCTGCTGGATGACCAGGCTGGCCAACTGGAAGAGCAGGTTGATCAGGAACAGGAAGGAGTAGACCACGAGCCCGATCAGGAAAGGCCCCGCCATCTCCTTCAGCACGTAGCGGTGCAAAATCTTGAGGTTCAACGCGCCTCCCGGGAGACCATGGTACCGCCCGGCGCCCCCGGAACGGAAGGGAGGGAAGGATAAAGCGGAATTCGAAAAGAAAAGATCACCACAGAGGCACAGAGGATTCTGGTATCTGGCTTCTTGCGATGGTTTCGCGCCTCCCCTCTCGCGTCTCGCCGTCCCCGGCCGTTTGACCGCCATGGACACCCAGCCTACACTGTTCGGGCACGATGTCCCTGAAGGGGGCGGGTGCTCAGGAGGATCCGGATGCGCACACTGAGAATGGCCGCTCTGTTCGCTCTGGCCGCGTGCATGGGCCTGCTTCCCCTGGCGGCCCGCACCAAGGTGGGCGAGACCATCGATGTCCGAGTCGGCTCGCCGCACCCCATCCAGGCGGAATCGTGGCAGCGGGAGCTGGAGTTCCCCGGCTCCACCTTCGTGAAGCTCCACTTGGCCAAGCTCGCCCTCGGCCCGAAGGACGTGCTGCTGGTGCTGGACGGAACGGGGAAGGAAATCTATCACCATGAGGGATCGCTGACCGAGGGGACCTGGATTCCAGCGTCGCTCACCCAGGTCGTGACCCTGGAGATCCGGGCAGCCAAAGGCTCCAACCCCTGGGGCGTGGAGATCGACCGGGTGGGCTTCGGCTTCGCCCCGCTCGCCGAGGCCGCGCTCGTGCCCGAGTCCATCTGCGGGAACAACGACATGCAGGACGCCGCCTGTTACGCCGGCGATGCCGGCAAGACCCAGGCCGGCGAGGCCGTAGGCCGCATGCTCTTTCAGGAGGGGGGAGCCTGGTATCTCTGCACCGGCTTCCTGGTTTCTGATCACAACCACTTCCTGACCTGCAACCACTGCATCAGCGACCAGTCGGGCGCGAGCACGCTGGAGGTCTGGTGGAAGTACCAGACGCCCGCCTGCGGCTCCGGAACGGCGGCCTACGACTCCACCAGCGACGGCGCTTACCTGGTCACCACGAACTACGACCTGGACTACTCCCTGCTCGCCTTTTCCAACGACGATCCTGCCCAGCGCTACGGTTATCTCACCCTGAGCGGCGCCGTGCCCACGGTGGGCGAGACCATGTGGATCGCGGGCCACCCCGGCGGGCAACCCAAGCAGTTCTCCGTCAACTCCGACTTGGACGGAGGCTTGGCCAAGGTGGACGCCGTGGGGATTGCCGGCAACGTGCCGGGCACCGACATCGGCTACTACGCGGACACGGAGGGCGGCTCATCGGGTTCGCCCGTGATGGACGACGCCACCAACCAGGTGATCGCCCTGCACCACTTCGGCATCGCCGGCACCACCTGCACCAGCACCGACATGAACCAGGGCGTGGAAATGGCTCAGATCCTCCCGGAGATCCAGTCCTACATCAGCCAGCCCTACTTCGGCGTGACGGCCAGCGCCTCCGTGGGCCAGGGCGACGTCCCCCTCACCGTGGAATTCACGGCCCAGCCCATCCAGGGGGCTGCCCCCTACGCTTACGACTGGGACTTCGGGGACGGCTCGACGCACGGAAGCGGTCCATCGGTGAGCCATACCTACACCGCAGCCGGCTACTTTACGGTCGTGCTCACGGCCACCGACGGCAATGGCTCCACGGCGACAGACAACCACCTCCTGATCGTGGCCCGCACCACGGTCGCTCCGCCCACCGTCACCGGCGTGAAGAAGATGCAGAACCCCTTCCGCCTCAAGGTTCTGGGCACGCTCTTCCAGAATGGTGCGAAGGTGCTCATCGGCGGGGTTGAGGTGCCCGAGACGACCTTCAAGAATGCGGAAACCCTGGTTGCCAAGAAGGGTTCTGCCCTCAAAATCATGGTGCCCAAGGGGCAGACCATCTCCATCCAGGTTCGGAACCCGGACGGCGGCGTCTCGGCGCCCTTCTCCTACCAGCGGGTGGCCCAGTTGACGCTCTCTCCGGGTGGGCAGGGAACGCTCCCCCAGTCCAAGGGAGACGCGCCTAGGGGCCTCGAATAGGGCGACGGGAGGGGCATCGTGAACCGCCGCGTGCGAAGGTGCGGCGGGCGGATGGCCCTGGAGAGGCCATTGACGGAAGAAGGGAGGGGAGCGTGAAGCTGGCTTCGGGCGCGTTCATCGCCGCCAAGGGGGGCGTCCTCAACGCGATCTGGACCTTCCCCTCCATCATCGGCAGCGCCCTCATGCTGGCCTGGGCCGCCGAGTCGGCCCAGTTCTTCATCTCGCAGGGGCTCTCGCTCGCGATCCTGGCCTGGGTGCAGACCCTGCCCGAGTTCGCCGTGGAGGCGGTCATCGCCTGGGAGGCCCCGCGCACGCCCCACGGCATCGCGCTGATCTCCGCCAACTTTACGGGCGCCATCCGCCTCCTCATCGGCCTGGGATGGCCCATGATCTACGCCACCGCCGCCTTCTTTCACCGGCGCAAGCATCGGCGCCCCATGAACTCCATCCACCTGGAGAAGGAGCACAGCGTGGAGGTGGTGGGTCTCATCGCCTCCATGGCCTACTTCGTGGTCATCGCGGCCAAGGGAACCCTGACGATCTGGGACGGCCTGCTCCTCATGGCCATCTACGGCTGCTACATGGCCGTGCTCAACAAGATTCCGCCCAAGGAGGTGGAGTCGCCCGAGGAGGAGGAGTGGCCCGTCCGGCACATCATCGTCATGCCCAAGGTCCGGCGCGTGCTCACCATCACGGGCCTCTTCTTGGGCGGCGCCGTGATCATCTACTTCACGGCCGAACCCTTCCTCCACTCCCTGCTGATCCTGGCCGCCTCCCTCGGCGTCTCCCAGTACGTCTTCGTCCAGTGGGTCGCCCCCTTCCTCAGCGAGTTCCCCGAGAAGGTCTCGGCCCTTTACTGGGCGCGCAAGGTGACCGGCGCCCCCATGGCCCTCATGAACATGGTCTCCTCCAACATCAACCAGTGGACCATGCTCGCCGGCATGATCCCCTTTGTCTTTGCGGTATCGGCGGGGCACGTCGGCCCCATCGTCTTCGATCCCGAGCAGCGGATGGAGATCATCCTCACCCTCGCGCAGTCGGCCTTCGCCATGTCGCTCCTCGTGAACATGAGCTTCGCGTGGCACGAGGCCCTCGTCCTATTCGTCCTCTGGCTCGCCCAGTTCATCTTCCCCGGACTCAGGGAGGAGGTCACCTTCCTCTACCTCGCCTGGTTCCTCTTCGAGGTGCTCACCTGGCTCATGCGCTACCGCAAGCCCGTCGCCTTCACCGAGTTCGGCCGCCTCTTCAGGACCCGCGTCCTCGGGCGCGGCTGAGGCGGCATCTCGCCCGTCATCGCATCCCGCCAAAGCCTGCCGTGAGACCTCGGGAGCACCTCCCCGCGGGGCGGAGGACCTCTTGCGTCCGGCGCCGCTGGCCGGTACGATGGCCTCTCCAAGCAGCATGAACTAAGGGGGGAAGCGCCGGGATCGCCGGGCGCCGGGGGAGGTGGAGAATGCGGGCAAGTCGGATGGGAATCGCGGCGCTCGTGGTGTGTGCGGCGGGCGTGATTGCGCTGGCGGACGGGGACACGCGCCCTGCCACGGCGGCGGAGAGGGCCTTCACCGGCAAGGTCTGCCGGGTCTTCACGGCGGCCCTGCCGGCGCCGCCTCAGGGCTGGACGCTCGCGGACTCCTCCGAGCCCACGCCGCCCACCGCCGTGGCGGGGCGGAACCCCAGGCCCATCGAGGTGGAGTGCCGGGTGGTGTGGCAGGACGCGGCCAAGGCCCGCGCGGCGCAGCAGCGGGAGATGGAGGCCTTTCAGGCGGTGAAGACCGACCCGGCGCTCGAGGCCAAGCAGGAGAAGCTCCAGAAGCAGATGGGTGCCCTCAGCGAGCAGTTCGGGGCGGCCATCCAGAAGAACGACGCGGCTGGGGCGAAGCGCATCCAGGACCAGCTGCAGTCCGTGAGCCAGGAGCTGCAGAAGGTGCTGACGGCCCAGAGCGCGGGCTTCACCGCCGCCGCCAAGGCGGGCGAGATCCACGACGTGCAGGCGGAGGTCTCCCTCCAGGCCAACAGCACCTATACCTACCTGCGGCGAGGGACGCCCGAGTCTCCGCAGGCGGGCCTGCCTTCCTACCGGATGGAGCCGGACCCGAAGAACACCCAGGAGGAGGGGACTACCGCCGTCTTCCTCGGTCCCTGGAGGGCATCGCCCCAGTCGGGCGCCACAGCCATGCAGGCGACTTCGCCGGCGGGAACCTCCACCACCTCCGTGCAGACCCTGATCGTGCGCGTGAAGGGCGACAAGGCGAGAGCCCGCGCCATCCTCGAACGGGTGAACTGGGCCGCCCTCAAGGGGCTCCTCTCCCGCTGAGGCGAGGCGGGGCCTAGGGCAGCACGAAGGGACGAGAGGGAAGCTCGGCCCTGTTGCCGGCGAAGTCGCTGATGGAGCCCGCCAGCACGTGCCGGCCTCGGGGCACGCCCCTGAGATCCAGGCGGAGGGTGCGGGTGTCCATATCCCAGTCGGGATAGGCGGCCTTTCCGTCGAGCGTCAGCCTGAGGGTGCGGGCGTCCGGGCCGCTGCCCGAGTCGGTGACGCGGATCCAGACCTGGCGGTCGCCGAGGTGGGGAACCGTCACGAGCTGGGGCTGGCCCCACGCCGGCGCCGTGTCGTCCACGCGCAGGGCGTAGAGGCCCGCGTCCAGATAGGGCACCGGCTTCCCCGTCCAGTTGTCCAGGAACACGTCCCGGCCCCCGAAGTAGACGCCGAGCCCGCGCCGGGGCGCCGCGGCGGGGAAGGTGACGGCGGCCCGGGCGGAGACGGAGAAGGGCTCCACGTTCAGGACCACCGCTCCCTCGGGAACGGCGCCACCCTCGGCGGGTGCGGCCGTGCCGATGGCCCCCTCGGGCAGGGTCAGCAGCGCGCCGCCGGCGGCGATGCGGCCCGGACCGGCGGCCACTCGCCAGGGCGTGGTGTACTCGCCGATCGTGAGAGGCTGGCCCTCGTGGGGCATCGCCGCCCGGGGGATCAGGGCCAGTACGCGGCCGCCGGCCTCCTCCTCCACGAAGAGCGAGGAGACGGGCGAGGCGCCCAGGCGCAGGGGCGTGACGCCTTGGCTGGAACTGCGCGATAGCTTGAGCACCAGGCCGTCGGGCAGGAGGCTCGTGCCCATGATCCGGTAGCCGCTGCCGGGCAGGGAGAGACGGGATTCGGCGGCGGGGCGGGCCGCCTCTTCCAGCTCGCCCGTGACCACCGAGCGCTGGCCGGCGCGGTTGGCCGCGGCCACCTCCAGCTCGTGACGGCCGGGCGCCAGATCGCCGGGAAGGCCGCCGCCCTCCACGTTGGGCACCTCGAGCCAGGGCAGGCGCCGCAGCCGGTAGGTGTTCGTTCCAGGCCGGTCGTACTGGGGATCGAAGAGGGCGGGGGCCTCCTTGAAGCGCGCCAGGCTGATGCGCCTGAGGTCCATGCTGAAGAAGCCCTTCCCGTCCACGCTCCCGGTCACGATGGGGATGCCCGTGGTGTTGCTGGCCACGCCGAGGTGGTCGCCCGCGACCAGCTCCACGTCCACGGTGCCCGAGAGGCGCACCGGCTCGGTCAGCCGGTACCCGTCGCGGCCCCGCACGGCGGGCACGAAGCGGGGCTCGAAGCTCCCGTCCACGGTGGCCGGCGCCTCGCGGGGGACGAAGACGAGGCCCGCGATGGCGGGAGGGGTCATGCCCTCAGGGAGCGGCAGCCCCTCCACGAAGGGGTCGCAGAGGTCGTCCCCGCGGCGGATCTCGAAGTGCAGATGGGGAAAGCCCACGCCCAGGTCGCCCGAGTAGGCCACCACCTCGCCGGCCTTGACCGGCTCGGGAGGGGTGATCTCCACGTCGCCGGGGAAGGAAGTGCCGGCGCGCTCGCAGGCGGAGAGAAGGCGGCTCTCGAGGTGGAGGCGCTTCTGTTCGAAGCGGCAGAGGTGGCCGTAGACCGCCGTCCGCCCGTCGTTCAGTTCGAGGTAGAGCACCCGGCCGTAGCCGCCCGGCTCCCGCCGGACGCGCACCACGCGGCCGTCGGCCACGGCGAAGACCGGCCAGCCGATCTCCTGGTGGGTCCGGATGTCCACCCCTCCGTGGAAGTGGGTCCGGCGGTACTCGCCGAAACTGGAGGTGCAGCCCTCGTGGATGGGCAGGGGCCAGAGGAGCGGCGGCGGCCCGGAGGCGGCAGCGAGCGTGACGCAAGCGAGGATCGCCAAGGCGAGCAGAAGGAAAGGGGAGCCCGGAAGCCGGAAACGCGGACCCGGCGAAGACCCGCCTCCACCGCGCCCATACCTGGTCGCGCCTCGCGTCTCGCGTCTCACGTGCAGCCTCTCACCCCAGCCCCGCCACCAGGCGCTTGAGGTAGGCGGCGAACGGTCCCTTGAGGTCGGGCCGCGAGAGGGCGATCTCCACGCTGGCCTCGAGGAAGCCCAGGCGATCTCCGGTGTCGTAGCGGCGCCCCTCGAAGGTGAGGGCATAGATGGGCTCGCGCTCCATGAGCAGGCGGATGGCGTCGGTGAGCTGGATCTCGCCGCCGGCGCCGCGGCCGGTGCGCTCGAGCGCCTCGAAGATGGCGGGGGTGAGGATGTAGCGGCCCACCACGGCGGTGGTGGAGGGGGCCTCACTGGGCGCCGGCTTCTCGACCATCTCCGTGACGCGGATGAGCCGCTCGCTCTCGCGTTCTCCCGCCACGATGCCGTACTTGCTGGTCTGCTCGAGGGGCACCTCCATCACCCCCAGCACGCTGGCCCCCTTCGCCTCGAAAATGTCCATCATCTGTCTGATGCAGGGCCGTTCGGAGACCACGATGTCGTCTCCGAGGAAGACCGCGAAGGGATCCTCCCCGGCCCAGGTCCTGCCGCAGAGCACGGCGTGGCCGAGCCCCAGGGCCTCCTTCTGGCGGATGTAGGAGACCTCCACCATGGCGGCGATCTGCCTCACGAGGGCCAGCTCTTCGATCTTGCCCTTCTCCTCGAGGAAGCGCTCCAACTCGTAGGAGACGTCGAAGTGGTTCTCGATGGCATCCTTGCCCCGCCCCGTCACGATGAGGACCGACTCGATACCCGCCGCCACGGCCTCCTCCATGACGTACTGGATGACCGGCTTGTCCACGACGGGGAGCATCTCTTTCGGTGAGGCCTTGGTGGCCGGCAGGAACCGCGTCCCCAGGCCGGCCGCGGGGATGATCGCCTTGCGGATGCGCATGGGCTCCTCCTGAAGGCCGGAAGCCGGCCCGGGCAATTATTCTAGCATGAGGCCCATCGGCGCCGGGACGCGCCTTCATCCGCCTCGCTCCGGAAGGCGAACCGCCCCAGAGAAGGCTGGACATGTCCTGGATGGGCATGGCCTCACTGCTTGCTTCTCACATCCGCCCCCTTGACCGGCTTCGCCCGGCTGGGCTAGAGTACCGGCCCATGGCGCTGCCGCGAGTGCGACGCACGCTCAATCTGCTTTTGCCGCTCCTCCTGTTGGTGGCCCTCCTGCACGCCCATCCGGAGCAGAAGGGGACCCTTCGCCATCCCTGCCTCCTGGCGGCCGAGGGGCCGTGCCCGATCTGCGCGGCCGTGCGCGGAGGCATGGAGGGGCCAGCGCCCCTCGTGCACCTGCCCGGCCTTCCGGCGGCGGTGGCGCCGCTGGTGATCCTCCCCTCCCTTTCGCCTTCCCTCGCCGCGCCGGCCCCCTCGCCGGCCCGCGGACCCCCTCCCACGGCCTAGGCCGCACCAGGTTGGAGGAAGCCGGCCGCCCGCCCGCTCGGGTGCGGGGACCGGGATGCAACCATTCGTCGAATTCATGAGGGACGCCCGCGGGGAGCCACTGCGTGCCGCACCCCGCGCGGCGCCACAGGGAGTCCCCAATGCAGCGAATCTGGAAGAATGCCCTCTGGGCGGTCCTCTTATCTCTCCCCCTGGCGGCGTGGTGCGCGGGAGCTACCGGATCGGTCCGGGGAACCGTCGAGGACCGGCAGGGACAGCCGGTTCCAGGAGCCTCGCTCCGCTTGACCGGTCCCTCTTTACCGCACCCTCTCAGGACCGCCAGCGACCTGAAGGGGGGCTTCGTGTTCGCCTCCGTGCCCGAAGGAAAGGGCTACCGGCTGAGGGCCTCGGCCGTCGGGTACACGAGCGTGGGGCTGAGGAGCGTGGTGGTGAGCGGAGGACGGGAGACGAAGCTCTCGGTCCAGCTCTCCTCCGGCGAGACCTCCGTGACGGTGACGGCCGCGGCCCCCAGGGCGGATCTCCGCCAGAAGGAGACGGGGGCCAGCGTCTACCGCCTCACCTCCGAGTCGCTGCGCTCGCTCCCCCAGGGAGAGAGCACGCCGCTGAACCAGGTGATTCTCCAGGCGCCGGGCGTGGCCCAGGACTCCTTCGGCCAGCTCCACGTGCGCGGTGACCACGGGGACGTGCAGTACCGGATCGACGGCATCCTCCTGCCCGAGGGGATCAACGGCTTCGGGCAGACCCTGGACACGCGCTTCGCCCAGCGGCTCGACCTCCTCACGGGGGTGCTGCCGGCCCAGTACGGCTACCGCACGGCGGGGGTGGTCGACATCACGCCCAAGAGCGGGGCTCAGGAGGCGGACGGGACGAGCGAGGCGGGCGGCGTGGACCTCTACGGCGGTGCCCGCGGCACCTTCCAGACCAGCCTGGATGCGGGCGGCGCGCAGGGCCGCTTCCTCTACTACGCCACCGCCACGACGCTCACCGACGACCTGGGCATCGAGTCCCCCACGCCCGCCGTGGATCCCCTCCACGACCACACCAGCCAGCTCAAGGGATTCGGCTACTTCACCTGGCTGCTCTCGCCTACGATGCGCCTGAGCCTCATCACCGGCAGTGCGGCGGGGGAGTTCCAGATCCCGAACAATCCGGGCCAACAGCCGGCCTTCTCCTTCGCCGGGCTGGCGCCGGAGCGGCTCGCCCTCCTCTACCCGAGCGCGGACCTCAACGCCACGCAGCACGAGGTGAACCACTACGCGATCCTGGCGCTGAAGGGCGAGCCCGCCTCCGACCTCAGCTACCAGGTCGCCCTCTTCTCCCGCTACAGCAGCGTCCACTACCACCCGGACCCGGTGGGAGATCTCATCTACAACGGCGTCGCCGCTGACGTCTTCCGCAGCGACACGGCCACGGGCGTGCAGGGCGACGGCAGCCTCAAGCTGGGCAGCCACACCCTAGGAGCCGGCTTCTTTGTAAGCGGCGAGAACGCCGTGAGCGACAACACCTCGTCGGTCTTCCCCGCCAACACCTCCGGCGGGCAGACGGGGGAGCTGCCCTTCTTCATCACCGACGACCACTCCAAGCGCGGCTGGCTCTATGGCCTTTACGCACAGGACCGCTGGCAGGCCACGGCGAAGTTGAGCGTGCTCGCCGGCGTGCGCCTGGACCGCGTGTCGGCCTACGTCCAGGCGAACCAGCTCTCGCCCCGCCTCATCGCCACCTACCAGCTCTCGCCCGCCGTGAGCCTGCACGCCGGTTACGCCCACTACTTCACCCCGCCGCCCCTGGAGCTCATCGCGCCCACGAGCATCGAGAAGTTCCAGGGCACGACCAACGCGCTGCCCACGCAGGTCAACACGAACGTGGTGCCCGAGAGGAGCGACTATTTCGACGCCGGGATCTCCTTCCGTTTGACCCGCAGCCTGCAGCTCGGCCTGGACGGCTACTACAAGAATGTCCACGACCTTCTGGACGAGGGGCAGTTCGGCCAGGCGCTGGTCTTCTCGCCCTTCAACTACCGGAAGGGGAGGATCTACGGCGTGGAGGCGACGCTGGAGTGCCGCGAGGGGCCGCTGGATCTATACGGCAACGTGGCCTGCGGAGCCGCCCTGGGCAAAGAGGTGGTCTCGGGCCAATACAACTTTGACCCCGCCGAGCTGGCCTACATCGCCACCCACACCGTCCACCTGGACCACGACCAGACCCTGACCGGCTCGGCTGGGATCGCCTACCGCTGGGGCGGCGTGCAGGCCAGCCTCGACGCGATCTACGGGAGCGGCCTGCGGCGGGCCTTCGCCAACACCCGCAGCCTGCCCCCCTACACGCAGGTGAACCTCGGCCTCGCGGGCGCGATCCCCACCCGGCGGCTCGGCCCGTTCTCCTGGCGGCTCAGCGTCGTCAACCTGCTGGACCGGGTCTACGAGCTCCGGGACGGCTCGGGCATCGGCGTCGGCGCGCCGCAGTACGGCCCGCGCCGGGCGCTCTACGTGGGCCTCAGCAAGCGGTTTTAGGGGATGAAAGATCCACCACAGAGGCGCAGAGGCGCAGAGGAATCAGAAAAGAAATACGATTCACGCTGAAGGATAAGAAACGGAAAAGGATAAGGGCGCGGAGTGCGGTCATGCCCCGCGCCTCCTCACTTCCTCACTTCCTCACTTCCCCTTGCCACCTGGAGCACCTTGGCTCCGCGGATTTTTCGCTCCTTGAGTTCCCGGAGGGCCCGGTTGGCCTCTTCCAGCGGGTAGAGCTGGACCTCCGGGCGGATGGGAACGGCGGCCGCCAGGTCGAGGAAGTCGCGCACGTCGGCTCGCGTCACGTTGGCCACGCTCTTGATCTCCTTCTCCATCCAGAGGTGCGCCGGGTAGTTGATCTCCTGGAGCGTGTTCTTGTCCGCCGTCTCCTTCCGGATGGCGTTGATGACGAGGCGTCCCCCCGGTTCCAGGCACTCCAGCGCCCGCACCACGGGGCGCCAGACGGGCGTCGTGTCGATGATGGCCCGGCAGGGCCGGGGCGGGGCCTCCTCGGTGTCCCCTGCCCAGAAGGCCCCGAGCTCTAAGGCGAAGAGGCGCTCCTGCTCGCTGCGGGCGAAGACGAAGACGGGGCTCCGGGGAAAGAGGTGGCGCGCCATGACGAGCACGAGGTGGCCCGAGGCGCCGAAGCCCGTGAGGCCGAGCACCTCGCCGTCTTGCAGGTGGCACAGCCTCAGCGAGCGGTAGCCCACGGCGCCGGCGCAGAGGAGCGGCGCCGCCTCGGCATCGGAGAAGAATTCGGGGATGGGGTGAACGAAGGCCTCGGGAACGACCATGACCTCGGCGTAGCCCCCGTCGGCATCCCGGCCCGTGGCCCGAAAGGAGGAGCAGAGGTTCTCCTCGCCCGCACGGCAGTGGTCGCAGCTCCCGCAGGCCGAGAAGATCCAGGCCACGCCCACGCGCTGGCCGGGGGCGAAGGAGAGCGCCCCTTCACCGCGTCTCGCCACCCGTCCCACGACCTGGTGGCCCGGCACGACCGGAAGGCGCGGCGGCGGCGTGCGCCCCTCGATTTCGTCCAGTTCCGTATGGCAGACGCCGCAGACCGAGACGCGAAGGAGGAGCTCTCCGGGCCCCGGGGCGGGCGTGGGCAGATCGGCCCTCTCCAGCGGTTCCGGTTGCGTGGCCAGCTCCGTCAGCCGCTTCAGCACCATGGCTCTCATCAGTGATCCTCCCGGCAAGGCTTCATCCGCCGCTCTCCACCCTCCGTCTTCTCTCCAGTATGGCTCCTGCCCCGAACCGATGCACGGATCTGAGGGGGGATGAGCCGGACGGTCACCTCCGGAGTCTCCGCACAGGCCGCCGCCCTTGGCTGAACCCGGAGCAGCCCGTGAGACTTGCCGGTACGCCGGTGGGGGCGCATCATGAGGGGCCGGCATGGGTCCGGTTGGGGCGTGGGGGAGCGATGGCCGTCGTCTGGACGCTGTTGGTGGTGATCTGGGGTTCCACCTGGCTGGTGATCAAGGTGGGGCTGGGGGACTTGCCGCCGTTCCTCTTCGCGGGCATCCGGTTCGCCATCGCCCTTTTGCCGCTCCTCTTCCTCTTGTCGGCGAGGGGCCTGCGCTGGCCGCGGCGCCGGGAAGACTGGGTGCTCCTGGCCGGTACGGCCTTCCTCTCCTTCACCCTGGGCTACGGGCTGGTCTTTTGGGCCGAGCAGTACATCCCATCAGGCCTCACGGCGGTCCTCTTCACGACCTATCCGCTCTTCGGCCAGCTCTGGGCCCACGCCATCCTTCCCGCCGAGCGCCTGACCGCGAAGAAGGCGGCGGGCGCGCTCCTGGGGCTCGGCGGCGTGCTGCTGATCTTCGCAGGAAGGCTCAGCCTGGAGGGACCCATGGCCGTGTGGGGCGGCCTGGCCGTGGTGGGGTCGGCGGCCTCGGGGTCGCTGGGCTCGGTGCTCATCAAGGCGCGCGGCGGCCACCTCGATCCGGGTGTGGTGACGGCGGCGCAGATGAGCCTCGGCGGGCTTCCGCTGCTGCTGATCGGGCTGGCGGTCGAGGGAAACCCCGCCCGCCTGCATTGGACGCCGACGGCCGTCCTCTGCCTGCTCTACCTGGCGCTCGTGGGCTCCTCCCTGGCCTTCGTGCTCTGGTACCGGCTCCTGAAGACCACCGAGGTCACGCGGGCGCAGGTGATCCCCCTGCTCAACACCGTGGTGGCCGTGATCCTGGGCTGGCTGGTGCTGGGAGAGACCTTCGGCGTGCGCGGCGCCGTCGGCACCCTGGCGGTCCTCGCCGGAACGGGCCTCGTCCTCCGCGGCAGGCCAAGGGCGGTGGCGTAAGACGGCGTTCCGTCCTCCCCCTCTTCCTTAGCAAAATCTTGATGCCTGTCTTCCCCAGGCTTATGCCTCCTTGACGCGAGGCCCGCTACATTTGCTGGCGTCGTGAAGGGAGGCTTTCGCATGGACGCGGTCTTGATTCTTTTCGTTCTGGGCTTCTTCTGGCTGTTGTGCAGAATGACCGACGGCCTGGAGACCCTGTGAGGTGAGGAGAATGAACGCCCTGCACGTGATCGGAGCGGCGGTCGCCGCCGCACTTCTGGTCTACCTCTTCTACGCCCTTTTGAAGCCGGAGGCCCTCCAGTGACCGCGAACGCGTGGCTGCAGATTGGCCTCTTCTTCGGCCTCATGCTCGCGCTCGTGAAACCCCTGGGCTGGTATATGGCCCGGGTCTACGAGGGGAAGCCCTGCGGCCTGGACCGCGCGCTCGGGCCCCTGGAGCGCCTGATCTACCGGGCATGTGGCGTGAAGCCAGCGGAAGAGATGGATTGGAAGACCTACGCCAAGGCCATGCTCCTCTTCAACCTCTTCGGCCTGCTCGCCGTCTACGCGCTCCAGCGCTTCCAGGGGTTCCTGCCCCTCAACCCCCTCCACCTGGGCGCCGTGAGCCCCGACTCGTCCTTCAATACCGCCGTCAGCTTCGCCACGAACACCAACTGGCAGGGCTACGCGGGCGAGAACACGATGAGCTACCTCACGCAGATGGCGGGCCTCGCCGTTCAGAACTTTCTGTCGGCGGCCTCAGGCCTGGCCGTGCTCGTGGCCCTGATCCGCGGCATCGTACGGAGGGAGCAGAAGACCATCGGCAACTTCTGGACCGACACGGTGCGGGGCGTCCTCTACATCCTGCTCCCGCTCTCCCTCCTCCTCGCCCTCGCCCTCGTCTCGCAGGGTGTGGTGCAGACGCTCTCCAAACCGAAGACGGTGTCCCTCCTCCAGCCGGCGCGCTACGAACAGGCGGTGGCCGGCGCGCCGGGCAAGCCTGGGACCAGGACGGTGACGGTCACCCAGGAGCGGCTGCCGGTGGGCCCCGTCGCCTCCCAGGAGGCGATCAAGGAGCTGGGCACAAACGGCGGCGGCTTCTTCAACACGAATTCGGCCCATCCCTTCGAAAACCCGACGCCCCTCTCCAACCTACTGGAGATGCTGGCCCTCGTGGTCCTCAGCGCCGGGCTCTGCGTCACCTTCGGCGTTATGGCGGGGGACCGTCGGCAGGGCTGGGCCCTGCTCGCCGCTATGCTCGTGATCCTCGTCCCGCTCACGCTCTTCTGCGTCCACGAGGAGCAGGCTGGCAACCCGCTCCTGGCGCGGCTCGGCGTGAACGAGCGCCCCTCCGCCCTCCAATCCGGCGGAAACATGGAGGGGAAGGAGGTCCGCTTCGGGATCACCGACTCGGCCCTTTGGGCCGCCGCCACCACCGCCACCTCCAACGGCTCCGTCAACTCCATGCACGACTCCTACACCCCGCTGGGCGGGCTCGTGCCCCTCTTCCTCATGCAGCTCGGCGAGGTGGTCCTGGGCGGCGTGGGGTCGGGGCTCTTCGGCATGCTCCTCTTCGTGATCCTGGCTGTCTTCACCGCGGGTCTCATGGTGGGGCGCACTCCCGAGTACCTGGGCAAGAAGATCGAACCCTACGAGATGAAGATGGCGGCCCTGGCCATCTTGGTGATGCCCGCCGTGGTGCTGCTCGGGACGGCCGTCGCCAGCGTCACGAAGGCCGGCCTTGCCAGCCTGGCCAACCCGGGGGCACACGGCTTCAGCGAAATCCTCTACGCCTTCAGCTCGGCGGGGAACAACAACGGCAGCGCCTTCGCCGGCCTGAACGCCGACACGCCCTTCTACAACCTCCTGCTCGCCCTCGCCATGCTCGCAGGCCGGTTCCTCATCAAGGTCCCCGTCTTGGCCATCGCGGGTTCCCTCGCGAAGAAGAAGGCCATCCCCACCGGCGCGGGGACCCTGCCCACCCACACGCCGCTCTTCATCGCCTGGCTCGTGGCGGTGGTGATCATCGTGGGCGGCCTGACCTTCTTCCCGGCCCTCGCCCTCGGCCCCATCGCCGAGCGGCTCACCCTCTTCCACTGAGGAGACGCACACCATGACATCGCACACTAAAGCCGCGGCGCTCTTCGATCCGGCGGTCACCCGGCAGGCCGCCTGGGAGTCGGTGCTGAAGCTCTCGCCGAGGCACATGGTCCGCAACCCCGTCATGTTCGTTGTAGAGGCCGGCGCCGTCTTCTCCACGCTCCTCTTCGTCGAGGCCCTTCGCGGGTACGGCGAGGCCCCGACGGGCTTCATCCTCGCCGTCTGCCTGGGGCTCTGGTTCACCGTCCTCTTCGCCAACTTCGCCGAGGCCATGGCCGAAGGGCGGGGCAAGGCCCAGGCCGCCTCGCTCCGCAAGGCCCGGCGGGACATTCCGGCCAAGATGCTCCTGGAGCCCAAACGGGGAGCGAGCTATGTCGTGACACCTTCGGCCAACCTGAGGAAGGGCCACTGGTTTCTCGTGGAGGCGGGGGACGTGATCCCCTGCGACGGCGAGGTGGTGGAGGGCATCGCCTCGGTGAACGAGGCGGTCATCACCGGGGAGAGCGCCCCCGTCATCCGGGAGAGCGGCGGCGACCGGAGCGCCGTCACGGGCGGGACGCTCGTCCTCTCCGACTGGCTCGTGGTCCGCGTCACGGCCGACCCCGGCCAGACCTTCCTGGACCGGATGATATCCCTCGTGGAGGGGGCCCGGCGCCAGAAGACCCCCAACGAGATCGCCCTGGACATCCTGCTGGCGGGCCTCAGCATCATCTTCCTCCTGGTGGCGGTCACCCTGCTGCCCTTTTCGGCCTACGCCGTTCGCGCCAACGGATCAGGGGCCGTCATCAGCGTGACGGTCCTGCTGGCCCTCCTGGTCTGCCTGCTCCCCACCACCATCGGCGGGCTCCTCTCCGCCATCGGCATCGCCGGCATGGACCGGCTCCTTCAGGCCAACGTGGTGGCCATGTCAGGCCGGTCGGTGGAGGCCGCCGGCGACGTGGACGTCCTCCTCCTGGACAAGACGGGCACCATCACCCTCGGCAACCGGGAAGCCGTGGCCTTCCTGCCCGCCCCCGGCGTGCCGGAGAAGGAGATCGCCGACGCGGCGCAGCTCGCCTCCCTCGCCGACGAGACGCCGGAGGGGCGCAGCATCGTGGTCCTGGCGAAGGAGCGGCACGGTCTTCGGGGGCGCGACATGAAGGCCCTGGGCGCGACCTTCGTCCCCTTCAGCGCCCAGACGCGCATGAGCGGCGTGAACCTCGACGGCCGCCAGATCCGCAAGGGGGCCGCCGACGCCGTGGAGGCCCACCTCAAGAAGCTCGGCGGGGCCATCCCAGCGGAGGTGCGCCGGGACGTGGAGAAGATCGCCAAGGACGGCGGAACGCCCCTCGTCGTGACTGACGGACCGAGGGTCATGGGAACGGTCCAACTCAAGGACATCGTCAAGGGCGGGATCAAGGAGCGCTTCGCGGAGCTTCGGCGCATCGGCATCCGGACCGTCATGATCACGGGGGATAACCCGCTCACGGCCGCCGCCATCGCCGCCGAGGCGGGTGTGGACGACTTCCTCGCCGAGGCTACGCCGGAGACGAAGCTCTCCCTCATCCGCGACTACCAGACGAAGGGGCACCTCGTCGCCATGACGGGCGACGGCACCAACGACGCCCCCGCGCTCGCCCAGGCCGACGTGGCCGTGGCCATGAACTCGGGGACCCAGGCCGCCAAGGAGGCGGGCAACATGGTGGACCTGGACTCCAATCCCACAAAGCTCCTGGAGGTCGTGAACATCGGCAAGCAGCTCCTGATGACCCGCGGCGCGCTGACGACCTTCTCCATCGCCAACGACGTGGCCAAGTACTTCGCCATCATCCCCGCAGCCTTCGCGGCCACCTACCCCGGCCTCCAGGCCCTGAACGTGATGCACCTGGCCACGCCGCAGAGCGCCGTCCTCTCGGCCGTCATCTTCAACGCCCTCATCATCGTGGCCCTCATCCCCCTCTCCCTGAAGGGGGTGAAGTACCGGCCGGCGCCCGCCTCGGCGCTCCTGCGCAGGAACCTCCTGATATACGGCCTGGGAGGGCTCCTCCTTCCCTTCCCCGGCATCAAGCTCATCGACATGGCCCTCGTGGCCCTGCACCTGGTGTGAGGCAACCATGAAAAGGCAGATCCTGACCGCCCTTCTCGCGATTCTCGTCCTGACCGTCCTCACGGGCATCGTCTACCCCCTCGTCGTCACGGGTCTCGCCCGGCTGCTCTTCCCCAGCCAGGCCTCGGGAAGTCTCATACGTGAGAGGGGCCGCATCGTGGGTTCGACCCTCATCGGCCAGCCCTTTTCGGCCCCCGGCTACTTCTGGGGCAGGCCTTCGGCCACGACGCCCTTCCCCGACGACCCCGCCCTCTCCACCGGATCCAACCTCGGCCCAACGAACCCAGCCCTGCTGGAGGCGGTGAAGGTCCGCGTGGCGGCCCTTCGCGCGGCAGAACCCGGCAACGACGCGCCGGTGCCCGTGGACCTCGTGACCGCCTCCGCCAGCGGCCTCGACCCAGACATCAGCCCCGCCGCGGCCTACTACCAGGTGCCGCGCGTGGCCCGCGCGCGGAACCTGCCGGAGAGCGAGGTCCGCGCCCTCGTCGCCACCCACGTCCGCGGCCGCACCTTCGGCGTCTTCGGCGAGCCGCGCGTGAATGTCCTCGAGCTCAACCTCGCGTTGGACGCCGCCTCGACGGGACATAAGTAGCCACGCCGATCCATGGGGGCACTTCTCGGATTCTCAGGACTCAGAATCATGCGGCGACGCGTGCTTTCGGCGAAGAGGTTCGCGGGCTTCTCCGTGATCTTCCTCGCCGCGTTCCTCTGCGCGAGCTTGTCCTCGGCCGCTCAGAGCCCAGCCGGGCCGGACAAGATCGGTCCTTGGTACCGGGAGCTTCAGGTAGACGCGTTCCTCTCCGTCACGTACGGGTGCAACTTCAACGATCCGCCCTCCGGGCGCATGAGCTACCGCGTCTTCGACACGAGGGCACAGCGGCTGAGGCTCGATCTCGCCTCCTTGACCCTCCAGAAGCCTGCGGCCGGTCCCGGAGATGTCGGGTTCCGCATCGACATGGGCGGGGGAGAATCACAACCACCCGCCACCGCCGCGCGGGGCTTCTTCCGCAGCGCGACTACGGGCAACGCGGGGCACTTCGATATGGAGCAGGTCTACGTGACCTATACGGCAAGCGGGGGGCGCGGCCTGCGCTTCGACGTGGGGAAGTTCTACGCACCCATCGGGTACGAATCCGTGGACCGATACGACGCTTACAACGACAACGTCAGCCGTTCTTTTCTCTTCGGGTACTCGGCACCCTTCACCACCACTGGGATCAAGGTAAGCTACCCCATCTCGACGTCGTGGTCCGCAATGGTGATGGTTGTGCAGGGTTGGGACGTCGTCAGCGACAACAACGGAGGCAAGACCGTGGGGGGGCAGGTGGTCTGGTCCCCCGATTCCGACGCGACGTACACGTTCACGTACCTCGGAGGCCCCGAGCAGACGGGCAACGACTCCAACTGGCGGAACGTGCACGATTTCTGCGGAACGTGGAAGGCCACCCCCGCGCTCACGCTGGGCCTGAACGCCGATTACGGCCACGAGCGGGCGGCCCTCGGACCCCGGCAGAGCGCCTCTTGGTATGGCGCCGCGGGCTACGTGACGTTTGCATTCACCGACCGCTTCCAGGTCGCGCTTCGCGCCGAACTGTTCGACGACCCCCAGGGTGCCCGGACGGGAACCGCCCAAAGTCTACGGGAGCTCACGATTTCTCCCACCTGGAGGGTAGGGCGGCACTTCATCGTTCGGGGTGATCTTCGGGAGGATTGGTCGAACAAGGACGTCTTCCAGAAAGCCGGAGGGTTCACCGACCTCCAGCCCACGATCTTGTTCAACGTGCTCTTCGTCGACTGACCGTCGCCCCGGGGAATCCCGCGTGTGGCATAATCGGCGAAGGGGAATTTCCCAAGGAAGAGATGCCATGGAACATCGGCCGGACCCCGACGAGCTGCTCAAACAGGTTCAGAACGAGGAGGCCCGCCGCAAACGAGGCCGCCTGAAGATCTTCTTCGGGGCGGCGCCGGGCGTGGGGAAGACCTACACCATGCTGGAGGCCGCGAGAGCACGCCGTGCCGACGGGGTGGACGTGGTGGCGGGCTGGGCGGTGACCCACGGCCGCGCCGAGACGGAGGCCCTCCTGGAGGGCCTCGAGGTCCTCCCGCCCCGCATCCTGAGCTACAAGGGCAAGGAGCTCTCCGAGTTCGACCTGGACGCGGCCCTGGAGCGCCGGCCTGCGCTGGTTCTCGTGGACGAGCTGGCCCACTCCAACGCCCCGGGCTCCCGCCACGCCAAGCGCTGGCAGGACGTGCGCGAGCTGATCGAGGCGGGCATCGACGTCTACTCCACGCTCAACGTCCAGCACATCGAGAGCTTGAACGACGTGGTGGCGCAGATCACCGGCGTCTCGGTCCGCGAGCGCGTGCCGGACTTCGTCTTCGCCGACGCGGACGAAGCGGAGCTCGTGGACCTCCCACCCGACGAGCTCCTCCGGCGCCTGCGGGAGGGGAAGGTCTACCTCCCCGAGGAGGCGGAGCGGGCGCGCGACAACTTCTTCCGCCCGGGCAACCTCATCGCGCTGCGAGAGCTGGCCTTGCGCAAGACGGCGGACCGCGTGGACGACCAGATGCAGCTCTACCGTCGGGAGCATGCCGTCCGCGACACGTGGCCCGCCAAGGAGCGGGTGCTCGTGTGCCTGGGCCCGAGCCCTTACGGGCAGAGGCTCGTACGGGCCGCGCGGATGCTCGCCGGCCAGCTTCGCGCCGAGTGGATCGCGCTCTACGTTGAGACGCCGGGCCACGCCGGCTTCGCCCCGGCCGACAGGGAGCAGCTCCTGCGCACCATGCGCCTGGCTGAACAGCTCGGCGCGGAGGTGGTCACCCTTTCGGGCGAGGACACGGCCGAGGAGGTCCTCCATTACGCGCGATCGCGCAACGTCACCAAGATCGTCCTCGGCAAGCCCCCGCGCCCGCGGTGGATGCCGGGACGCTCCTTCGTGGAGACGATCATCCGCGGCTCCGGCGGCATCGACGTGCACGTCATCGGCGGAGCCGCCGAGGAGCGCCTCGCGCGCATCCGGCAGAGGGGGGACCGCGGGCGGGCCCTCCTCAGGCCCTATACCAACGCGCTCGCCACGGTGGCGGCGTGCGCCCTAATCTCCTTAGGGCTGAGCCGCTTCGTGGGCCCCGTGAACCTGGTCATGGTCTTCCTGCTGGGCGTGGTGTTCGTGGCGACCCGGTGGGGCATCGGCCCGGCGGTGCTCGCGTCGGTCCTCGGCGTGGCGAGCTTCGACTTCTGTTTCGTGCCTCCGCGCTGGACCTTCGCGGTAGCCGACACGGAGTACGTCCTGACCTTCACCGTCATGCTCGGCGTGGCCCTCGTCGTGAGCAACCTGGCCTCGCGTGTCCGCCGGCAGGCCGACGCAGCCCGCGAGCGCGAGCGGCAGGTCACGGGCCTTTACCGCCTCGTCCAGGACCTCGCCAGCCAGCGCGCCGCCGAGGGCATCGGCCGGGCCACGGTCACCCACCTGCTCGACCACGCCGGCCTCCCCTCGACGGTTCTCGTTCCAGCCGAGGACGGATCGCTTCTGCCTCTGGCGGACTCGGGGGGAGGGGCCGTCGCGCCGAAGGAGGGCCCAGTGGCGCGGTGGGTCTTCGACCACGGCGAGAGCGCGGGCGCGGGCACGGACACCCTGCCCGGCAGCTCGGCCCTCTACCTCCCGCTCCAGGCGTCCCAGGGGGTCGTGGGTGTCCTCGCGGTGAGGAACGCGGAACAGCGGGGGCCAGAGTTTCTCCACGAGCTGGAACTAGTCGCGGGGCAGACAGCTCTCGCGCTGGAGCGGTGGCGGCTCGCCGAGCGTGCGAGGCAATCGCAGATTGAGGTGGAGTCCGAGCGTCTGAGAAGTTCCCTGCTCAGCGCCGTATCGCACGATTTCAGGACCCCCCTCGCGAGCATTCTGGGCGCCTCCACCACGCTCCTGGGCGCCGACCTGGCGGGCGGGGACACGCGGGAGCTCGTGGAGACCATCCACGAGGAGGCCGAGCATCTTCACCGGCTCATCACCAATCTGCTGGCGGTGACGAGGCTTGAGTCGGGCAAGGTGGACCTCCACATGGAGTGGCAGCCGCTGGAGGAGGTGGTGGGGGCGGCCCTGGGACGGCTGCGCGACGGATTGGGGGGGCGGCCCCTCGTGCTGGACATCCCCGAGGATCTGCCGGCGGTGGCCATCGACGCCCCCCTCGTCGAGCAGGTCTTCATCAACATCCTGGAGAACGCCGCCAAGTACACCCCCGGCGGGAACCCCGTGGAAATCCACGCCCGAGGGGCGGGCGAGGTCGTGGAGGTGCAGATCGCCGACCGGGGGCCGGGACTGCCCGAGGAGGCGGTGGAGAAGATCTTCGACAAGTTCTACCGGGCCTCGGAGAGCCGGCCGGGAGCGGGGCTGGGGCTGGCCATCTGCCAGGCCATCGTCAGGGCGCACGGCGGGACCATCCGCGCCGCGAACAGGCCGGGAGGCGGCGCGCTGTTCATCTTTACCCTGCCCGTGGCTCCCCCCATTCCCGAGGAGGCGCGGGCCGGAAGGGCCGCGAAGGCGGAGGAGGAGGCATGAGCGGAGACCCGCCCGCGATCCTGGTGGTCGAGGACGATCTGGGCATGCGGCGCTTCCTGCGCGTCACGCTGGTGCGGGCCGGTTACCGAGTGGTGGAGGCCGACCGCGGCGGCTCCGCCCTGGACGCGGCCGCTACCGAGATGCCGGACGTCGTGGTCCTGGACCTCGGCCTGCCGGACCAGGATGGCATGGAGGTTCTCAAGGAGCTCCGCACCTGGAGCGGGGTTCCGGTGATCATCCTGTCGGCCCGCGACCGGGAGGGGGACAAGGTGAACGCGCTGGACGCCGGCGCCGACGACTACCTGTCCAAGCCCTTCTCGGCCCAGGAGCTTCTGGCCCGCGTGAGGGTGGCCCTGCGCCACGCCTCCCGGGTGGAAGGGCCGGACCAGCCCGTCTTCCGGACCGGCGGCCTGGAGGTCGACCTCTACCGTCGGCAGGTCTGGGTGGACGGCCAGGAGGTCCACCTGACGCCCAAGGAATACGGCCTGCTCGCGGAGCTCGCCCAGCACGCGGGCAAGGTGCTCACTCACCGGCAGCTCCTCAATGCCGTGTGGGGGCCCGAGTACGGCTACGAGGCCCACTACCTGCGGGTCTTCATGGCGCAGCTCCGCCGAAAGATCGAGGCAGACCCCGCCAACCCCCGATACCTTCGGACCGAATCCGGAGTGGGGTACCGCCTGGCGGCCGAGCCCTGAGATCCGCGGCGCCGGGAGGCGGGGGCCTCTCCGCGAGGGAGCGGATTGCCGGCGCCGGAGCGAGCCGGGCGAGAGCCGATTACCTCCGGCGGGAGGGCGGAAGCCGGCCGCTTGGGCCGCTTCGCCCCGGCGGGCTCTCGCGGGGGAAGAGTTTCGGGTATACTGGCGCATAGACTGGAAGGGGAGGAGCAACCGTGAACAAAGGCGTGTTCATGGCGCTGGTCTACTTCGCGGCTCTGGCCGGAGTCGTGGCCCTCATGCTGTTCCTGCTGTCGCCCTTCCTCTCCTCCATCGCCTGGGCCGGCGTGCTCGCCTTGGGGGCCTATCCGATCCGGACGTGGTGCTGCCGGCGATGCAGGGGGCGGCAGAACCTCGGGGCCTTCCTGGCCACCGCCGTCGTGACCCTCATCATCGTGGTGCCCCTCCTGATCATCCTCGTCCTCTTCGCCAGCCAGGCCACGCAGGTGGTGGGCGCTCTCCAACAGGCCGAGGCGTCGGGCCACATCCCCGGCCGCCAGGAGATCCTGGCCAACCCGCAGGTGGCCGAGCTGATGACCAAGCTGGAACCCTACCTGAAGGGCGTGGATCTGAAGCCCGTGCTCTTCAACGCCATGAAGGCCGTCACGGCCCTGCTGGTGGGGACCTCCAAGAAGTTCGTGCTGGGGGCCATCGCCGCGGTCTTCAAGTTCTTCATCATGATCGCCGTGCTCTTCTTCGCCTTCAGGGACGGGCAGAAGATGACCACCGCCTTCTGGGAGATGGTGCCCCTGAAGCAGGAGGACAAGGCGGTCATCGTAGGAGCCGTGAAGCGCGTGGTGTCGGCGGTACTCTACGGGATCGTCCTGACCTGCATCGTGCAGGGGATCCTGGGCGGCATCGGTTTCGCCATCGTGGGGCTTCCCTCGCCGGTCTTCTTCGGTGCGGTCATGGTGATCACGGCCTTCATCCCGGTGGTGGGAACGGCCCTCGTGTGGGTCCCCGGGGCGCTCTACTTGCTGGCCATGGGGGAGGTGGGGAAGGCGGCCATCCTCGGCCTCTGGGGCATGGCGGTGATCTCCTCCATCGACAACTTCATCCGCCCCTACTTCATCAGCGGGAAGAGCAAGGTGCCGTTGCTGGTGGTGCTGCTAGGGGTGCTCGGAGGGCTGGCTACCATGGGCTTTCTGGGCATCATCGTGGGCCCTCTGCTCTTCACGGTTTCGCTTGAGGTCTTCCAGGTCTACCGGAGGGAGATCTTCCCGGGCCTCATGCCCTCCTCGGACGCCGGCGCCAAGGAGGCGGGTGAGCCGCCGGGCTGAAGGGGCCGGCTCTTGGGGAGGGGACATGGCCCTGACCGAACCGGGCGGGCTGGCCCCGGCAGACGGGATGGGAGCCGAGGGCGAAGCGCGGTTCGAGGCCTTTCGGCGCCAGGAATCCGGCCTCATCTTGCTCAACCTGGCGATCCTTGCGGGCATCCTGCTGGTGCACGTGCTGCTCATGCCGGCCCTGGGCCACCCCTCGCGCCTGTTCTTTCTCGTGCTGGGCGGCCGGTTCCTCATGCAGACCGTGGAACTGCTGGTGCTGCAAGGAGGCAGGCACCCCTGGAGCCCGTTCGCCATCACTCTGTACGAGCGTTTTTCGGTCTGGGCGAACGTGGCCTTCGCCTTCCTGCTCTCCGTGCTGGGCGGGCTCAGCGGCATGCAGGACGCCCACTACATCGTGCTGATGGTGGTGCCCCTCGTGGCGGCGGCCTTTCGGTTCGGCCCGTGGGGGGTGTCGGCCGTCGCGGGCACGGCCGGCCTGATGACCATCGCGGAGGTCTGGATCTTTTTCCGGCTGCATCCTCCGCCCGAGGCCAGCGAGTACGTCGAGGCGGCCAACACGGCCCTCTTCTACGTCGCGGTGGTGGTCATCGCCTGGTTCCTGGTCCGCCAGCTCAGCCGGGAACAGGGGCGGCTGAGGGCTAGCCTGGATGAGCTCCGGCGGACGCGGGACAGGCTGGTGCAGGAGGAGAAGCTCTCCGCCGTGGGGCGGCTCGCCGGCGCCATAGCCCACGAGATCCGAAATCCGGTGAGCATGATCGTCAGCTCCCTGGCCCTGGCCCGCAAGGGCGAACTGGAACGGTTCGAGAAGGAGGGCATGTGCGAGATCGTGGTGAGCGAGGCGGACCGCCTGGAGAAACTCGTGTCCGACTTCCTCGCCTACGCCCGGGTCAAGGAGCCCGAAAAGGGGGAGACCTCGCTTCAGACCACCATCGGCTACGTGGCGGGGCTGGCGAGAGCCAGGGCAGAGGAGCTCGGTCTCGTCTTGACCGTGGACGCGCCCGAGGAATCGCGGGTGCTGATGGATCCCTTCCAGGTCCACCAGGCCCTGCTCAACCTGGTGACCAACGCCTTCGATGCGACGCCCCGGGGCGGCGAGGTCCGCATCGGCGCCGCGCCGCTCAAAGGCGGCGGTGCGAGCCTCTGGGTCGAGAACAGCGCGGGCCCCATCCCCGAGGAGGCGGCGGCCCGGGTGTTCGAGCCCTTCTTCACGACGAAGTCCAAGGGTACGGGGCTCGGGCTGGCCATAGGCAGGGCCATCGCCGTGGCCCACGGGGGCTCCCTGGAACTGAAGGCCAACGAACCCGGGCGGGTCCGGTTCGTCCTGACGCTGCCCGGTCCGGGAAGGTGAGGTCCTGCCATGGCCAAGATCCTGATCGCCGACGATGAGGCCAACATGCGCCGCGTCCTCTCGGCCATCCTGAAGGCGGAGGGCCACGGCGTGACCGAGGCTTCCGGCGTGGAGGAGGCCAAGCGGGCCCTGATTTCGGGATCGTACGACCTGCTGCTCACCGACATGAAGATGGGTGACGGAGACGGCCTGAGCCTTCTGGCGGCGAGCCGGGAGGCCGATCCCACGCTTCCCGTGGTCTTCCTCACCGCCTACGCGACCGTGGAGCTGGCGGTGGAGGCCATGCGAGCGGGCGCCTTCGACTTCATCCCCAAACCCTTCCTTCCCGACCCGGTGCGGGCGGTGGTCAGGAGGGCGTGCGAGCGCGCCGAGCTGCTGCGGGAAAACGAACGCCTCAGAGGGCAGGTGCGCCGGCTGACCACGGAGACGGAGCTCATCGGCCGAAGCTCGGCCATGATGCGGGTGCGGGAGATGATCGCCAAGGTGGCCCCCACCAGCGCGACGGTGCTCATCACGGGCGAGACGGGGACGGGCAAGGAGCTGGCGGCGAGAGCCATCCACAACCAGAGCCCGCGGGCCAGCCAGCCGTTCCTCGCCGTCAACTGCGCGGCCTTCTCCGAGAGCCTCCTGGAGAGCGAGCTCTTCGGCCACGAACGGGGAGCCTTCACGGGGGCGGACCGGACCCGCGCGGGTCTCTTCGAGGCGGCCCACCAAGGAACCCTCTTCCTGGATGAGGCGGGCGAAATGTCTCTGGCCCTGCAGGCCAGACTCCTGCGGGTCCTCATGGATGGCCAGGTGATGAGGGTGGGGAGCACCTCGCCCCGCAGCGTGGACGTCCGAATCCTGGTGGCCACGCACCGAGACCTCCGGCGGCGCGCCGACGAGGGACTCTTTCGCCAGGACCTGTACTACCGCCTGGCCGTGGTGCCGCTCGAGATTCCTCCCCTCCGGGAGCGGAAGGAGGACCTCCCCCTCCTTGTGGACCACGCGCTGGTCTCCGTGGCCCGCGACCTCAAGATCCCGCCCCGGCGGTTGACTCCTGCTGCGCTCGCCTCGTTGGCGGCCTACTCCTTTCCGGGGAACGTGCGCGAACTGAGGAACCTCATCGAGCGGGCCTACATCTTGGCCGGAGGCGAGGCCGAGCTGCGGCCCGAGGATTTTCCTTCGGTGATGCTGAAGGGGCCTCCCGGAGGCGCCAGGGGCGCCATCCCCGACGTGCCCGACGGAATGGACCTTCGGAGTGCCTTGGAGGCGATGGAGCGGGGGCTCATCGAGCGGGCCCTCCGCGAGGCCGGCGGCGTCCAGGCCGAGGCCGCCCGCCGGCTGGGGGTGTCGCGAAGCGACCTGTCGTACAAAGTGAAGCGGTTGAAAATTCAGGCGGGAACGAAGTCATAGAGGCCTCGGCC
>JBAWEQ010000045.1:0-4476 GCA_049591295.1 Acidobacteriota bacterium
TGGTGGGCTTGCCGGCGAAGGCGTTGGCGAGGGAGACGGACTGGCCGCTGAGGGTCTGGACTTGGATGTCGCCCGCGTTCGGACTGACCGCAGGAACGGCCATTTTGGGCGCCCGGTCGGCGGCGGCCTTCCCGGCCCCGCCCCGGGCGAAGAGCTGACCCGTCAGACCAGCGGCGAGCAGGACGATGATCGCGTACAAGGCAGGTCGTGTTTTCATGGTGCACTCCTTTCGGTTGCAACCCCTCTATTTTAACCGCAGGGGCCGACGCTCCATTCCAGGGCCCCTTCCTGTGCAGCCCTCTCCCATGATCGGGGATGGACTCCGCACCCGACCTCGTCTAAGCTAACAAAAGACAGGCCCCCACCGCTTGTCGCAAAGCTTCCCTGATTCGCGTCCGCCTGTAGAGGGCAGGACGGGCGAGGATCGAGGGTGGCGTGTATCCCGGAGGGCGGATGCAGGCGACGGACCGGCTCTCGACGCCGGGCGGTGGAGACGGGGGGACCTTCGGGCTGCCACCGCGGTGGCGGCTGGAGGGGCGGCTTGGATCGGGCGGACAGGCTGAGGTCTGGCTCGCCACAGACACCCAGCTCAACGAGCCGGTGGCCATCAAGTTTTACGGCGGGGCTTACTCGGGCGAGGCCCGGGCCCGCTGGCGCCGCGAATTGCGTCTCGGGCGCTTGCTGCAGCACCCGCACCTGATCCGCATCCATGAACTCATCGAAACCGAGGAGGGCGTGGCGCTCGCCATGGAATACCTTCCGGGCGGCAGCCTCGCCGCGCGGCTGGCCAAGGAGGGCCCCCTCCCGCCGGCTCAGGTGGAGGAGGTGGCCCTTCACACCCTGGAGGCCCTCTGCTACCTCCACGCCCACGACATCGTTCACCGCGACGTGAAGCCGAGCAACCTCCTGCTGGACGGCGAGGGCTCCCTGCGCCTGGCCGACCTGGGCGTGGCCAAGTCCCTGGCACCCTCGGACGGCGCTACGCAGACCTCGCTGACACCAGGCTCCCCGGCCTACATGAGCCCCGAGCAGCTCCAGAACGGCGAGGTGGGGCCGCCCAGCGACCTCTACTCCCTGGGGGTCACCCTCTACGAGCTCCTCACGGGAAAGCTTCCCTACGAGGGCAAGAGCACCTACGAGGTGGCCACGGGCCACCTGCGCGGCGAGCTCCCCAGCCCCAAGCAGGCGCGCCCCGACTGCCCCCGCTGGCTCTCCCGCTTCATCCGGCGGCTCATGGAAAAGCGGCCCCAAGACCGATTCCCCACCGCCGAGGCTGCCCTCCACGCCCTGGAGACCCGACGCGGCCTCTTCTCAAGGCGCATGGTGAAGAGGCTCCTGCTGAACGGGGCGGCCGCCCTTCTCTTGGTGGCCGCCGCCACGGCGGGGGCTCTGGCCTGGCATTGGGGAGAAATGGCCCGCGCCAGGGCCGTCCGCACCTCCTTTGAAGGCAACACCCTCAGGGGCCTCGATGCCAGCGGCAAAACCCTCTGGACCGTTAAAACCCTCGCCCCCATCCAACAGGTCGAGCAGGCGGATCTTTACGGGGATGGTAAGAGGGAAAGCGTGGTGGTGAGCTTCGACCCTGCCGAAAGTCACGACCTCAGCCGCTCGCCATCGGCTCATACGCCTCCCCAGGTATTGATCGTGAGCCCGGAAGGAAGGGTCCTCAACGAGTTCCGCCCAGAGGAGAGCATCCCGGACGACGGCCACCTCGTGGCACCGCCGCTCCTCATTCCGACTGTTACGACTGTGGACCTCTTCGGTGATCGTACCCGCCAGATTCTCGTGAATGCCCACCACCGCTCCCTCGGCACCGCTTACCTCTGGCTTTACTATCCGCATCAGAACATATGGGAGGAGCTTCTCGATCACTGGGGTGGATGGATCTTAGCCGTACAACCTGTCCCCCAAAGCAGGCCTCCCCTCCTGCGTCTCCTGTGTTTCAACGGCATCATTGCATCTGAGCCCGTTGAAGCGGAATTGGCGGTCAGACCCCCCGGGAGCGGATCCGCCATGATGGAGTCTGGCTCTACACTGCCGGGCGCACAAGGTACCGAATACGGCAAACTGATCTGGTACACCGCCCTACTGCCAACGATTTACGGTGATCGGGACCAAGTCAAGGGATTCACGCTTGGAATCGACGGATCAAGCCGCTTCACCAGCAACGGAAAACTGCTCATCTTGGATCGATGGGGGAATCCAGTCCCAGGGCCTAACGCGGGGAGGGATCTTGCGGGTCAGCGTCTCGCCCTCTGGAGCAGGGCCTATGACCTTTATGAACGGGCACCTCAATTGGGGGGCTCGCTCGTCCAGCAGGTGATTGCGTCCTTAAAAGAGCAGTATGCAGATCTGTTGCGCGAAGAGCCTGAACAGGCCGGATTTCAGCAGATTTCCGCAAGAGCACTGGCGAGGGCGGGTGATACCAGGGCCGCCGTCGCTCTGCTGGTAAACGCTCTAAAACAAGATGGGTTCAACGACTCCCTCACGCTGAATCTGGGCCAGTTCCTGGCCATCGAGGGGCATCTGGCCGAGGCGCGGCACGTGCTGGAGCACGGTTACCTCGACAATCAGACGCCCGCCGGCAGTTGGCTCTGTGTGAAGGTCCTTGGGCGCATCGCCATAGAGACCCACGATGACGCGCTGTTGCAAAAGGTGGATCTCCAATTGAGCAACATCGGTTATACAAGCTCAGTCGGCGAGGTCCTCTCCGCCCGAGCCCGCCTGTGGTGGAACGAATCCATCCAGGCGGACACGCACCTGGGCTCCTACGACCTCGCACCCGAAGGCGAGGCCATCGCGTGTCTCGCGCGCTGGCGCCTGCACGAGATCGAGCCGGGCGACGTGGCGGCCATGACCGATTCGCTCCGGCGCAACCCCGACGCCGCGGGCGAGTGTCTCATCGCCCGCGCCATGGCCCGCCTCAGCCTCGGCCACCCCAATGCCGCCGTCTCCGACTGCCTCGAAGCCGAACGGCGCCTTTCCGAGCGAGCCCCCTGCGAGTTCTGGGCCTATCAGACCATGCAGCTCGCCCAGGCCTGCCACGCCACGGCCCTCCTCGCGGCCGGCCGCACGCAGGACGCCGCGGCGCTGGCCAGAGACGTTCTCCCGAGGCTCCACCCCGGCCTGCTGCCCTACCTCCTGGTCCAGCGGGTCCTCGCTTCGACAAAGGGGGGCACTCGCTGATCTGCGGGCCGACACCGAGGGATGCCTCCTCGCGATGGGACGACGCTCCCACAAGCGTCCCTCTTTTTCGTGTGGGAGCCGTAGTCCTAGGGCGATTCTTCTCCCCTCCACACCGAGCGATCTAGCGGTCGCTCTTACGGATCGGAATCGTGAAGGCCATATTTCTTGAGCTTGATGTACAGGGATGGGCGGGAGATCCCCAGCTCCTTGGCGAGGGCCGACATGGAGCCCGTCTTCTCCCGAAGGCGCCGGGCCAGGTATTCCCGCTCGAAGGCATCGTTGGCCGCCCGCAGGTTCTGGCTCCACCAGCTTTCTTCGGCCTCGTGGCCGGTCTGCAGGTCCAGGGCGCGGCGGACGAGCGCCGCGTCGATGCTCTCCCCATGCGCCATGACCACCATGCGTCTGACGCTGTTCAACAGTTCGCGGACGTTCCCCCCCCACGGGTGCGCCATGAGCAGCCGGAGGGCCTCCTCCTCGAAACCTCTGAGGCTCTTGCCCACCTCCCGGTTGGCCCGCTCCAGAAAGGCCACCGCCAGGAGGGCGATGTCCTCCCGCCTCTCCGTCAGCGGCGGAAGCTCGACGATTATCTGCGCCAGACGATAGTAGAGGTCCCGCCGGAAGCGCCCCTCCTCCATCATAGCCTTCAAGTCCTGGTTGCTCGCGGCGATCACCCGCGCGTCCACCGGCTTGCCCTTGGAGCTTCCCAGGGGATAGACGCGCTTCTCCTCCAGCACGCGCAGCAGCTTGGGCTGCAAGGCCAGCGGCATGTCGCCGATCTCGTCCAGGAAGAGGGTCCCTCCCGAGGCCTCCTCGAAATAGCCCCCGCGCCGGACCTCGCTGCCGGTGTACGCTCCCCGCTCGGCCCCGAACAGCTCGCTCTCCAGCAGGGTGGCCGGGATGCTCGAGCAGTTGACGGCCACCATGGGCCTGCCGTTCCGCTTGGAGAGCCAGTGGATGCGGCGGGCGAAGAGCTCCTTGCCCGTGCCCGTGGGGCCCAGCAGCAGCACCCCCATCTCCGTCTGGGCGGCCGCGTCCGCGAGATCGAGGGCCTCCACGATGACCGGGCTGCGCCCGAGTATGGGCTCCAGCCCGCTCCCGTCGGGCAGGCCGCTCCGAAGACGCCGGACCTCCTCAGACAGTGTTTCCAAGGTCTGCCGCTGGGCCTGGAGGCTCTCCACCCAGTGCAGCAGGAACCGCAGCGCCACCGGCACCATGAGGAAGGAGTCGAGCCCCTGTCTGAGGGGATCGAACCCCTCCTTCAGAATGCCCACGAAGGCCAGCCGCCGGCCG
>JBAWEQ010000046.1:0-1613 GCA_049591295.1 Acidobacteriota bacterium
ATTCACGCCAACCGGAACGTGGGCAGCTCTTGGCGTTCCCGGCTCCGAGATAGAAAGCAGCGGACACGACTTCTGGTGGCGCAACATTGAATTCAGTGCCACGCAAGTGCCCACCTTATGACGAAAGACAGCAGGCGAAGTAAGTGGCCCTCATTGCCTCGTCTTCTTGTTCCATGAATTTTTCAGGTGCCGTGGAGAATGTTTCCGCCTGCCACCCAACGCGACGCGCGAACTCACACTCGCACCGGTACAAATTACCGGGCATGCCACCTTCTTTCGCCTCCATTGCATTTGGAGAGCGAGGTCGAGGGCCCGGTCCCGGACGTCGGAATCTTGGGATGCGTAGATTGACCGTTTAATTGCTAAAGGGGACCCCGAAGGTGAGAAGAGATGTGTGAGGCGGGCGAGTTTGCGCGCCAATGATTCTGGGTGCTTTCCCCATTTGCTCCCAGACCCGAATCGCCGCTGCATTCATATAAAGAAGGCGTATCTGCTCGCGATTCTCACCCCGGAGGCTATAGATGCTGATTGTCCCCAAGAGGCATGTTTGTCCAGACTTGAGCAAGTACGGTCCCATGCTCACGGCGGGAGCATTCTCGGTGTTCTGCACGTCCTCCGCGCTTTGCGCAACGATCTTATAGCTCAGAACTGCCGGGGCGTGTTTCGCGACAAGGCTGCGAAGAAGATCATTCGACGTGGGACCGGAGTCATAGTGCAGGGTGCTCATCCTGCTCCTCGTATGGAAAGCCAGTAATATCGCCGCCAGCAAAACATGCAGCGAACGGGGCGGAGAGCAAACATGCCCAAGAAGCCATCGAACGAATGCAATTCACCTGGTTTGAATTGAACCGAGTTGCACCGAGGGCACACTCGTCGAATCCAAAGTACCCGCGGTAACCAATTCGGCCAAGTCATCGTTTCAACGTTCATTGGAACTTCCTCTCAGTGGAGAGATGCCGTGCATCACTGCGCAGGTCCGTCATCCACGCTGGAATTCACATCCAACCACGCCAGGAGAGCACGGATGCTCCCTGTAGCCATGGCCATACAGGAATCAGCGGCCCCGTAATAGAGATGAATCGTATCCCCATCGGCACCGATGGTTTGGCCGCAGGGAAACACAACGTCGCTAACGTCTCCACCGCGCTCGTATGGGGCTTCAGGGCCGAACATCCAGGAGTCTCCTCGTTGCAAGCAGACTTCTGGCCTCTCCAGATCAAAGAGCGCGAGGCCCAGGCGATAAATGCTTCCCGATGCGGTCTGTCGCACTCCGTGATAGATCATCAGCCAGCCTTGCGGCGTTTCGATCGGCGGGGAACATAGCCCAATCTTGTTGGCATCCCACCATCCGCCGCGTCGTGCTTCCAGGATGATTTTGTGACTCCCCCAATGCCGCAGATCCGGAGAGTAAGAAATCCACATATGGGTACCAAGCGTGGTCATTGGCCGATGGATCAACGCCCAGTAGCCGTTGATCCTTCGCGGCAGCAGAGCGGCATCCTTATCTTCAGGTGGCATAATCACGCCGAATCGTTCAAAGGTCCTGAAGTCCTTAGTCAGCGCCAAGGAGACGCCAGGGCCGCCGCGCGCAAATGAGGTGTATGCCACCGCAT
>JBAWEQ010000047.1:0-7682 GCA_049591295.1 Acidobacteriota bacterium
GCAACCCAAAGTCCGGCGGGGACGCTCTTGGGGTCCAACCGCATAACCCACCGAACCGCCGTGTACGGACCCGTACGCACGGTGGTGTGACAGGGAAAGCCCGCGAGGGCCTACCTATGTCGATTACCCTACCGGCGGGCGAGGGCGCCCGCCCCACGAGTACCATGGAGATGGGGCGATACAGGCTCTCCCGGCCCTGTGACCCGGCCGCCCTCGGCCGCGATCCCCGTGACCCCTACCGGCGGGCGAGGGCGCCCGCCCCACGGGAAGGGTCTCCGCCAGCGGGAGCGCTCTCCAGGGCGCGATGCGTGGGGCGGCCAAGCACAGGGCGGCATAGTACAATGACCCTTTAGGGCGCCAGGGGCGGCTCAAGAGAAGAGGCCAATCTCGGGAGGGGCGAAGGTGGCGATGACGGACCGGCTCCGCAAGATCCCAAAAGAGCTGTGGATGGCCCTCGTCCTGGTGGGCCTCACCGCCTCGGCCTACTTCTACGTGGCCTACTGCGGCTTCATCCAGTACGACGACCAGCTCTTCGTCACCGACAACACGGTGGTGCAGGCCGGCCTCACCTGGAGGGGGGTCGTCTACGCCTTCACCCACGCGCCGATGCACCTGTACACGCCGCTCGCGCTGCTCTCGCATATGCTCGACTGCCAGCTCTTTGGGCTTAACCCGTCCGGCGCCCACCTGATGAGCCTCTTCTACCACCTTCTCTGCACCCTCCTGGTCTTCTTCTTGTTGGACAAGATGACGCACGAGCCCTGGCCGAGCTGGGCGGTGGCGGCCCTCTTCGGCCTCCACCCGATGCACGTGGAGGCGGTGGCCTGGATCGCCGAGCGCAAGGAGGTGCTCTCGACCCTCTTCGGCCTCCTGGCCCTGCTCGCCTATGCCTTCTACGCGGAGAGCCGGAGCAGGCGAGCCTACTGGCTCGTCTTCGTTTGCCTCCTCCTGAGCCTGCTCGCCAAGCCCATGCTCGTGACGCTGCCTCTTCTGCTGATCCTTCTTGATATTTGGCCCCTGGGCCGGTGGGAGCTCTTCGAAGCCTGGCCGCCCCGGGAGGACGGCAAGGCCCCGCCGTGGCCCAACCGGCTGAAGGCGGGCTGGCTGCGAGAGGCGTGGCCGCTCCTGAGAGAGAAGATCCCCCTCTTCCTGCTCGTCTTCGCCTTCAGCGTCGGGACCTACCTCTCCAACAAGCTGGGCGGCACGTTGATCGGCGGCGCCCACCTGCCTCTCACACTGAAGGTGGAGAACGTCCTTTACGCCTACGGTCAGTATATCGCCAAGCTCTTCTTCCCCGTGGGGCTCAGCGTCTTCTACCCGATGCCCGATCTGCGCCTGGCGCCCCTCACCGTCATTCCTCCCCTGCTGCTGCTGATCGCCGTCACGCTCCTGGCTCTGCGGTTCGTTCACCGCGCGCCCTACCTCCTGGTGGGATGGCTCTGGTTTCTCGGAACGCTGGTGCCCGTCATCGGGCTCATCCACGTGGGAGCCATGCAGGCCTACGCGGACCGCTATACCTACTTTACCTATACGGGCGCCTTCATCGCGCTCGTCTGGCCGGCCTACCGGTGCGTGAAAGGACGGGGACTTCGAGCCCGGATCGCGCTGTACCTTTTTTCGCTCCTTCTGGCGGCATTGGGCCTCCAGACGGCCTTTCAGGTCATGGTCTGGCGCAACACCGAGACCCTCTTTCGGCACTCCCTGGAGGTGGCCCCGCAGGGCAACTACGTGGCGCTGGGCAGCCTGGGAATGGAGCTGTTCAACAAATACAAGAACATCGAAGGGGCCAAAGTGCTTCTGGAAAAAAGCTTCGCCATCGCGGTAACGGCCACATCCTTGCAGAATTACGGCGTGGTGATGCTCAGCGAGGGCGAGTTTCCCAAGGCCGAGGCTCTCTTCAGGCAGGCGCTGACAATGCCCGGGAGCAAGAAGGAGGAGCTTCTCGCCAACCTGGCTTTTAGCTGCATCAAGGAAGGGAAATACTCGGATGCGCTGGAGTCCGCGCGAAAGGCTTTGGCCCTCTCGCCCCAGGACGACCGCGCCCGGCAGGACGAAGCGGACGCCCTCCTGGGGCTGGGGCGGCTCCAGGAGGCGGAGCGGCTGGCGAGGGAATCGCTGGCCCGGGCCCCCTCAAGCCAGCCATGGATGGTTGGTCTGGCCGCAGCTCTGTGGGGAGAGGGCCGCGATGCCGAGGCGAAGCAGTTAGTCCAGAAGGCCCTGGCAGAAAGCCACGGCAGCGTGATCGTCCTCTTCGAGACGGGCCAGGAGCTTCTCATGATTCCTGAGCCCAGCGCTATGGTGCGGCAGGAGGCGCTGGCCGTGGCCCGGCAGGCCTGCCAGTTCACCGGGGGGCGGAAGCCCTGGTACCTTCTTCAACTTGGGAGGGCCTTGAAAATCAACGGCCAGGGGCAGGAGGCCGCCGCGGTCTTCCAGGATTGCCTCGCCAAAGCCAAGGCGCGCCACATGCCCGGCCTGGAGCAGATGGTCCAGGGGGAGTTGCAAGGCCTGGCCTCGGGGGAGAAGGAAGAGAAGCGCCGGGCGGGAGACAGGGTTCCGGACAAGCCGGAATGACGTTGATGAGGGGGGGGAGGCCGAGGAGCCGGAATGCCCCCCTTTTCGGTCATTCCGGCGAGCGAAGCGAGGCCAGAATCTGGGGCGATGAAGGAGAAGGATTCCGGACAAGCCGGAATGACGCCTCCCGATCCCGTCATTCTGGCGAGCGGAGCGCGTCTAGAATCCGGGGCGATAAAGGGGGGGATTCCGGGCAAGCCGGAATGACGTTGATGAGGCGGGATTTCGGACAAGCTGAAATCCTGGAAAGCAGCGCACGACCAAATCCAGGCGCCGGTCTCTACACGACGGGATCCTGAGTCAGCGGCCCTCTGAAGTGTGCCCCAGGATGACGCTACGACAGCGGGGCCGTGGGCCGTCAGCCGTGGGTGGTCTCCCCCCATTCGCCATCTACCTTTCCGCAGGTCTTTCCGAGTGGTGCCTCCGCGCCTCGGCGGTGCCTCCTTTAGTGCGCCCCTCAAAGGAAAAGGGCCCCAAGTTGGGGGCCCTTTTCCAAGACATAACTGGGTGTTCCGGCTTACTTGCAGGTGGCCTGCTTGCCACCCGGTGAGATTAGAAAGGAGCTGCCCTCCCAGACGATGTCGCACTCGAAGCAGGTGGTGTTTTGGCTGTAGTAGCTGGAATCAGCGGGTGTCAGCTTGACTGCGGTCCAACCGTTAGCGTCAGCCGTACCGTCCTTGCCCCAGGAGGCGACGGCATACTCGCTGGTGACCCCTTGGTACTGATAAGCGGTGTTCCAGGGGTCGGGGTTGGGGACCACCTTGATGTAGTCGGGAGTGATCGCAGCCGAGATGCTGGTGGCAGCAGCCGGTGTGGACTGAACCGGATAGACATTGGTGTCGGTGGCGTAGGACTGGAAAGCGGTGGCGAGGGAGTTCACCTCACCCATGGCCCTCTTCTGCTTGGCGCGCTGGATGGCGGAGAGCAGGTTGGGGATGGCGATGGCGGCGATGATGCCGATGATCGCCACGACGATGAGGAGCTCGATCAGCGTAAAACCTTTCTGTTTCTTCATGCGCACCTCCTGTGAACCCATTGTAAAGCAATCCCGGTGCCAGACGCAAAGGGCGGAGAATCCAAAGGGCCACCACGCCGGGTGACACGGGGTGTCAGTCCCCGGAGACAAGGAGTGGCGGGGGAGGGGAGAGAATGAACCACAGAGGCACCGAGGCACAGAGGAGGCTGGGGAGGTGGGGAAAAGAAGCACTTTGAAACCTTTGTCGGCCGTGGGGCAGGCGCCCCCGCCCGCCTGTTCGCGGCTGGGGGCAGCCGCGCCACAAAAGGAGAAGATGTGGGCTGGCGCCTGTGGGGCAGGCGCCCTCGCCCGCCTACCTGCCCTCACCTCGTAGGAGCGCTCTCCAGAGCGCGACGGGTGGGAAGGGAACGGCGCACCGGCCTCTGGAGAAGCCTCCCCCACGGAGATTCCGCCTACTCACCCGGCGCCTGCCCCACGGGCGAAGGAGGCCCCTCCCGGTCATTCCCCCGGCCGCCTGTTGAACCACACGGCGAGGAGGAGGCCGAGCACGGCCAGCAGGCCGCCGTTGAGGAGCCCCTTGAGCCAGCCGGGGTCGAAGCGGATGACGAGGTTGCGGGCCGGTTTGGACAGCTCCACCTGGATTCGGCCCCACTGGTCCGGATGGCAGGGGACGGGCTGGCCGTCGGCGGTGGCGTGCATCTGGCGGTACCAGAGGAAGTTGACCGTGACGGGGCCGGGGCCCGCGCCCTGGAGGTCCACGTCGATCCCTCGCCCTGGGAAGCGGATGGGCAGTGAGCGGCCGGGATCGCCCGTGGGGAAGGCCAGCGGATCGGCCCCCTTGAGCGTCCAGATCTCGTCGGGGGGGGCAAAGACATGGGAGGCCACATCCAACTTGGGTAGGTAGGTCAGGACCGGCTGCAGGGCGGAGATGCCCTCCATCCCCCGCTCGAAGGGGTTGGGCGAGAAGCGGGGGTGCACGGCCGCCTCGTTGAGCACGAGGTAGCGCACGCCGTAAGCCTTGAGGGCGGCAGGAGTGTCCTGCCGGAGCCGGTCGTACGCGAGGCGAAAGGGCGGCAGGGATTGGACCAGCGGGTCGTAGCCGAAGAAAGAGTAGAGGCCGTACACCGCAGGCAGGCCGTGCATCATGGAGAGGCCGTAGCCGGGCAGGATGGAGCGCATGGGGGCGATGGGGATGAGGCGCCCCTGCGGTGGAGCCCCCGCATCCAGGGTCTGGGCCAGCGGTTTGGGTAACGCCGGATAGGGACGAAAGCCGTAGGAGTAAAAGGCCGGCCGGGCGATGGAGGCGTGATAGAGCAGGAGCGCGCAGCCGAGCAGACCCACCGCCAGGGGCGCCCACCGGCGCGGGGCCAGCGGCTTGAGGAGGCGGTCCAGCACCGCCCCCCCCGCGAGAGCCACGAAGAGAACCATGAAGGGCATGGCCCGGAAGGGGTTGTTGTTCACGAGGGAGAGGAAGGGCAGGTGGTTGAGGAGCTGCCAGAGGCCGCCCTGGGGACCCAAGGCCAGCAGGAAAGCCACCACACCCAGAAAGAACCAGAGCCGTCCCCTTCCCCACCGCCGGTCCCAGCGCGAGGTGAGCCACGCCAGTAGCCCCAGTACGAAGGTCACGGCCAGGATGGTCCCGAAGTAGTAAAATTCGCTCATGTAGCGAAGGTCAGTGCTGCCCCAGAAATTGGGATGGGGGCAGTGGACCAGCGGTGCGGGGAGGAAGAGGGCCGCGAGGCCCGGCAGAATGCCGCGGCCGTAAGGGGGCGGGCGCACCATATCGCGGGCGAAGCTCATCTGGCACCAGAGGAGGGGCGCCGCCAGGGCCGCCGCCCAGGCCAGGGCCGGCAGGCTCCAGAGAGCCCGACGCCAGGGAACCTCTCCCCAGAGCACCAGCCAGAGGACGCCCAGGCCGAAGAAGAGCGCCGCATAGGCCCACTCCTGCGGAAATCCCACCTGATAATAGACGCCGAGGACGAGCCCCGTCACGAGGGCCCAGCGCCAGCCGATCGCTTTCTCGCTCAGCCAGAGCAGGCAAAGGGCGATGGCCGGGCCGGCCACCACCGTGGGGAGGATCATGTGCCAGCATCGGCCCATGATGAGGACACTGCCCGAGAGGACGAGGGCCAGCGAGGCGAGCGTGGAGGCCATGGGAGAGAGGCGCAGGCGCCGCGCCAGCCACCACATCAGGAGGAAGCCCGCCAGCAGGTGCAGGGCCGCGAAAACCTCCAGCAGTGCATATTCGTCGTGCAGGCCGTATCGCGCGATGGCGTAGGCCAGCCACGTGGGAGGATAGATCAGAGACCCGCCGCCCTCGGAGAGCCCTGGCCCACCCAGGAGGCAGTTCGGGCCGTAGTCGGGAAACTCGCCCCGCCAGAGCGCCCGGCAGCCGGCCACCATACCTGGCAGCTCCGCCACCAACGCGTCGTCCTGGGCAAAGTAGTAGGGCTGGTTAACCTCGATGATGGTGAACGCCAGGCCCAGGACCACCAGACCCGCAACCAGCCAGCCCCAGGAACCCTTCGATGTCTGATCTTCTTCCGGCGGGGGTTCCAGCAGGCCGCCGAACCACCGGTCCACGCCCGGCCAGCGCCGCCTCACGGCCCACACCGCCAGACACAGGAGCACAAAGGAAACGAGCCATATCATGAGCAACACCCGGCCATGCCGCCCCGTCCTCCGTGGGCAATGGGATCAGAGCCCGCCCGGCCATCATACCCCAGGAGGGGACGAGGCCGAAGGCGGTAAAGTGTTGGGGGTTCGCGGCCGGGGGCGGCCGCGCCACGGTGTCCCCGCGTGGGGCGGGCTCCCCGCGGTGTCCCTGTGTGGGGCGGGCGCCCTCGCCCGCCGCTTCGAAGCTTCTAGGTCTTCATTCACCCGTGCCTTGGAGCCGTGGTGGACCTCTGGTCCTTGCCCGATTCCGAATACTTCCCCCCTTGCCGGTGGGTTGCTCCGCCGCTACACTACCCTCGGAGGGAACCCCATGGACATGGAGGAGCTGGTTCAGTTCATCAAAGAAGAGAATCAAGAGACCCGCCGTCACTTCGATGTGGTGGCGGAGGACCTGCGATCGGATATTCGGCTACTCGCCGAGGGTCATGGCGCCCTCGTTGAGAAGGTGGATGGCCTAGACGCGAAGGTAGACCGCCTGGACACGAAGGTGGACCATCTGGAAACGAGGATGGACAGCCTGGAAACAAAGGTGGACCATCTGGACACGAAGGTGGACCATCTGGAAACGAGGATGGACGGCCTGGAAACGAAGGTGGACCATCTGGAAACCAGGATGGATGGCTTCGAAGCGAAGCTGGACGATTTCATCGTGGAGACCCGCACCAACTTCGAGGAGGTGCGCGCCTCCATCAAGTTTTCCTACGCCGAACTGGACCGCCGGATTACCTTCCTCGAAGCGGGTCTTAGAGAGCTCTCCGCCCGCGTGGCAACCATCGAAACCCGTCAGATGCATTAAGGGCCCCTTCGCCGGGCGGCCCCTCATTGTGCAGTCGCGGTGAGGGTGTCCCGCGAAGGGCTCCGACGGAGCTATCCCGGCGGTGAACGACAATCCGTTCGGGGGGGGTTCGCGGCCGGGGGCGGCCGCGCCACGGTGTCCCCGCGTGGGGCGGGCTCCCCGCGGTGTCCCTGTGTGGGGCGGGCGCCCTCGCCCGCCTGTTCGCGGCTGGGGGCAGCCGCGCCACCAAAGAAGGTGTGGGGCGGGCGCCCTCGCCCGCCGCTTCGAAGCTTCTCATTCCCCGTGGCGGCCGCACCCTTGCGGCCGAGGGCGATGGTACCAGCACGGCGGCTGTTCGGCCGCCCAGCGGGCGGCCGCTACGGCCGGTGGAGGTCCTTCGGGGGGTTCGGCCGACGGGAGCCGGCCGCTACAGGCCTTCTTGGAAGGCCTTCATTCCCTCCTTTCATTCCCAATTACGCTTGGTTAGGACCCGCACAGGAATAGGTTAACGGAATTCGCGCCCAGGTTCGTATGAGATTGGCGCGATTGGAGGGAGAAAAACCGCAGGCGTAGTTGAAGACTACGTTGAGGATTTTGCGATCGAGAATCGCGTCAAGATCGCGCGAAGATGGGATGCGAAAACGTTCAGTTATTTCTGCGCGGGTCCTAAACCCCTCCCCGCCG
>JBAWEQ010000048.1:0-7864 GCA_049591295.1 Acidobacteriota bacterium
CCCGTCACCTCATAGAGGCGCAAGACAAGCTCCCGGCTCCGCTGCCATACTCTCAACCTCTCGTGCGCTCTCTTCACTCCACTTTCCCTCCCGTCTAGCGTCTCCCGTCTAGCGTCTCCCGTCTCGCCCCCCCAGCGGGCTCCTTCGAAGCTTCGCCCACGCCCTCTTGAGCATGTCCCAGTCCTCGGGCTCGGGGCGGAGGAGATACCAGAGGCCGGCGTAGACCGACAGGCCCACGGCGGCGCCCACGAGGGGATGGATGAAATGGAAGGCCGCTCCGCCCAGGGCCGCCCCGGCCAGAAAGGCCGCGAGGGGCTTGAGGATGGTGCGGTCCCAGGGGCCGATCCGGAGCAGGACCCAGACCTCGACCGCCCGCGTCGCGTTCAGGATGGTCCAGGAGAAGGCGGCGGAGGCCGCGGCCCCCACGAGCCCGTAGCGGGGGATGAGGAAGAGGCAGAGGGCCAGGTTGCCGGGGCCGAGAAAGATGGCGTTGTACAGGTTCACCTTGGGATGGCCCGTCATGGTGATGAGGGTGCCGTTGGCCCCGTAGGCCGCCGAGATCATCTGCCCCACGGCCAGCAGGCAGAGGGCCAGGTACCCCTCCTCGAAATCGCGGCCGAAGAGCCGGAGGATGGCGGGCCCGGCCAGGATGAGCCCCAGCCCGGCGAAGGTGGCCAGCAGGAAGATCCACCGCGTGGAGGTGTGGAAGAGCCGCCTCAGCTCGGCCTTCTCGCCCCGCCCCGCGAGGCCCGAAAAGGAGGGGGCCAGCGAGGTGCCCATGGCGTCCGTGGGCATGCTCACCCCCTGGCCCAGCGTGGAGGCGATGCCGTAGACCCCCACGTTCGCGGCCGAACCGAAGTGCCCCAGCACCAGAATGTCCGACCAGGTGATGAAATAGTTGAGGAACTGCATGAACATCACGGGCGTGGAGAAGGAGAGGAGGTGCCCCCACATGGGCGGGGAGGGCGGCGGGGAGGGCAGGGCCGCGAGGCGCTTGCGCAGCCAGGTGAGGCCCAGGAGAAAGACCATCACCGCGGCGGCGAAGAAGCAGACCAGCACGTACTCCAGGCTTCGGAAATAGAAGCCCGCGATGAGGAGCATCGCGCTGAAGACCAGGGGGTGCGCGATGCGCTCGATGAAGACCTTGCCCCGGATGGCCTTGAGCCCCTGGAGCCCGCCGGCGCACACCTGGTAGAGCACCCAGAAGGGCAGGGCGAGGGCCAGGCCGCTCAGGGGCAGCAGGAGCCCGTCCTTCTCGAAGAGGGAGTGCGAGGCCCACGGGCTGAGGAGCAGGATGAGCACGGCCCCCACGGCGCTCGAGAGGACCGCCGTGCGGAAGGCCGCCCGGATGAACCAGCGGAGCTTGCCCCACTGGCCCGTGTCCGCGTAGGTGGCGGTGAAGTGGACCAGGGAGGTGGGCAGCCCCAGGCCCGAGGGGACCGAGATGACCGTCACCACCCGGTTGGCGAGGACGTAGAGTCCGTAGAGCTTGGCCCCCAGCACCCGCGTCACGATGATGGCGTTGCCGTAGCGGATGATGGCGCCCAGGACGTTGAAGAGCCCGGCCCAGCCGCCCTCTCTGGCCACGGTGCGCGCGTTGTCCGCCGAAGTCGGAGGCGGCAGCGAGAGGTCGTCGGTGCTCATGCGGCTCCTGTTACCAAGCTCCCATCAAGACCCAACCGCGGAGGCCATGATCCCCAATCCTCTGCGCCTTGGTGTCTTCGTGTCTTCGTGGTGAATCTCACTCTTCCGGCTTCCAGCTCCCAAGGCCCCTTCCCCTCTCACATGTAGCCCAGTTCCTTGAGGCGCTCGGCCATCTCGGCCTCCGCCTCGCGGGACTCGCCCCACGCCCCCGCCACCTCCGGCCGGCCCGAGAGGAGGGCATGCAGGCACTCCTTGAGCCGCCGGGCGTGGGGGTCCGATCCGGGCGGGGCCGGAGCGGCGTCCCTCCGGAAGAGGTTCCCCGGCTCCATCGCGAGCCCCCACTTGTTCGGCTGGCCCGGGACCTCCTCCGCGTAGATCCAGTCCCGGTCCCGCGCACAGCGCAGGAAGTTGTCCACGTGCTCGGAGAAGACCACGGCGTGGCCGGGATCCCGGCCCTGAGCCACGGCCTGAAGGTCCCGCCCCATGTAGAGCGGCTCCTCGAAGCCGGCCAGGGACGCCACCGTGGGCGCAAGATCCACGTGCTGGACCAGCGCCCCCACCGTCTCGCCGGCGTGGCGGCCCCGCGGGAACTTGACGCGCAGGGGAACGTGCACCGTCGTGTCGAAGAGCTTCTTGTGGGCGCAGTAGACGGCGTGGTCCCCCATGAGGCACTCGCCGTGGTCCGCGGTCACCACGAACAGGGCGTCGTCCCACCAGCCCTTGGCCTTGAGCGCCGCCACGAACTCCCCGAGCCGGCTGTCCTGGTAGGCCACGGCGGCGCGGTAGCGCTGGGGGAAGTGTTCGAGCGGCAGGGGCTGGTCGTACTCCGGGAAGTGGGGCGAGAACCAGCCCCTCTCCTTGAGCTGGTCGGTCACGCTCTTTCCCCCGCCGCCCTCGGCGGTGACGTGCGCCTTCGTGAAGGCGGGGGGCGCCTCGTAGACCATGTGGGCGTCGAAGAGGTGCAGCCAGAGGAAGGCGTCGCTCTTTCTTCCCTTGGCCCCGAGCCACCGGAGCCCGCGCGCGAGGGTCTTCTCGGCCGGGGCCCTGCGCCCGTAGATCCTCCGCGTCACCCGCGCCACGAGACTCTGGTCCGACGGTTCGGGAAAGCGCGGGTCCCGGCCGCCCACCTGGTTGCCGAGGAACTGCGCGAGGAAGTCGACGCTCGTGATGGCCTGACAGTCCCAACCCATGGCCTTCAGGCGGTTAGGCAGGGCGTGGGGCGGAAGGGCCTTCTGCGCGTAGTTCGAGTAGACCCCGTGCTGGAAGAGGTAGTTGGAGGTGAGCATGGTGAGGTGCGAGCTGAGGGTGTTCTGGCTCTGGGCGAAGGCCTGTTCGAAGGTGGTCCACTCGGGCGCCAGGGCGTTCAGCGCCGGGGTCAGCTCTCCTCCCAGGTGGTCGGAGCGCACGCAGTCCAGGGTGATCAGGCAGACGAGCATGGCTTCACCTTTCCGCTGGTGGATGTCCGGATGGGATCCCCCCCGGTGCGACCTCTCTCCCCTTCATCGGCGGTCCCGGCCGATTCGGTGGGCGCTCCTCCGGCATGTCCGCGGCATCAGGGCCGCTTCCACGCGCCCTCCTCCAGAGGCTTCAGGTTCGGGTAGCGGGCCTCCAGCTCGGCGGCGCGGGCCTTGGGATAGATCACGCGCAGGGTGCGGGTCCGGTGATACTCCCCGCCGACCTGGAAGAAGGCCTGGGCCTCGTTCCCGCAGGTGCAGGAGGTGTGCGGGCAGCGCCGCGGCGCGTCGGCGAGATTTAGGTCGTCGGTGAGGATGTTGCCGAGCTGGCGGCGGCGGATGCGCCGTGCCTGGATCTTGGCGGGCCACTGCTTGTTGAGGTGCCAGGCGGCCTTCTGCCAGAGGGTCCACGGGAGGTTGCGGTCGTTGCCGCAGGAGAGGATCTTGCCGTCGCTCCCCAGGTAGATGTACCGGTGCCCGGCCAGACAGGGCTTGCCCTTGGGGTTCTTGCGCTCCACGAGCATCTCGTAGTAGTGGTCGGTCCAGAGAAACTGCCGAAGTTCGCGCCGGTCTTCGCTCGTGTAGGCCTCAGGGTAGGGCACGTGCTCGAAGGCGCCGTTGTACTCGTTGGAGATAAAGGGCACGCCGATCGCGTCCAGGCGCGCCTTGTAGCGGCGCATGTACTCGAAGCGGTCGGGCTTGGCCACGTAGCCCACGAAGACCAGCACGCCCCGCTTCTGGATCATCTCGATGCGGCGGAAGAAGCCCTCGGCCTGCTCCTCGGTGATCTGCGTGTCGTGGATCGTGCAGCCCATCCCCACCTTGGTGCAGTCGGCGCGGTCCAGAAAGGCCGCCACCTTGTCGTCCGAGGCCATCATGTTCGTGGAGAAAGAGATGCCCTCCACCTTGGGGTGGTGGGAGAGGCGGATCACTCCCTCCTGGATCTCCGGCGAGAGGAAGATCTCGCCCTCCACCCCCAGGCGGATCACGAGCCGGTAGGGCTGCTGAAGCAGACGGTCCACGATGCGCTGGAAGCGGTCCGGCCGGAAGTCCACCGGGCGCTTGGTCCACTCGGCGATGCAGTAGGGGCACTTGAGGGAGCACTTGGTGAACTGGAGCTGCCACCTCACGAAGAGCAGCGGCAGCGCTTTGGCGGCCTCGGGCGCGATGCCCGGCTCCGCCTGGGGCTGGGTTGTGCGTATGGCGACGGGCGCGAGCCCGGTCTGGGCGGTCATGGCAGACTCCTCCGGCGGGCCCCAAGGGCCGCCTCCTCGATCCCCGCCCTCCCCCGCGACGATGCGCCACGCTTATTTTAGCAGTCCTCGCGCATCCCCCGCAACTTCATCAACCCGGTCAATCCGCTGGAAGCCCCCGGGGGCTCAACCGATCGCCTTCAGGAGAAGCCCATGCACGTCCTCAATGTGGGGCCTCTTGTCGGGCAGGGGCCGGTTGGAGAGGAGGAAGGCGTCGTGGCGGTTGTGCATGCCTGTGAAGTGCGTGCGGGCGAAGGGTTCCGCCTTCCTGGGGTTGCCCTTGAGGTCGAAGCCGTCGGAGGTGAGCAGGACCAGATCCGGGGCCTTGTCGAACTCCGGCCCCTCGTAGATCTGCTCGGGGAAGAAGACCTCCTTGATGAAGCGCCGGCCCTGGTACTCCAGCCCCAGGAAGAAGGCCTTCAGCTCCTCCCTCAGCGCCGGGACCTCCTGCTCCTCCACGCGGCCCTTGGGGTAGCGGCCCTTTCGGTGGACGTAAATCCGCGATGGGTCGAGGGCGAAGGCGCGGGCCTCGGGGTGGATGTCCGCGAAGGAGTCGGGCGGGTCCTTCTCCCACTTCAGGAAGCCGCCGTTGACCAGATGGCGGTTCACCAAAACCTCCGTCTCGATGCCGCAGAAGCCATGGTCGCTCATCAGCAGGCAGAGGTCCTCGCCGCCCAGGCGGTCCAGCAGCCGACCCACGACGGCGTCGGCCTTGGCGTAGTAGGCCATGGCCCGCTTGTGGTTGGGGTGGGTCGCGTCGGCCACGGCGTGCCACTGGAAGTGCTGGAGCCGGTCGGTGCCCGTGATGATGGCTACGAAGAGGTCCCAATTCTCGGTTTTCCAAAAATGATCGAAGGCCCGCTCCCGCGCGGCGAGGGTCTCGTCGAGATCCCGGTAGAGGAAGTCCGCGTCCGCGGCCTTGCTGGTGTCCACGTCGATGCGGTAGCCCATCTTCTCCAGGTCCGGCAGGACGGAGGGCGGATGGACGGCCTTCTTGAGATCGATGGCCACGAAGCCGGAGACGAGGACCCCCTCGTGGGGCCGGGCGGGGTAGGTGCCGGGGAGGTTGAGGACGACCGAGCGCTTGCCCCGCTTGCCGAGGGTGTCCCAGAGGGGCTCGGCCTTCAGATTGGGGTAGCTCGGGAAATACATCTGATAGGTGCCAGGCTTCAGGTCCATGAAGCCGTAGATGCCGTGGCGCGCTGGGTTCGTGCCGGTCATGAAGGAGGACCACGAGACCGACGAGATCTCCGGAAGCGTGGCGTCCATCTGCTGGAAGTGCGAGGGACCCGCCGCGGCGAGCCTGCCCAGGTTCGGCGTGACCCCCTTCGCGATGAGGTGTTCGAGCAGGGTGTACGGCACCCCGTCCAGGCCGATCAGCACCGCGCGGGGCTTGGTGGATCTCGTGAAGAGCTTGCTTAGAAGAGCCATGGGGCCTCCGAGGACTGTCGGGACTAGGTGACTAGGGGACTAGGTGACTAGGTCATCAGGGGACTGGGCGGATGGGCGTTCAGTAGCCCGTCGATGAGAGCGGACACTCGCCCACATGTCGCCGCCAAAGAACGGTGGACTTCCTCCTTCAAGTACTCGAGACGGCGGGCAATCTCCAGATGGGTCTCGAGCTCGCTCAGGGATGCACGAGCCACATACAGGAACTGGTCACGCTCCTTTTTGCCTCTGCGGGCACATCCTTCGGCTATGTTGGCGGGAATGCTAACAGCGGATCGGCGCATCTGTGAAGAAAGCCCGAAAACCTCCTCCTTCGGAAAGGCGCGAGTGATCCCGTAAATCTCGGTTACCAAATTCATGGAAATCTTCCAAACATCAAGGTTCTCATGAGGCCGCATTTTCCCCCTCCCAACCCTCTTTTTCCTAGTCCCCCAGTCACCTAGTCCCCTAGTCCCCTAGTCACCTAGTATCTTAGTATCCTAGTCCCCTAGTCTCCTCACCAGCCCCTCCCAGCACGCCATCGGTACTTTGAGCCCACCCTCGCCGACGCCGAGGCGGATGCCGGGGCGGTTGGTGCCGTGGAAGTCGGAACCGCCGGTGACGAGGAGGCCGCAACTCTTCGCGAGGGCGAGGAAGCGCCGGGTGTCTTCGGGGGTGTGGTTTCGGTAGTGGCATTCGAGGCCTTGCAGGCCAGCATTCACGAGCGTCTGAACGATGGCTTGCAGAGCCTGCTCGTCAGCCGCCTGGAGCTGGAGGGGGTGGGCCAGGACGGCCACGCCGCCGGCGGCCCGAATGAGGGCGACGCTCTCCTCGGGCGAGAGCCTCGCCTTGTCCACGTAGGCGGGCTGGCCCTTGGCCAGGTATCGGTCAAACGCCTCCTGCCGCGTTTTCACGTATCCCTTGTCCATGAGGACCTTGGCGAAGTGCGGCCGTCCCACGAGGCCGCCCCCGGAGACCGCTTCGACTTCGGGCAGGGTGAGGACGACGCCGAGATGGTTGAGCTTCTCGACGATCTTCGGATTGCGCTCGTCGCGCCAGCGCTGCACGGAGGTCAGCCGCTCCAGGAGCGGGGCGCTGGTCTCGTCGAACCCGTATCCCAGGATGTGCAGGGTGCCCGGCTGATACTCCGCGGAGATCTCCAGGCCGGACAGGAAGGCGATCCCCTGCCGGCGGGCCTCCGCGCGGGCCTCGGCCACGCCCTCCACGGTGTCGTGGTCCGTGAGGGCCATGTGGGTCAGGCCTGCGGCCTTGGCTTCGCGCACGAGCTCGGTTGGGGTGAACGTGCCGTCCGAGCATGTCGAGTGCATGTGCAGGTCGATCATGGTCTTCGAATAAGTCCGATGGGGGCCGTGATGAGGTGAGGTGATGAGGAGATGAGGTGATGAGGGAAGGGGGCCAGCTCGCGAGCAGGCTTGCCTCCTAGTCACCTAGTCACCTAGTCCCCTAGTCCCCTACCCCAAATACCCAAGATCCCTGAGCCTCGCGGCGACGGCGGCCTCCTCGTCGGCCCCGTAGTCGTCGCCGGGCACGGGCGGCACCAGCTCCAGCATCTCGAGGGTCTTGACGATGCGCGCGCAGGACTGCTCTGGCGGCTCGCCGCCGGTGTAGACCACGACCTCGGGCTTTGCCGGCGGCTCGTAAGGGTCGGAGACGCCGGTGAAATGCGGGATTTCTCCGGCCAGCGCCTTCTTGTACAGGCCCTTCACGTCGCGCTCCATAAGCTTCTCCATGGGGCAGTCCAGGTAGGTCTCCACGAAGGTGGCCCGCTGCTCCACGCGGCTCCGGACCTCGTCGCGGATCTCCTGGTAGGGGGAGATGGCCGCCGTGATGGCGCAGACGCCGTTGCGCGCCAGCAGGTTGGCGACGTAGCCGATGCGGCGGATGTTGGTGTCCCGGTCCTCCTTCGAGAAGCCGAGGCCCTTGCTGAGGTTCGTGCGCACCTCATCGCCGTCGAGCACCTCCACGGGCACGCCGCGCTCCAGGAGGCGCTCCTCCACCATCTTGGAGAGGGTGGACTTGCCCGAACCCGACAGCCCCGTGAACCAGAGAACGAAGCCTTTGCCG
>JBAWEQ010000049.1:0-1724 GCA_049591295.1 Acidobacteriota bacterium
GACGCGCGCCGTCCGACCGGTGAGCCCGTCCCGCACCAGCGCGCCGCGGATCTCGCCGCCCTCCTTGATGAGCCCCACGCACCGGGCGTAGTTGAGCGCCCGCTGGCCCTCGGCCACGGCCTCGAGGACGAGCCGGAGCACCATCCGCGCGTCGTCCGTCTCCGCGTCCTTGAACCAGTACCCTCCCAGGAGCTCGGGCAGCCTGAGGTTCGGCGCCAGGGTCCGGAAGAATCCGGCCCCGAAGTAGCGGTGGTTCCAGGCGCCCGCCATGAGATCGTAGAGGGAGAGGCCGATGCCCATCATGGCCCGGCCGGGAGGGCTCTTGCGGTAGTGTGGGGCGAGGAAGTTGAGCCGCTCCACCAGACCGGGGGCCTCGTTCAGGAGGCGCTCGCGCTCCCGCACCGCCTCGTAGGTAAGCTTCAGATCGCCCTGGGCGAGGTACCTCAGCCCGCCGTGGACCAGCTTGGAGGAGCGGCTGGAGGCCCCCCAGGCGAAGTCGCGGGCCTCCACGAGCAGGCCCCTCAGGCCCGCCCGGCCGGCCTCCCGCAGGACCGCTGCGCCGGTGATGCCGCCACCCACAACGAGCAGGTCCCAGGGCCCTTCCATCTCCTGCCAGGTTTCCTCGCGCTTTTGAGCCGTGAACATGGTGCGCTCCTCGTGCTGTTTCAGCACTCCGGCAACAGCTTGCCCGGGTTCATGATCCCCGCCGGGTCCAGGGCCCGGACGGCGCCCGTCAGGGCGGCCAGCCCCAGGGCGCCCTTCTCCGCCTTCAGGTAGGGGGCGTGGTCCAGACCCACGCCGTGCTGGTGGCTGATGGTCCCTCCGCTCTCGGTGATGGCGAGGCTCGCCGTCCGCTTCAGGAGGCGCCACCGCTCCAAGGTCCTGTCGGGATCCGCGGCCGCGCGGAAGAGACAGGTGACGTAGAGGCTCGCCCCGTCGGGATAGACACGCGAGAGGTGCGCCGTGGCGAAGGTCCGCTCCCCCTCGCCCTCCAGCGCCCGCTCCAGCCCCGCGCGGATGGCCTGCAACGCGCCCGGCAGGCGGGACCAGGGCAGGGCCGTCTCCATCGTGTCCACGGCGTACCCTTTCTCCCACAGCGTGTTGCGGAGGTAGGGAGACAGAAACCGGTTCTTCAGCCAGGCCGTCCCCGCCGGGCGGCCCACCCAGAGTCCCCCCCGGCGGCGAGATAGGCGCAGGGCCTCGCGCCGCCCCTCGCGGCACTGGCGCGCCGTGCCCGTGCAGCCGAGGATCGCCAGGCACTTCTCCTGCCCGGCTCCCCGGAGGTTCAGGTAGCGCTCCAGCAGAGCCGTCAGCCTTCGGGAGCCGCCCAGCAGGAGCGAGATCCGCGTTTCCGGCTCGTCCTGGAGCCTCAGCATGGAGAGGCGCACACCCGCCTGCGCCATCTCCCGGGCGGCCTCGAAGGCCCCCTCCCAGGAGGGGAAGAAGAGGCCGAAGAACTCCTCGCGCTCGGGCAGGGGGCGGACGCGGACGGTGGCGCGCGTGAGTAAGCCGAGCCTTCCCTCGGAGCCCAGCACGAGCTCGCGGAGGTCGGGCCCCGCCGCGGAGGCCGGGAAGGACGGGAGCTCCAGCGGCCCCGCCGGCGTCTCCATCCGGCCGCCGGCGAAGAGCTGCTCGATGCGGCCGTAGCCCAGCGCCTGCTGTCCGGAGGAGCGAGTGGCGATCCATCCGCCCAGCGTGGAGTACTCGAAGGACTGCGGATAGTG
>JBAWEQ010000050.1:0-15765 GCA_049591295.1 Acidobacteriota bacterium
ACTATTTCCTCTTCTGAGGGGAGGCGCCCGTGAACTTTGAGCTGACCGACGAACAGCAGGTCCTGAAGGAGACGGTGAGGTCTTTTGCCGAGGAGCAGATCCGCCCGCACGTCCGCGAATGGGAGGCGCAGTGCGAACTGCCCCGCAGCCTCTACGACAAGCTCGGCGAGCTGGGGTTCATGGGGGTCATCTTCCCCGAGGAGCTGGGCGGGGCGGGGATGAGCTACATGGACTACGTGATCGTCGTGGAGGAGCTCTCCCGCGTGGACCCCTCCGTCGGCATCAGCGTGGCCGCCCACAACTCGCTCTGCAGCAACCACATCTACCTGTGGGGCACGGACGAGCAGAGGCGGCGCTTCCTCCCCCGGCTCGCCTCGGGCGAGGTCGTGGGCGCCTGGGCGCTGACCGAACCCGGCTCCGGCTCCGACGCGGCGGGGCTGAGGACCACCGCCGTGCGCAAGGGCGACGGGTGGGTCCTGAACGGCAACAAGACCTTCTGCACCCACGCCACCATCGGCGGCATCGCCGTGGTCATGGTGCTCACGGACAAGAGCGATCCCCACCACGGGGTGACGGCCTTCGTCATCGAGAAGGGGACGCCCGGCTTCCGCTCCGGAAAGCGCGAGAAGAAGCTCGGGCTGAGGGCCTCGGACACGAGCGAGCTCATCCTGGAGGACTGCTACGTTCCCGACGAGAACCGGCTCGGCGAGGTGAACCAGGGCTTCCAGAACGCGCTCGCGGTCCTGGACGGAGGGCGGATCTCCATCGCCTCCCTGTCCCTCGGCGGCGCGCAGGGGGCCTTCGATACCGCGCTGGTCTACTCGCAGCAGCGGGAGGCCTTCGGGCAGAAGATCTGCGAGTTCCAGGCCATCCAGTGGGCCCTGGCCGACATGGCCACGCGCATCGAGGCGGCCCGGCTGCTCACCATGCAGGCGGCGGCCAAGAAGGACAAGGGCCAGCGGGTGACCAAGCTCTCGGCCATGGCCAAGCTCTACGCCGCGGAGGTGTCCGTGTGGGCCGGCGAAAGGGCCGTGCAGATCCTGGGAGGCTACGGCTTCACCGAGGATTTCTTGGCGGAGAAGTTCTACCGCGACTCGAAGCTGAACACCATCGGCGAGGGGACGAGCGAGGTCCAGCGGCTGGTCATCGCGCGGCAGCTCTTGAAAGAATGGGGCGCCTGAGGGCCCGCGCCGCAAGGGCGGCCGGTGCCCGCCTGCCCGCGCGGAGACGGGCTCCGCCGGGTTGACCTGGAGAAAGGCGCCCCCCGGGAAAAGGCCAAAGAACCGCATTCGATCAGGGAGGACTGCCCTTGCATCCCTTGTCAGAAAAGGTCGTCGCCGGGGACAGGCGGGCCCTCGCGCGCTGCCTGAGCGTGGTGGAGGACCGCCGGGAGGGATACCTCGACATCCTGGGCGATCTGTACCGGCGCGCGGGCCGGGGCCGCATCATCGGCATCACGGGCCCTCCCGGGGCCGGCAAGTCCACGCTGGTGGACAAGCTCATCGGGGCCTACCGCGAACAGAACCTGACGGTCGCCGTGGCCGCGGTGGACCCCTCCTCGGCCTTCTCCGGCGGGGCCATCCTGGGCGACCGGATCCGGATGCAGGGGCGGGCGCTCGACGAGGGCGTCTTCATCCGCTCCATGGCCACCCGCGGGCACATGGGCGGGCTCTCCGGCGCCACGGGCGACGCCCTCACCGTCCTGGACGCCGCCGGCTTCGACGTGATCCTCGTGGAGACGGTGGGCGTGGGCCAGGACGAGGTGGACATCGTCCGCGAGGCGGACACGGTGCTCGTGCTGCTCGTGCCCGGCATGGGGGACGACATCCAGGTGATCAAGGCCGGCATCATGGAGATCGCCGACGTCTTCGTCATCAACAAGGCCGACCGCGACGGCGTTGACCGGGTGGAGCGGGAGCTGCACAGCGCGCTCACTCTGGCGGGGGAGGAGCCGGGCTGGACGCCTCCCATCCTCAAGACCGTGGCCTACCGGGGCGAGGGCATCCCCGAGCTGGTGGCGGCGGTGGAGAAGCACCGGGAGCACCTCGCCGCGAGCGAGGAGGGCCGGGGCCGCCTCCTGCTCAAGTTCACGCAGAAGTTCAGCGACCTGCTGGCGGAGGGCTTCCTGGCGAGGCTCAGGGAGCGCTGGCTCCCGCCCGAGGAGGAGCGGCGCCTGCTGGAGGCCTTCGTGCGCAGGGAGGCGGATCCCTACACGGCCTCCGACGAGATCCTGCGCCGGATCTGCTGGGAGGTGCGGCCTTGAACCCAAATCCCGCGACTGGCGATGGGGGGAGCGTTGAAGAGCAAATGGAACGCGATTTTCGCGAAAGACGTTCATTACCCGCCGAGGGATTTGGGTTGCCTCCGAGCCCGGCCCCGGCCGGGCGAGGAAGCCCCGAGGGCGGGGTGGGGCCCCAACGGGCTTTGCCCGTGGGGCGGGGAGGGATTGGCCCTCCCCGTTCAGGAGACAAGGCCTTTCCGCCGCCAAGCAAGGCATCTGTCGAAGGCACTGCCGCCTCAATCGGGGAATCTGAGATAAGACTCGACCACGTGGGCATCGCGGTGGAGGATCTGGCGGCGGCCGGCCGCCTCTACGAAGCCCTGGGCCTCGCCTGCACCGGTCGCGAGGAGGTGGAGGAGCAGAAGGTCACGGTGGCCTTCTATCCGCTCGGCGAGACCCGGCTGGAGCTGCTCCAGTCCACGGACCCCGAGGGGCCCATCGGAAAATTCATCGCCAGGAAGGGACCGGGGCTTCACCACCTCTGCGTGGAGGTTCCCAACGTGGCGGCGGCGCTGGAGCGCCTGGCCGCCGAGGGGTTCCAGCTCATCGACCGGGTTCCCCGCACGGGCGCCGGCGGCTGCAGGGTGGCCTTCGTCCACCCCAAATCCACGGGAGGTGTCCTGCTTGAGCTCTCCGAAAAGCCCCGAAAGTAAGAAACAGCCCCGCTCCCGCCGCCGGGGCGCGACGGAGCGCCACTCGGCGGCGGCCGGCCCGGGAAGCTGCGTGATCCTCCACCTGCGCGAGCCGCGGGAGAAGAGCTGGGGCCTGCTCATCAGGATGGACCCCACGGGCGTCTGGGTGCGGGGAATCGACCTGGCCTCCGTGGAGGACTGGGCCCGCCAGGTGGCCGCCGGCGCTGGCGGAACCATGGGGCTGGCCACCTTCTTCGTGCCCTACGCGAGGCTGGAGAAGATCGTGCTGGATGAGCCGCTGGGCCCCGTTCCGTCGCTGGCCCAGCGCTTCGAACAGATCACCGGCGTGGCCCTCCTGGCACACCTTGATGGCGGGGATTGACCCGCCGGAGCACGCGAGGAGTCGCCCATGTATGATCCCGCCGACGAGAAGGTGGACGCGCTCTTTGGCGCCCTCGCCACGCTGCTGCAAGGGCTCCAGCCGGCCCTCGTGAAGAAGCTGCTCTCCCGGCTCTTCGAGGAGATGGCCCTCCACGAGATCCTCGCCGAGCAGGCCGCGGGCCGCCCGCTGCCCGCGGAGGCCGTGGAGGAGGGGCTCTCTGAATACTGGGAGCGGGTGGAGGAGCTGCGCAACGACAAGGCCGCCGCCTTCCTCCACGCCATCCAGATGGAGGAGTTCTGACCCGTTCCTCGCGTGCTTCACCTTCGATCCTCTCCTCTCGCCGGCCCGCGGGGCGGTTCAGTTCTCAGGTTGCAGGTTACAGGCTACAGGTCACAGGTTAGAGGTTGAAGAACCCCTTAGCGATTCGCGGCCGGGGGCGGCCGCGCCACAAGGTCGGGGATAGGCATCCCCTCCCACAGCGACCGAATTGATTCCCGTGGAAGGCGAAGCCCTTCGCCGACCCCCTGGAGGGTTGTGGGGCGGGCGCCCTCGCCCGCCGCTTCGAAGGCCCACCGTTCACCGAAGCGGCCGCAACTTGTTGCGGCCGGCCCTTCGGCCGCGATGAACCGCGGCCGCTACCCACGAGAAGCTTGCCCCGCGCCTTCCCTTGCAAAGGGCTCCCAATGAGGGGGCTCCCCGTTCGCGTGGGGCCGTCGTCCGGGATCCTTCAAGGGAGAAGCTTCGAAGAGGGCTTCGGATGACGCGCCACAGGACCGCCTCGCGCGTCTCGCATCCAGGCTCTCGCGACAGACGTGTCCCGCCCCGCCTTCGTTCGCTGCCCTCCAGACTGCGTCGATTCCACTTGCGGACTCCCGCTCCACCATCTCGAATGCACGATCTCTCTTCGAGGAAGGTTGCTCCGCCTTCGAGGAAAGGATGAATGCCCTCGCGCCATGTTGCTCCGGGACTGCTTCCTGGTTCCCCCGGTTTCGCGCCTTGTTCCTCCGCCTGCGCGCCACGATGCTCCGAGACTGCTTCTTGGTTCCCCGGCCTCGCGCCATGTTGCTCTGCCTTCGCGCCATGTTGCTCTGGCTTCGCGCCTTGTTGCACCGGGACTGCTTCCTGGTCTCCCGGCCGCACGCCTTGGTGCTCTGCCTCCGAGCGAAACCAACGCGCGTGCGCCCCCTTTGGCGAGCGGCCAAATCGTCCGGAAGCGCGGCTGAACGGTCGGGAGAGGCCGCCGCATCGTCCGAAATGGCGCCTCTTCCGTCCGGCTAATCGGTGCCATCCCTTCCGTGGCATCCACTGGCTGGATGACGCCAATCTGGACCCAGGCAAGGCCATCGCGGCAGGCTGTGTCGTTATGGCGCGTCAGCTTGCCATGGGAATCTAGTGCACGGTGCGGCCATCTCACGGCTTGGGAAGAGTTCTGGGAGTTAGTGTTGTCTTGTGTAGCAAATCATTCCACGCGCTCTGGCGGGAGGTACTCGGTTCTCGGTACGCCGCTCATGGAGCAAGTCAGCGCTGTTGGCGTCCTCTTTGCCCAGTTCTTCACTTCTCCGATCGGCGCAGGGAATCCAGTACAGGCCGTAGGGTATGCGGCCAAGGCCGAAAGGGGCGGAAAGGGGACACGCGCGACATTATAGGATGGGTAGGAATATCCTACGGACTCGTAGCGGTCCTCGCGCGCAGTATGGCCAAAGCAAGGGGGTGCTGGAGGCCGGAGCCCAGCTCGGGGCCTGGAAACCAGCGCTAAGGCAGTGTCAAGAGGGGGAGAATCTTCCATGGCGAAGACGAGAAGAGAGGAAAATGGGTGTTGTTTGGTGAGAACGAGTCTCCTGGCTCTGTTGGTGGTAGTGCTGACCCCCGTGGCCCTATGGGCGGGCTCAGGCCAATGGACCTCAAATGGGCCGTACGGAGGCGATTGTTTTGCGGTGGCCATGGATCCTTCGACTCCTGGGACCCTTTATACGGGCACAGAAGACGGAGTCTTTCGGAGCGATAACGGGGGAGGTTCGTGGGTTGCCAAGAATGGTGGCCTTACGAACTCAGTTATAGCGCTGGCTATCGACCCATCGACTCCCTCGACCCTCTATGCTGGCACCTTCAGCGGTGTCTTCAAGAGTGTTGACGGAGGAAACTCGTGGGCTCCTGCCAACAATGGCCTAACGAATACAACCGTTTTCGTGCTGGTCATTGACCCGTCAGATCCCTCGACCCTCTATGCGGGCACTTACGGTGAAGGGGTTGTGCGGAGCACCGACGGTGGGAACTCCTGGACTGTGATTGATAGCGGCCTGGGAGAGAAGGCAAATGTTCTGTCTCTGGTCATCGATCCCTCCTCTCCGTCAACTCTCTATGCGGGCACGCAGGGAGGAGGCGTCTTTCGCACCACCGACGGAGGAAACTCGTGGACGAGCAGCAACAGCGGCCTCACGAATCTCCAGGTGCAAGCTCTAGCCATCGACCCTTCCAGTCCCTCGACGATCTACGCAGGCACATATGGTGCCGGAGTATTTCAAAGCAGGGATGGGGGGAATTCGTGGACCGCTCGCAGTGCCGGTTTTCCAGGGCAGGCATTTGTTTCGGCTCTGGCCATCGATCCGTCAGATCCTGCCACGCTCTACGCGGGGATATTGGGCAGAGGTCTCTTTCGGAGCACCGATGCAGGGAACTCGTGGACGAGCAGTCATAGCGGCCTTTGGAGCCTCTGGGTGTACGCCCTGGCCATCGACTCCTCCATGTCCTCGACGCTTTATGCGGGCACGGATGGCAACGGCGTCTTTCGAAGCACCGATGGAGGGGGCTCCTGGACCGACACCAGCAACGGTCTCGTGGGCGTCGAGGTCGACTCCTTGGCCATCGGCTCCAACTCTCCCCCGACGGTCTATGCGGGTACCAGAGCCTGCGGAGTCTTTCGTAGCATGGATGGGGGAATCTCGTGGATAGACATTAACAGTGGCCTGCCCATCAATATGGCTATGCAGGCGCTGGCCGTTGATCCTTCCGATTCGGCGATACTGTATGCAGGCACGGGCGACTACTCTGGGGCGGGCGATGGCATCTTCAAGAGCTCAGACTCAGGCAACTCCTGGATTGCGGTGAACAATGATCTTGGAAATGCCAATATCCCCGCTGTGGCAATCGACAGCGCCTCTCCCTCGACTCTCTATGCGGGCACGAATGTCGGAGGGGCATTTCGAAGCACCAATGCCGGGAGCTCCTGGACCCCCATCGACAACGGCCTTCCCTCTCTGGCAGGAATCAGTGCCCTGGTGATCGATCCCTCGAAGCCGAGCACGCTATATGCAGGGGTGGATGGCGATGGTTACGAAGGGATTTTTCGGAGTACCGACGAGGGAGACTCGTGGACGGCCGTCAGGTATGGTTATGTCTTGGCCTTGGCCATCGCCCCTTCCTCACCCTCCACGCTCTATGCAGGCACAATGGCAGCTGGCGTGTTTCGAAGCTCCGACGGGGGAGACTCCTGGACCCCCGCGAGCAACGGGCTCCCAAAGCTGTGGGTATTGGCTGTCGCCGTCGATCCCTCCGATCCGGCGACGCTCTACGTGGGTACGAAAGGAGGAGGGATTTTCCAGAGCACCAACGGGGGGAACTCCTGGGCCCCTATGAATGAGGGCCTCCCGAACCCAGCAGACGTTCAAGTCCTGGCCGTGGACCCTTCCGATCCAAACAGACTATACGCGGGCACGACCGACGGGGCGTTCTCCTTCACCATCCCCCCGGCCATTGCCTCGATCAAAAAGGTCGCAGCACCCTTCCGCCTGGTGGTCAGCGGCTCGCATTTCGAATCGGGCGCCACGGCGACGATCGGTGGAACCCCGTGGACCAAGATCAGCGTCAAGGGCGCGACGAAGCTCGTCATCAGGGGCGGCGGCGCGCTGGGGCACCTCTTCCCCAAGGGTGAATCGATCGCCGTCACCGTCACCAACCCTGACGGAGGCGTCAGTGCGCCGTTTGATTTCACCAAGTAGGGCATGAGGGGCAGCAAGTGCACAGCCGCCTGGCACCGCTATGGGATCCATGCCGGCCCCCCATGAACAGCGCAACACCCGCCGGAGCAGGACTGTAGGGCGGTGCCGCAGAGCCCAGGGCTCGCTGAAGGAAGGTCCTGGGCTGAGGAGCAGGGGCGGTAAGGCGGGAGAGGGACGCCCGCCGGGGTGTTATCTGAGGGCTTCGTCAAAGGGCAGCTGACGCAGGATCCTACCGAACCGGACGGATGGGGGAGGGGTGTTGCGACTGCGGTCAGAGCTCGGTCGGTGCTCTGGCTCCCGAGATCGGCGCGATAGCGGTCCCCCGCACGAACACGGCAACCTACTTCCATGTTTGTGACCAGGTGGGGAGCACGCGGACGGTGACGGAAGAGTCTTGGGCGGGCTGGAACGTGGACCGGCGATGACCCCTTCTCCGGTTCCCCGCCCTGTTCTCCCATTCTCGGCAAAGCGGAGTATAATCACCTTCTGTCCTGTGGTGCCGGAAGACGGAGGGAGCCCGGAATCCTCGGGCCTTTCCTTGTCCGCAACATGAAAGTGGAGGTCTTTGATGGCTATTCGTGATCAGGAAGCGCTTGATTACCATTCAATCGGCCGGCCGGGCAAGACGGAGGTGGTTCCCACCAAGCCTTGCCTGACGGCCCGCGATCTCTCCTTGGCCTACACACCGGGAGTGGCTGTGCCCTGCCTGGCCATCGAGAAGAACCCCGAGGACGCCTACAAGTACACCAACAAGGGCAACCTCGTGGCGGTGCTCTCGAACGGCACGGCCGTCCTGGGCCTGGGCGACATCGGAGCCGTGTCGGGCAAGCCCGTCATGGAGGGCAAGGGCGTGCTCTTCAAGCGGTTCGCCCACGTGGACGTGTTCGACATCGAGGTGAACACCCACGACCCCGACGAGATCATCAAGGTGGCCCAGCTCCTGGAGCCCACCTTCGGGGGCATCAACCTGGAGGACATCAAGGCCCCCGAGTGCTTCTACATCGAGGAGACCCTCAAGAAGACCATGAAGATCCCGGTCTTCCACGACGACCAGCACGGCACGGCCATCATCTCGGGCGCGGCGCTGCTCAACGCGCTGGAGCTGGCGGGCAAGACGTTCAAGGACATCCGCGTCGTGGTCTCGGGCGCCGGGGCGGCCGCCATCGCCTGTGCCAAATTCTACGAGCAACTGGGCGTGCCCAACGAGAACTTCCTCCTGGTGGACACCAAGGGGGTGGTGTACAAGGGCCGCAAGGAGGGGATGAATCCCTTCAAGGAGCACTTCGCCCAGGAGACGAAGCTCCGCACCCTCGCCGACGCCATGAAGGGGGCCGACGTCTTCCTCGGCTGCTCGGTGAAGGGCCTGGTCACCCAGGACATGGTCCGCTCCATGGCCAAGAACCCCATCGTCTTCGCCATGGCCAACCCCGACCCGGAGATCACCTACCCCGACGCCAAGGCGGCCCGCGGCGACGTCATCATGGCCACCGGCCGGTCGGACTATCCGAACCAGGTGAACAACGTGCTCGGCTTCCCCTTCATCTTCCGCGGCGCCCTCGACGTCCGCGCCACGGCCATCAACGAGGAGATGAAGATGGCCGCGAGCCGCGCCCTGGCCGCCCTGGCCAAGGAGCCCGTGCCCGAGAGCGTCTGCGCGGCCTACGGCGGCGAGCGCTTCCAATTCGGCCCCGACTACATCATCCCCAAGCCCTTCGACCCCCGCGTCCTCGTGTGGGAGGCCTCGGCCGTCGCCAGGGCCGCGTGCGAAACGGGCGTGGCCAAGCAGCCCATCGCCGATTGGGACGCCTACCGGGCCCGCCTCGAAGGAATGACCAGCAAGAGCCAGCAGGTCATGCGCACCATCGTCACCAAGGCGCGCCAGGCTCCCCGGCGCGTGGTCTTCCCCGAGGGCGAGAACCCCAAGGTCGTGGAGGCGGCGCGCCAGCTCGTGGAAGAGGGGCTCGCCCGGCCCATCCTCCTGGGCGACCCCGAGGTGATCGGCGCCAAGGCCAAGCAGATCGGCCTCGACCTGACCAAGCTCACGGTCATCGACCCCACCCATTCCCCGCACGTGGAGGAGTTCGCCAAGGAGCTCTACGCCCTGCGCTGCCGCAAGGGCTACACGCCGAAGCGGGTCGAGTACTACTCCCGGCGGCCCATCCACCAGGCCATGATGATGATGCGCATGGGCATGGCCGACGGCATGGTGGCGGGCATCGAGCGCTCCTACGTGGAGACGATCCAGTTCGTGCTGCCCCTCGCCGAGCTCAAGCCCGGCATCAGCCGCGCCGTGGGCATGCACCTGCTGCTCGTGGAGGGTAAGGTCTTCCTCTTCGCCGACACCACCCTCAACATCGAGCCGGACGCGGCCCAGCTCGCGGAGATCGCGGTGCAGGCCGCCGAGGTGGCCCGCCACTTCAACATGGAGCCGCACATCGCCATGCTCTCCTTCTCCAACTTCGGGGACAACGACCATCCCAAAGCCCGCAAGGTCCGGCAGGCGGTGGAGATGCTACACAAGGACCACCCCGAGCTGGTGGTGGACGGCGAGATGCACGGCGACGTGGCCCTGCTTCCCGACTACGCCGCGGCCAACTACCCGACCTCCCTCATCAAGGGGGACGCCAACGTCCTCATCTTCCCCGACCTGCAGAGCGGCAACATCGCCTACAAGCTCGTCACCCACATCAGCAAGGGCGAGGTCATCGGGCCGCTCATCATCGGCCTGAAGTCCCCCGTCAACATCGTCTCCTTCCACTCCGACGTCAGGGACATCGTCACCATGGCCGCCATCTCGGCTTCGCAGGCGGAGTAAAGGGATAGAGACAGAGAGACAGAGAAACAGAGAACCAGAGAGAAGAGAGGGGCCGCCTTCGGGCGGCCCCTCTGTCATGCGGGCCCCCCGGGTCCCGCGTTATCGCCGTCGGGCGGAAAGAACCGGAAGTAGGTTCATGAAATCGGTAGGGTGGGCAGAACCGGTGAAGCGGAGCTGCTCCGCAAATGGATCCGGCCTGGCCGGACGGTGGAGGGACAGGCGCCCCGCCCGTCTGCCCCCGAAGGTCCGCATCCACCCGTAGCGGCCGATACTCCCATCGGCCGATCCTCCCTAGCGGGGGGACCCTCGGACCGGACGCCGTGTCCCGTGAATCTCCAGCGGCGGGATCAGCGAAATGCGGCAACGAAAGAGCTGCCCCCACCTTCCCGGAACTTCAATCCGCCTCGAAGAGAGATCGAGGCAGACGGGACTGCCGGATGATCGAGGCCAAGGTGCCCATGCGAAGTTCGCGATGATCGGGCACGGGGACGGTGAGGGTCGTCTCTTCGGCGCGTTGTTGCATGACGATGTGGCTCCCTTGCCGCCGGACTTCGCGGAAGCCTTCTCGGGCGAGGATCGCGCATGCCTCTTCCCCGGAAAGGACGCGCAGTCTACCCAAAGGCGACCTCGAGCTGGGTCACATAGACCTCCTGGTGAAGCCGCCCCTGAACCTCCGAAGGATCGGCGGCATCGAGGAACAGCTCCAGGGCCTCCTTAAGGTTGGCCTTGGCCTCCTCCACGCTGCTTCCTTGGCTGGCGATGTCCAGCTCGGGACAAAGGGCGAAGTACCCGTCTCCCTCTCGTTCGATGATGGCCGTGAGCTGGTGGGTCTGTTTCATAGCGCATCCTCCCGTGACTTCGGCAACAATTCTACCATCAGGACCATGGAGGCGCCCTGTTGAATGCTGCGGGCGTACTGATCGGCCACGCGCGGCGATTAGCGACATGTGGCAAGGAAGGCCTGGCCCCACCTCCCGCGCCTCCCGCTGAATTCCCCGGCCTCGCTCTTGCGGCCAGCGTTTAGGGGGATTTGGGGAGCGTTCCTGTAAGTGCGCTAAGAAGTCGGAGCTGTTCCTGCTGGAGCGAAAGGAGTTCACTCCACTGCCTCTCACGGAGCGAGTCGATCTTCTCGTGAAGCGTCAGGATTTCGATCTCGGATTTCAAATTGACCTCGTAATCGTGCTCGGCGCTGGCGCGATCCTTGGAGGCCTGCCGGTTTTGGGACATCAGGATGATCGGCGCCTGAATCGCTGCGAGCATGGACAGAAAGAGATTGAGCAGGATGTACGGGAACGGGTCGAAGGGTTTGCCGAGCCTGATCAGGACGAAGGAATTCAGGATGACCCACGCGACCATGATGACCGCAAAGATCGAGATGAAGACCCAGGAGCCACCAAAGCTGGCGACCTTATCCGCCATTTTCTCGCCGAAGGTCATTGTTTCGGAGAGGTCTTTGCCGACGTTTCTCGAAATGGGAGTTCTCTCGGCGAGGTGGTGGGCCACGTGCTTCTCCCGGTCGCCGAGGCGGTCGTACTTCGTTCGAAAATGTTTTTCCGAAATCTGGTCCATTTTCTCATTCATGGCGGCATCCTCTCGACTAGGGCACGGAGACGCAGATCGGCCGCGGATTTCGCTCCGCAGCGCGCAGAATTTCGACTCCACGGGACACGGGTCTATCTCTCCGCCGTGCATTTCTCCTTATCCGGCCTCCTGCCTCTTGAGCCTCGTCTCAAGGAGACTTTCAAGGCAGACCAGAAGGCGCGGCGAACTCGCATAGATTATCTCCCGAAATTCCTCAAAGGCCATGGCCGCCTCAGCAGGCTGCAACAGGTAGCGCCCCCGGGCTCCAAACGCTTCGCGAGGCTTTTCAAGGAGCGAATGCCGAGGGGTATACTGTAGCCGTAGAGAGCAGTTGGAAGTGGATCGTGGTTATCGGTCGGGGCGACAAGGCGAATCCTCACTTCTTTGCCGCCGCTCGCACGCCTCGGGAGGGAGGTCGGCCGCTCATGGGACACCTCGCGGGGAAGGACGTCTTTCGCAGGGTCGGAAAGAAGATTGACAGCCTCGGCGTGCGGGTCCATTGGAACGAGGCCCTGCACCGCATCGTGAGGGAGATCTTCTCGGAGGCGGAGGCGGACGTCTACGTCCGGATGCCCTACGGCCTCTCGCCACTGGACCGGCTGGAGCGCATCACCGGCATCGAGCCGGCCAGGCTCCGGATCATGCTGGAGGCCATGGCCGACAAGGGACTGGTGATGGACATCTGGGCCAAGGACACCACCTACTACATGCCCAGCCCGCTGTTCGTCGGTCTCTTCGAGTTCACGATGATGCGCACCGACCCCGGGGCGAACCCGGCCCTCATGGCCAGGCTCTTCCACGAGTACCTGGGCGACGGCCTCGTCTATCGGCGGAACGCCGGCGACGGCGCCTCGGTCGGCCCCCTGCGCGCGCTCCCGCACGAGGGGACCGTTCAGGAGGGCGTGGAGGTGCTCGACTACGAGAAAGCCACCGCCCTCGTCGCCGCCGCCAGCCGCTTCTCGATAGGCATGTGTTCCTGCCGGCACCAGAAGGAGCACCTGGGAGAGCGCCAGTGCCCGGACCCGCTGGAGATGTGCACGAGCATGGACACGGGGGCCGACTTCCTCATCCGCCATCAAATGGCGAGGGAGATATCGAGGGGCGAGATGCTGGACCACCTCGCCCGGTCGCGCGAGCGCGGCCTCGTGCTGTGCGCCGACAACGTGCAGACGAAGGTCGGCTTCATCTGCAACTGCTGCCCCTGCTGCTGCGAAGTCATGCAGGGCATCAGCCGTTTCGGCTATCCCCACGCCGTCGTCACCTCAAGCTTCATCGCCCTGTCGGACGCGGCGGCGTGCAGCGGCTGCGCCAAGTGCGCCGGGGCCTGCCCCATCCAGGCCATCACCATGAGGCCGGTGGCCGCCGCCGAGGGGAAGAAGAAAAAGCAGGAGCCGGTTGTGGACACCGCCCTCTGCATGGGATGCGGCGTGTGCGCGCTGGCCTGCTCGACGGGCGCCATGAGGCTCGACAAGCGCGGGCAACGCGTGATCCATCCCGAGACGACCTTCGAGCGGGTCGTGTTGCAGTGCCTCGACCACGGCACCCTTCAAAACCTCATCTTCGACGACCCCGGCAGCATCAGCCAGGACGCCATGCGCGCCATCCTCGGGGCCTTCCTCGCGCTCCCTCCCGTCAAGAAGGGCCTCATGAGCGACGCGCTCCGCTCCCGCTTCCTCGGCGCCATGAAGAGCGCCGTGGCGCGCCAGGGCAAGGCGGACCTGCTCGACCTCTAGCCGGCCCCCGCGCTGTCCCTGCCGGGCCGAATGAACTGGAAGCAAGTTCGGGAAATCGACAGGGTGGGAAGAACCTGTGAATCGGCGCTGCTCCTCGACGGCTCCGGCCAGGCCCGATTGTGGACGGACGGGCGCCTCGCCCGTCTGCCCCCGAAGGTCCCCATCCACCCGCAGCGGCCGATGCTCCCGTCGGCCGATCCCTTCAAATGGGGAGGCCCGCAGACTGGACGTCGTGTCCACGGAATCTCCCGCGGAGGGATGTCTCAAATGTGGCAATGAAAGACCTGCCCCATCCTCCTTACCGCTCCTGGATTTCTTCAAAGTCTGGCCGCTGCTCAGCCCGGACCACCGCAAGCACCCGCACCCCGTCCCCGCCACGCTCGTAGATCACCCGAAAGGGCGGGTGGATCACTTCCCGAAGCAGCGGATCTCCAAGCTCCGGCACCACCCGCCCCGAGTTGGGGAACTTGGCCAAGCGCCCCACCGCCGCATGAAGCTTTCGCCCCAGCCGCTCGGCGGCCTCCGGGTTATTCTTGGCAATGTAGTCCAGCGCCGCCTCAAGTTCTCGAAGCGCCGGCCCAGCCCAAAGAACCGCGCTCACCGGGTCCGCCGCTTCCTCAGGCGGCGCCCGGCCTCCTCGTGGGTCACATAGTCCTCTTCGGCAAAGGCCCTTCGCCCGCGCTCCACGGCATTCAGAAGTTCTTCCCGGTGTGCCAAGTCGTCCACGAGCTGGGCCACGCTTACCCCCCGCTCAGCCGCCATCACCCGCATGATGCGCGCGGTGTCCGTCGGCACCACCACGGAGACCTTCGTGGTCGGTCCTTCAAAGGTTTTCGGACGTCCTACCGGCATGGTGTCCTCCTAAATGGATATTAATTCTTTATGCGCTAGTTTTCCAGCACCGCCGTCCACCGGTGCCGGGCAAGCGCTGGCGTTATGGACGGGCACCGGCCAGGGGCGGCGGCGCGCCTTTGGGCGCCCGTTGCGTTGCTTGCCCTCTAGTTTCCCCCCCCTTGTGGGCGCCCAATCCGGTGCTTGCGGTCCTTTTTGGTGGGCCAGGTGACGCGGAACGGTAGAGGCTGGGGCAAGCCACCTTCGTTCAACGTGGGCCACTTTAGGAAGCCGCTCATGCGGCGGGACCGAGGGGCGCCCCCTTGGCGAAGGCAAACTCGGAGAGTTTGTATAAGTGCGCCTTATGGAGCAAACGGCCGCGGCTTCCTTCGTTGCACCCGGGCGGTTCCGGACCGGCGTTTCGGGCAACGTGTAGGTGCGTCTTATAGGAACTCGCCCCGGTCCCATGGAAGGGGTTTTCGCTTTAGGTGCGTCCTGCTTTCAGGCGGGCGGGCGGGGAGTAACAGGGCACGGGGTGAGGGCGAACCTGCCGAAGCCATTGCGCGAAGGCGGGCGAGGTCGAGAAGAGCCTGCCCCGGGGGCTGCATCGAAGGGCGTAAGCGCGGGGGCGGCAACCACCCCGCGCGAGGAGCCTGCCCTGAGGGCAACCTCAAAGGGCATCCCCGGAAGGGGCTCCAGTACCGCTAGAAGGCGAACCCCCGGCCAGGGACCCGCGAAGGGCGAGAACATAATGCCGTTGTGTCAACCTGGCGCCGGAGGCGCCATCCTGACGGCTTCTTCGAGGTTGTGCCCAGGAGGGACCTGGGCGTGCGGCGGGAGGCCCCCCGCCTTCGCGGGGGCAAGCTCATGCGGGACACGTCGGATAAGTGGCCACTTATCAGAGGCTCGTCCGCAACAAGCAGGACGGGAGGGAGGTCGGGAAGGCACCCCCGGCACGCCTGTTGCCACGTGCCGACGGCGTAACCCGGCCTCTGAAGCCCCCGCCGCCGCTAGGCCACGCGAAGAAGTCACCTCCAACGGTCAACCCCAGGGGGGAAAACTTGGGCGGGAGGTCCATACCAACACGCTAACTCTAAAGACATGACCCGGAGCCCCTGACCCCGAGCCCCGCGGGATGCTCACGCGGCGGGATGTCCTAAATGTGGCAATGAAAGACCTGACCCCCTGCTTTCGCTGACCCGTTGATGAGTCGCACGTCGTGCCAGAACCGCACGTCTGCACGTACTGCCACTGGAGGCAGCCGCCCACGCTCGTACACACATACAAGTCCTGGCTCGACGCCCCCGTGCACGAATGCTGGTTTGCTGTCGTGCACGTCGGCGTACACGTCGCCACGCACGTCCCAGACTGACACGTGTAGCCGCTGCCGCACTCCGCGGTGCACTGACAGCTCGGCCACGTGAACGGAGAAGAAGCGTAAATCCTCGCCGTGCCCCGTCTAGACTTGGTTGAGGGTCGGTTGCCATGCTGGGGCCTTATGAGGAGGTCCTGGGA
>JBAWEQ010000051.1:0-2928 GCA_049591295.1 Acidobacteriota bacterium
ACCTTCCCCAACCAGACCGTGGGCGTGCCGTACAGCCAGAGCATTTCGGCAACCGGTGGCACGGGGCCGTACTCTTACGCGGTGACCTCGGGGACCTTGCCTCCGGGTTTCACGCTTTCGTCCGCGGGACTGCTCTCAGGCACCCCAACGACGGCGGGGAGTACCAGCTTCACCGTGACCGCCACGGACGCCGCCACTTGCACCGGGAGCAACGCCTACGTCATGGTCGTCAACCCGCCGGGCTGTCCGACGATACTGCTCCAGCCGTCATCCTTGCCCAACGCAACGGTGGGCCAAACTTACAACCTTGCGATCACGGCCAGCGGTGGGACGGCGCCGTACACCTTCGCTATCAGTGCCGGAACCCTGCCTTCTGGGCTCACCCTCACCAACGTCGGCGTCCTGTCGGGAGTCCCTTTGATCCAGGGCAACTATGCCTTCTCCGTGACTGCCACCGACAACCACATCCCCGGGTGCACGGGGATCCAACTGTATACGCTCGTCGTGGGCTGCCCCGCCATTACACTCTCGCCCGCTTCCCTTCCCCAGGCCACCATAGGTACGGCCTACAGCCAGACGATCGCCGCGAACGGCGGTACGGGGCCTTACACCTTCGCGATAACCTCGGGAAGCTTGCCGCCCGGTATCACTCTCTCCTCCGCAGGTGTGCTCTCGGGAGTCCCCACCGTCGCGGGAATCTCGACCTTCACCGTGACCGTCGTCGATGTTGACGGGTGCGTAGGAAACCAAGCCTACTCGCTGGTGGTCATGGCTGCCTGCCCGACGATCGCGCTCTCGCCTTCTTCCCTCACCGGCGGAACCTCGGGACTGCCTTATAGCCAGACCATCACGGCCAGCGGCGGGACAAGCCCATACTCTTTCGCCGTGACGTCGGGGACTTTACCTGCCGGCATCACGCTTTCCTCGAGCGGCACCCTCTCCGGAACACCTACGGTACCAGGGACCTACAACTTCACCGTGACCGCCACCGACGCTTTTGGGTGTACAGGAAGCTGGGCGTACTCGCTCGTCATCGGCTGCCCGACGATCGTGCTCTCGCCTGCTTCTCTCACCGGTGGAACCTTGCGACTGCCTTACAGCCAGGCCATCACGGCCAGCGGCGGGATAAGCCCATTCTCTTTCGCCGTGACGTCGGGGACTTTACCCACCGGCCTCACGCTTTCCTCGAGCGGCACCCTCTCCGGAATACCTACGGTACCAGGGACCTACACCTTCACCGTGACCGCCACCGACGCTTCTGGGTGTACAGGAAACCGGGCGTACTCGCTCGTCATCGCCTGCCCCGCCATCGCCGTCTCATCCATTTCGCCTCATATCGGCACAGCAGGGCTGTCTTATAGCGATACGTTCACGGCTGGTGGCGGAACGGGGCCCTATACGTTCTCGGTGAGCTCGGGGAACCTCCCGGCCGGACTCACGCTCTCTTCGGGCGGCATTCTTTCCGGAATCCCAACCACCGCTGGTACCTTCAACTTCACCGTGACTGCTACCGACGCCAACGGGTGCGCCGGTTACCAGGCGAACTCCCTCGTGGTCGTGAACGGGCCCATGATCATCCATATCAAGACAACGCCTGATTGCACGCCCTTCAAGCTCATCGTGAAGGGAAGCAATCTCCAACCCGGCATCAAGGTTTACATCGACGGTGTCCAGTGGTACTACGTCGCCTGGAAAAACACCGGCAAGATAGTTCTCAAGGGTCCCATCCACGCCGCCGTGCATTCGGGCATGCCTCACACCTTCACGTTTGTGAACCCCGATGGCGGCGTGGCATCGAGATCTTGGCGGTACGTGCGTTCCCCCGAAGACTGCAGATAGATCCTGATGGTGTCGGCTCAGGGTCGCTCGGGGATAGAAAAGAGGCCACCGCTGTCCAGGAATGTGGGCCCTCTCTTGAGCAGCCTGCCTTTCGGCGGCGATGGGCCTCGTGCGAGGAAGACAGGGCGGCCGCACCGGAGGGGGATGGGGGTTGCGGACGCCGAAGGCTGACGAAGCAGGGGGCACTGCTGGCGCACCCGTGGTGCGTGGGCGGATCGTGCATACCAGAAAAGGCCGGGCCTGGCACCCGGAAAGCGGCCGAGGACCGGCCAGGGTTCGGAGGCGATGAAGCGACCCTTTTTAGACAGGCATGAAAGGAGGTACAGATGAGGAAGGTACTGATCGGTTTTCTGTGCATGGTGGTTGGACTGGGAGTGTTCGCCCAGGCCCATACGGGCTACTTCGATTTTCTGCCCGGATATCAATTCAAGACGGGCGACTACCAGGTCCAAGAGGGCCTCTTCCGCGCCGAAAGCAGCGGCAAGGATAACTGGATGGCCAGCCTGGATGGCGGGTGGTTCTTCACGGACCATCTGGGCATCCACGCCGGCTACATCTACAGCCCAGGCGACTACCACACGAAGCTCTCGTACGGGTCTTGCTTTCTAGGCGACCACAACTACTCCAGAAGCGTTCACCTCTTTGAGGTAGGTCCCGAGTTCATATGGGGCTCCAAAGACAACCAAGGCTATTTCCAGCTCAACGTGGGCCACACCTTCGGCGGCGGTGACACCAAGTACTATTACGCCGGCAACAAATACGACCTAGGCAACATAGGGACTAACGAGTGGGTTTACGGCGCCGCCATAGGCTACCGGCACTACTTCAACGGCACGGTGGGCATCGCCATGCAGGCCGCGTACCACCACATCCAGAACTGGGAGATCAACGACGTGTGGGACGCCCGGGTGGGCGTAGTCTTCCGGTTCCCCAAGCCGGCCCCGCCCCCGCCTCCTCCGCCGCCCCCGCCGCCTCCGCCTCCGCCTCCGCCTCTGAATCCGCCTCCCGAAGCAAGCCATGAGGTCGGCATGCCGCTGCCGGACCTTGCTTTGTAATTGCGCGACAGGATGAAATCGAGCAGAGCACCGA
>JBAWEQ010000052.1:0-52912 GCA_049591295.1 Acidobacteriota bacterium
TGCTCCACGCTTCCTTCAGACCCCACCTCGCGGTGACGCCCTTGCGCTTCGCTAGCCCTTCACCTCCATCAGGTTGGGCAGGGGACTTTCACCCCCAAGCTTCCGAACATGCCCGGCACACCAACACGAAGGGCGGGGCCGAAGCCCCGCCCTCTTTCTCTCTGTCACACGGGTTCACTGTTTCCCTGTTTCGATTACTTCGCCGCCTGCGCCTTAAACCAGGCCGTGGGCATGGACTTGGGCCGCTCGATGGGCTCACCCCACGCACGGGCGACGACGAGCTGGGAGGCCATGCCCATGGTGCGGCTGACCGAGAACAGCACCGTGTAGTAGCTGAACTCCTTCATGCCGAAGTGGTAGAGGAGGCTTCCGGAGGCCGCGTCCACGTTCGGCCACGGATCCTTGATCTTCTGGACCTGCTTGAGAACCTCAGGCACGACCTTGAAGACGCGGGCCATGGTCTGGTAGGTGGGATCGTCGGGGCACACCTTGGCGCCGAAGGCATGGAAGGCGTCGAAGCGCGGGTCGGTGATGCGCAGGACGGCGTGGCCGTATCCGGGCACCACCTTGCCGGCGTTCAGCGTGTCCTGGGCGTACTTGGCGAGGTCCGCCTCGGAGGGGGCGCCGCCGAACTTCTTGTTGGTCTCCAGGATCCAGTTCAGGCACTCCTGGTTAGCCAGGCCGTGCAGGGGGCCCGCCAGGCCGTTGAGGCCGGCGGACACGGAGTAATACGCGTCGGAGAGGGCCGAGCCCACGCAGTGGCAGGTGTGCGCCGAGACGTTGCCGCCCTCGTGGTCGCTGTGGAGGGTCAGGTAGAGGCGCATGAGGTTCTTGAACTCGCCCGTGGGGTCCGGAATGCCCAGCATGTGGGCGTAGTTGCCGCCCCAGTCCAGGTTCGGGTCGGCGGGAATGCGCGGGCCCTTGTCGAAGGTCTTCCTATAGATGTAGGCGGCGATCTCGGGCATCCACGCCAGGATGTTGAGGGAGTCTTCCAGCATGGGCTCCCAGTACTGGTCCTTCTTCATGCCCGCGTCGTAGCCCTTGCGGAACTCCGACTCGCGCTCGAGGGCCAGCACGGCCGTGTCGAGCTGGCACATGGGGTGGGAGTCCTTCGGCATGGCGTTGAGAACGTCGAAGACGTAATTCGGGAGCTTCTTGGCGCGGGCCTTCAGGTCAGCCTGCAGGTCCTTCAGCTCGTCGGCGCTCGGCAGCTTGCCCACGCAGAGGAGCCAGAAGATCTCTTCGGGCAGCTTCCCGGTGAGCTCGGCGATGGGGATTCCCCGGATGATGAGGCCCTTGTCCGGCGGCACCTCGGAGGTGTCGCAGACCATGGCCTTGAGGCCGCGCATGCCACCAAAGGCCGCGCCGATGGTCAGCTCGCCGATCACCTTGGCCCCGTGTTCCTTCACGAAAGCCTTGATGTCGTTGCGCATCTCGGGAATTTGCTTGGCCAGTACGTCGTGTAGCTTGCTCATCAAACACCTCCTAAGGTTTGGGTCCAACTCAGGCTCGGCCGCCTGCATGGCCGGGGTGGCTTCGCGGCGCCCCTCTCTACGAAGACCGCTGAGGCCCCACGGACTAGCGCCTGGATTGGCCGGAACGGATCGCCGCATCGTTGCGGCGGTGAACTAGGCGTCCAGAAGTCCCCCCATGAACCGAGGCTAAAGTATGGGTACCTCCCCCAAGGGTGTCAAGAAAAAGTGCTGGCTCCGAAAGGGATGCGGTGAGAGCCCCCAATCCATTTCCCTCCGGCACGTCCGGAGGGGAACGGTGGAGGGTGTAGGGTGGAGCGTGGAGCGCCGATCCGGCATGGATTCCGCATGGGTTTCGCCCTCATCTCCACCCTCCACCCGGCAGCCACACTCCTCCGCAAGGGAACCCCGGTCGTGGTAAGGTGGTCTCATCAACAGGTACCGGAGGCCGTTCTGGCGCCCTGCCGCCCCCGTCGTTCGCGTGCCACACCGGGCGGGCCGAGGCCCTCCTCCGCGACCGGAACAAAGGAGGCCACGATGAAGCGCTCGTTAGTGCTAGTCCTCTTGGCGCTGGGGTTGCCCGCGGCCGCCGCGGCGCAGGGCGGGCAGACCATGCTGACGGTGTACAACCAGGACCTGGCCCTCGTCCGGCAGGTGAGGACCATACCGGTCCAGCAGGGGATCTTCCCCTTCCGCTTCGAGGACGTGACGGCCAAGATCGATCCCACCTCCGTCTCCCTGGAGGCGCTTTCGGGACCTCCCCTGGCTATCCTCGAACAGAACTACGCCTACGATCTGGTGAACGACCAGAAGGTCCTCGAAAAGAGCATCGGGCAGCCCATCACCTTCTTCGAGACGATCGGGAACGAGGAGAAGTCCTTCACCGGGACCCTCCTCTCGGTCAGCGGGAACCGGGCCGTCATCAAGACGGGAGAAGGCATCTACGTCGGCGCCCCCTCGCGCTTCCTCCTCGAAAAGCTGCCCCCCGGCCTCATCCTGAAACCCACGCTGGTCTGGCTCCTGAAGGGCGAGCAGGCGGGGGATCAGCGGGTGGCCCTCTCCTACCTCACCTCCGGCCTGTCGTGGCAGGCCAACTACGTCCTGCTCCTGTCCAAGGACGAACGGCACGCGGGCTTCACCGGCTGGGTCACCCTCACCAACCAGAGCGGCATCGGCTTCGAGGACGCCACCCTCAAGCTGATGGCGGGGGACGTCCACCGGGTGGAGAAGGCCCAGCCGCCCCGCCCCATGCTCATGCGCGCCGAAGCCGCCCCTTCCCCGCAGCAGTTCGAGGAGAAGGGGCTCTTCGAGTATCACCTCTACACGCTCCAGAGGCCGGCCACCGTGGCCAACAACGAGACCAAGCAGATCCAGCTCATCAGCGCCCCGGAGGTTCCCGTGACCAAGAGCTACGTCTACGACGGGGCCAACCTCTCGGGGTACAGGGGCTGGTACTACGGCTCCCGGGAGAACAGGGACCTGGGCGTGCCCTCCAACAAGAAGGTCGCCGTCTACCTGGGATTCGACAACAAGGCCGCTTCCGGTCTGGGCATCCCGCTGCCCAAGGGGACGGTCCGCGTCTTCCAGAACGACAGCGACGGCTCGGCCCAGTTCATCGGCGAGGACTCCATCGACCACACCCCCAAGGACGAGCACCTGCGCATCCAGCTCGGCGAGGCCTTCGACATCGTGGGCGAGCGCAAGCAGACCGAGTTCAGGGTGGTGGTGCCAAACCACGTGGTGGAGGAATCCTTCGCCATCACGCTGCGCAACCACAAGAAGGAGGCCGTGACGGTGAGGGTCGCGGAGGTGCTCTACCGCTGGTCCAACTGGGAGATCACGAAGGAGAGCATGCCCCACGAGAAGGTGGACAGCCAGACGGTGGTCTTCCCGGTCAATGTCCCCTCCGACGGCCAGGCAGACGTGACCTACACGGTCCGCTACACCTGGTAGGCCGAGAGAGACCCAGCCTCCCGGCGGTCAGGGCTTCACGTAGGCGAACCCCTCCTGCTGGAGCCTCACGAGTTCGAGGATGCCGGCGGGAACGATCTCGCACGGCCCCAGCAGGCTCTCGCTGGGAACCGAGAGGCCGCCGAGGGAGTTCCGGCAGAGGAGGAACTGCGCGCCCGCGGCCGACAGACGGGAGATCCGCTCGGCCTCCGGCTGACCGGCCACGAAGAGGCGCACAGCCGTCCCATTGGCCACCAAACGCACGTCGGTCTGATCGGGCGGGATTTCCTTGTAGAGGTTCTCGATGTTGTTGAGGGCCAGCGTCAGCCGGCTGCCGTTGTCCTCGTCCAGGTGAAAAACGACCTTCGTCTCCATATTCCGTCTCCTTGAGGTAGGGCGAGCTCGGAGCGAGCCTACGGCTCCCTCTCGACCGGCACCTTCTCCCGGGCGGCCCCGCCGCTTCCCCAGCGGAGGTAGAGAGCGGGGATGAGGTTCGTGCTCAGGACGGAGCTCCAGAGCGTCCCCCCGAGAATGACGAGGGCGAGCCCCTGCTCGGGCTCGGCGCCCAGCCCCCAGCCCAGGGCCGTGGGCAGGACGCCCAGCACGGCGGTGAGGGTCGTGAGGAGGATGGGGCGGAACCGGACGCGCACGGCCTCGCGGACCGCCTCCCCCCGCTCCATCCCCAGGGCCTCGTTCTTGCGGGCCCGGTGCAGCAGCACGATGTCGTGGTTGAGGCTCATGCCCACGAGCGTGAGCAGGCCCACGAGGCCCGTGGCGTTCAGCCCCACCCCGCTCACCGCCAGCGCCAGCGAGCCACCCGTGAAGGCCAGCGGCATCTCGATCATGAGCAGGGCCGGGAGCCGCCAGCCGTCGAACTGGAGCAGCAGGATGCCCAAGAGCAGCACCAGCGCGCCGAGGAGGGCGATCCCCAGTCCGGCGGCCGTCTGTTCGAGCTCCAGGAGAAGGCCGCCGAACTCGACGCGGTAGCCCGGGGGCACGGTGAGCCCCGCGAGGGCTCGGCGGGCCTCCGAGATGGTGCTGCCGAGCGGGCCCGTGGGGGTCGCCAGGATCTGGACGGCTCGCGCCCCCTCGATGTGGCGGATGGCGTTGGGGCCCTGCACCAGATGAACCGAAGCGAGTTGCCCCAGGGGCGTCCAGCCCCCGCCGGTGCGCAGGAGCAGGCCGCGAAGCCCCGCCATGCCGATGCCCGGGGCATCCGCGAGCCGCAGGTAGAGATCGAGGTGGTAGTTCCCGCTCGGAATGCGGGCGACGACGCTCCCGCCGAGGGCGGGGCGGATCTGGTCGTAGAGCTCCGCCGGGGTGATGCCGTAGAGGGCCATGGCCCCGTCATCGGGCCGGACCTGGATCTGGCTCACGGGGTAGGCGTCGTTGTTGAAGAGGTCCGTGAGGGCCTTCACGTGCTTGAGGCGGGCGGTGACGGCCTCGGAGAGGGTGCGCAGCTCCCCCAAATCCTCCCCGTAGACCGTGACGGCGAAGGGTTGGGGCAGACCCGACAGGCTCTCGCCGAGCCGCTCGATGGTGGGCGTGTCGATGCTCTGCTGGACGCCGTCCATGGCGGCCTCGCGCAGCAGCCGGGCGGCCACGCGGTCCAGGCTCTGGACCTTGACGCCCGGTTTGAGCGTGACCTGGATCTCTCCGGCGTAGGCCGGCTCGGTGTAGCTGGTCTTGGCGGACGAGCCGACGCGGGCCAGGACGTGCTCCACGTCGCTGTCGGCCTTGAGCTTGGCCGTCAGGCGGTCCACGACACGCCGGGTCTCCCGAAGGCCCGTCCCGGGCGGCAGGGTGTAGCTGTCGAGCAGCACCCCCTCGTTGGGCAGGGGCAAGAAGTTGACCGGCACGAACACGAGCACGGCGATGCTCAGAAGGAGCAGAACCACGGCGGCGGCCAGGCTCGCACCCGGCCGGCGCAGCGTGAGGTTCAGGAGCCGCTCGTTCTGCCGCTCCAGCCAGGCCACGAAGCGGGCCCCCGGCGCCGGAGCGCTCGCCCCCTTCGCGCGCAGCATGCCCAGGAGCAGGGGGATGAGGGTCAGGGAGATGAGCAGCGAGGCGAGGAGCGAGATGCTCATGGCCAGGGCGAAGGGGATGAAGAAGAGGCCGGCGATGCCGCCCACCAGGAGGAGCGGAAGGTAGACCGAAACCGTGCTGAACGTGCCCGTGGCGTCGGGGGCCGCGATGTCGCACAGGCCGAGCCAGACACCCTCGCGCCCCTCGTGGCCGTTCTCCCACTGGTGGTAGATGCTCTCGAGCACGATGATGCCGTCGTCGGCCAGGAGGCCCACGGCCACCGACAGGGCGCCGAGGGTCAGGAGGTTCAGGCTCTGGCCCAGGGCGTAGAGGCCGGCGATGCCCACGAGCAGGGCCATGGGGATGCTCAGCGCCAGGATCCAGACGCCCCGGTGCAGCCCCAGGAGCCAGAAGAGCACGAGGACCGCCAGAATCCCCCCGATGATCAGGTTCCGCCCCAGGTCGTGGCCGATCAGGCCCACCACCTGCCCCTGGGTGTAGATGCGAACCCAGCGGGCCCCTGCGGGAAGCTGGCCCTTCAGAGATTCGAGCGTGCGGGCCAGGGCCTGGGTGACGGGCACGGTGGAGGCCCCAGAGTGTTTGAAGACGAGCATGGCCACCGTCTCCCGCCCGTCCAGCAGCTCGGCGTTGCGCATGGGCTTGGTGGCGGTCACGATGCGTGCCAGCGCCCTGAGGGGGATGGGGCCGGAGGGTGCTGGTACGGTGACGGCGTCCAGCGCCGCCACGGTCTTCGGCAGGTCTCTCGCCTGGATCAGCACGTCCTGGTAGCCCAGGCGAAGATAGCCCGCCGGCCCCAGCAGGACTTGCCTGCGGAGCGTCTCCTCCAGCACCGGCAGGGGCACCCCGTAGTGGCGGAGGGCGTTCGGGTCGGGCTGGACCCAGAGGGCCTCGGTGCCGCCGCCGAAGACGATCACCCGCTGGACTCCCGGTAGGGCCCGGACCGCGGGCTCGACGCGCGTGATGACGGCCCTTTCGGCCGCGGCCGGGGAGACCCCCCGGGGGATGCTGAGGGCGTAGTCGGCCACCTCGTTGATGGCCGCGCCCATGATCTCGGCGTAGGGCTCCACGCCGGCGGGAAGGCTGTTCCGCACCCGGTCCATGGCCCCGTAGACCGCCTGCAGATCCATCTGCGGGTCGGAGCCGTTGCGAAAGCGGGCGTCGATCTCCAGCGTATTCTGGCCCATGACCGAGCGCAGGGAGGAGAGGCCCGGAAGGGAGAGGAGCTGGCCCTCCAGGGGCCGCGCCACGAGGTTTTCGAGGTCCTCCGCCGTGGCCCCCGGGTAGTGGGCCGTGATGGCAATCTCCGGATAGTTGAAGCGGGGCAGCACCTCCACGGGGATATTTTTGAGCGCCACCAGGCCGTAGGCCAGGAGGCCCCCGAAGATCATGAGCCAGAGGACGGGCCGATCGAGGCTGCGCCGGAAGAGGGCTCTCACCTCCATGGCCGGCTCAGGTGGGAGGGGTGTAGCTCTTGGCTACGTCCCGGTGGAAGCGGAGGTACGCGTCGTTGGCCACCACTTGGTCTCCGGCCTTGAGCCCCCTCACGATGGCCCGCCAGCCGTCCGACTCGGGCCCCGGTTCCACCTCGCGGCGCTCTTCGCCCGAGGGGCCGGCGACCAGCACGTACCACTGCTGCCCTTTGAGGACGAGGGCGCGCTCGGGCACGGCCGGCCACGAGGCGGCGGCTCCCTCCAGCGTCAGGGTGCCGGCCTGGCCGCTGATCCAAGCGGCGTGTCCGATGGGCACGCACCCCACGGCGCGACCGCCGTCGGGCCTTACGGGAGCGATGACGCCGCGGACCTGGACCGGTACCGGCTCGCCTCCCCCCGCCGGCGTGAAGAGGCCCTTCGTGCCAGCCTTGAGCCCCAGGGCGTCGCGGCCGTAGAAGACGGCGCGCGCCCAGAGCCGGGCCGGGTCCTCCAGGCGGGCCAGCACCGTGCCGGCCGTGACCGGTTGCCCCTCGGCGACGGCCACGTCCGTCACCGTTCCGCTGACGGGGGCGCGGATCTCGCCCTCCGCGTAGACAAAGGCCCAACGGGCCTTGGCGGCCTTCAGGGCGCTGCCGGCCTGGGTGACCGCCGCATGGGCCTCGGCCAACTTCTGGCTGTTGCTGATCACGGGATAGGTCTGACGAACTGCGGCCTCGTTTTTCTTGGCCACATCGAGGGCACTCTCCGCCTGGTCCAGGGCGGAGCGGGCCTCGGCCACCTCCTTGGCGCGCTCGGGGCCCGCGAGGCGCCCCAGCACCTCCCCCTTCCGGACGGCCATGCCCGGCAAGGCCTTCCACTGAACCAGCGTGCCGTCCACGAGGGCCGGTACGGTGACGAGGGCCACCGGCTCCACGAGGGCATAGGCCGCAAGCGAAATCGAAAAGGATCTCTCGTGGACGACGATAGGCGCTTCAGCCCTCTCCGGCGTGCCGGAGCCCATGACGGCACCGGCCGGAAGGAGGGAAAGAGAGACGAGCACCGCGGCGGTCAAGACGTTGGAGCGCATGGCGCCTCCTCGGACGGCGATCCATCCGTTTGAAGTCAGTATAGCGCCCCAGGTTACGGCAGCCTTACCGCCATCCGGGCGACGCGAGAAGCGAAAGGCGAGGCGTGAGGCGCAAGACGCGAGATCCAAGAGTCCATCCCCCGGGCTGGATAAGGGATGAAGAAGGATAATGGCTGAGGGAGCGGGTAGCGTTATGGTACCAACCTCCGATCTTTGATTCTAACCCCTCCATCCCCCTTCCAAATTCCCCTGCCTCGGTGTGGAGGTCTCTGTCTTCCGGGCTCCGTTTCTCCACGCCGCCCCTGGACAGCCCGCGTGCTCTCGGATAGGCTGTTCCTGACGCGCGGCGGGCAACAGGCGGTCGGATCGCGGCAGGGGGCCGCGCTGAACTCTTCGTCGGGAGGGCCTCATGCGCCTGTTGATCGTGGAAGATGATCCGCAGATCGCCGCCCTCGCCAAGAAGAGGTTGGAGGAAGCCGGCTTTGCAGTGGACTGGGCAAGAGACGGCGAGGAGGGGCTTTCCCTTGCGCTGGCCGAACCCTACGACTGCGCCGTGGTGGACGTCATGCTGCCCCGGCTGGACGGCCTTTCCGTCATCCGGGAGATGAGAGACCAGCGGGTCAACACGCCGGTCCTCATCCTGAGCGCCAAGCGTTCCGTGGAGGACCGGGTGGAGGGACTCCATTCGGGGAGTGACGACTACCTCACCAAACCCTTCGCCTTCTCCGAGCTTCTGGCGCGCATCCACGCCCTCCTCCGCCGGACCTCCGGAGCCATGGAGCCCGTACGCTTGGAGGTGGGAGATCTCACCCTGGACCTCCTGCGCCACGAGGCCTTCCGGGGCGGCAAGCGCGTCGACCTCAAGCCGAAGGAATTCTCCCTCCTGGAGTACCTCATGCGCAGCACAGGCCGGGTCGTCTCCAAGACGATGATCCTGGAACACGTCTGGGATTACCATTTCGAGCCCCAGGCCAACGTAGTCGAGGCCGCCATCAGCCGCCTGCGCGACAAGGTAGACCGCGACTTCGAGCCCAAGATGATCCGCACGTTGCGGGGAGTGGGTTACGTCCTCGAGGCGTCCCGTGATACGCCCTAGAACCGCGGCCGCCCGGCTGGCGCTGGCCTTCGCGGGAGCCATCGCCCTGGCCCTCTGCGTGCTCTTCGCGAGCTTCTACAGCTTCGTGGCGGCGGACCTCTCCTCGCGAACCGACCGACTGCTCCTCGACAAGGCCAGGGAGTTCCAGGAGCTGGCCGCCAAGGAGGGCGCCGTGGCCCTTCAGGGCGAGTTCAACCGGGAGGCTCAGACCACGGGGACGCGACTGGCCCTGTACCGTCTCCTGGCGCCGGACGGACGGATCCTGGCGGGATCCGATGGTTCGGCCTTCTTGGGCGTCGAGGTGGGCTCCGAGATTCTCACACGCCTGCCTCCCGGCAGGTCCATCCTGAGGACCGTCAAGACCAGGGGCCGCCAGTATCACGCGCGGGAGTGCCTCCTGCGACTTCCCTCCGGCCAGGTGCTCCAGCTCGTCCACTATGCCGGAGCCGACGAAGACCTCCTGGAGGATCTGCGCCAGAGTTTCGGCGTGGCTCTGGCCGGGGTCTTCGCGGGGGCCGCCCTCCTGGGATGGGTGCTCTCCCGCCGCGCGCTCGCCGGCGTGGACGAGGTCACACGGACCGCCAGGGCCATCGCCGGCGGGACCCTTGAAAACCGCGTCCCCCCGCAGGGACGGGGGGAGGAGATCGACCGCCTGGCCTCCACCTTCAACACCATGCTGGATCGCATCCAGGCCATGGTCGCCGAGATGCGGCAGGTCTCGGACGACATCGCCCACGACCTCAAGAGCCCTCTCACGCGCCTCAGGGGCCAGGCCGAACTGGCCCTCACGAGGAAAGCCGAGAAGGAAGATCTCGAGGCGGCGGCCGCGAGCACCGTGGAGGAGTGCGACCGGCTCCTCGCCATGGTGAACACCATGCTCGATCTCTCCGAGGCGGAGGCCGGAGTACCCTCTCGGCAACCCGAACGAGTGGACCTCTGCGGTCTGCTCCACGAGGCCTTCGATCTTTATCTGCCCGCCGCTGAAGAGAGGGGGCTCTCGCTCACCCTAGAGGCGCCCGAAAGCCTGACGGTCTTGGGGAGCCCGCACGGGCTCCGGCGCATTCTCGCCAACCTCCTCGATAACGCCGTCAAGTACACCCAGCCGGGGGGACGCCTCTCCATCACGGCCGAGGCGCTGGGGGGGCGGGCCCGGGTGGCCGTGAGCGATTCGGGGCCCGGCATCGCGGCGGAGGATCTGCCGAAGATCTTCGATCGCTTCTACCGGGTCGACCGGAGCCGGGCGACGCCGGGCAGCGGGCTGGGGCTCAGCCTGGCCCGCGCGCTTGCCCGGTCCATGGGCGGCGATCTCACAGCGGAGAGCACGCCGGGCCGGGGCAGCGTGTTCACCCTCCTCCTGCCCGCCGCTTCCCCAACTTGAACTCTCCCGGATACAACCGAACAGGGCCGGGTCACGTTCAGGTCATCTTGGTCGGCTACAATGCTGGCTGACGGGGAGAACTTACCCGCCGGCAAGGAGGTCCGTCATGACCGGGCACCGATTCAAGCCCCTCTTCCTCTTACTTCTCTTGAGCGCGGCGGCGTGCGCTACCTACCATCCCCTTCCTCTCGACGAGAAGGCGGAGGCGCAAGCGCTCGCCCCGCCCGACATGGGGCGCGTGACCCTGGAGGCCGCCCACATTCACCACCCGCTGCTCAAGCCCGTGCATCTGGACCTGGCGAAAAAACTGACGCCGGACGAGCTGGCCGTGGTGGCCGTGCTGACCAATCCCCAGCTTCGCGCGGTTCGCGACCAGCGGGGGCTGGCTCACGCGCAGGTCATCCAGGCGGGGCTGCTGCCCAACCCCGTGGCCTCCTACGGGCAGGACAAGCCCACGGGAGGTAGCGATCAGGGCACGGTCACGGCCTATTCAACCGGTATAGGGTTCGACTTGACCTCGCTCCTCACCTACTCCCTGCGGAAGGAGGCGGCCAAGAGCCAGGCCCAGGCCGTGGACTTGGACGTGGCGTGGCAGGAGTGGCAGGTGGCCCAGGCAGCCCGCATGGCGGCCTACCACCTTCTGGCGCTTAGGGAACAGGTTCCTTTCGCGCGCAAGGGGATGGAGGAGGCCCAGCGGAGCTTCGATGCCATGCGTACGGCGGCCAAGGCGGCGGCGGTGAGCCAGGCGGACGAAGCCTTGGCGCGGGCCGCCTTCGAGCAGGCCCGTCAGACCTTTCTTCTCGCGAGCGAGGCAGAGACGCGCGCGAGCCAGGATCTGAACCAGATGCTGGGCCTCCCGCCGGGCGAAGCGACGCCCTTGCGCGAAGGCTCTCCCCTCCCGGCCTGGAGGGATCCGCCCTCCGAGTCCGGCCTCGTTTCAGGCCTCGCCTCCCGCCGTCTGGACCTGCTCGCCTTCAAGAAGGGATACGAGAGCCAGGATGCCCGGCTCCGCATCGCCATCCGCTCTCAGTTTCCGGACATCGGCATCGACCTCAGCCACTCGCGCGACACGAGCAACATCATCACCACGGGTTACGGCGTCGCCATCTTGCTGCCCATCTTCGACCGCAACCAGGGACGCATTGCCTACGAGCGCGCCACGCGCCGCCAGATGTACGACGAGTACCAGTCGAGGCTCTTCGACGCGCGCGCCCAGGTGGCCCAGATCATTTCCAGGCTGGATAGCGTGCAGCGGCAACTCGCCACGGCGGAGGATACGCTCTCTTCACTGCGCACCACGGCCGAGGGGTACGAGAAGGCCAAGGCCACGGGAGCCGTGGACCTGGTGAGCGCACAGAGTGCGCAACAGGCTTACCTTTCTCAGGCCATGGCCGTGGCCAGCCTGAAAGCCGAGCGCGCGGATCTCGGCGTCGCCCTCGAGGTGGCGTCGGGTGAGTACCTGCCGGCCGACGCCATGGGCGAAGCCGCGCCAAAAGGGGGAGACAGGCCATGAATCGCAGGATTCTTTGGATGGGTGTGATCGGCGCCCTGGCGCTCATGGGCGCCACCGCCCTCTTTACGTATTGGATGGGCCGTTCCCTCGGCTCCGCCGAGCCCTCTCGATCCGGTGTGCAGACCCTCCCCAAGGAGGTGACGGCCGCCGTTCGCGTCGTTCCCGTTCGGGAATCGGTCCTCAGCCGCACGGCGACCGCCTACGGGAACGTCGTCCCCCCTCCCGGCGGCGTGCGGACGGTGAGCGTTCCCTTCGACTGCCAGATCGTGACCCTCTCCGTGCGGGAGGGGCAGGCCGCTTCCCGGGGGATGCTCCTCATGACCGTCACGGGGAGCCCGGATGCCAAACTGGCCCTCGTTCAGGCCCGTGCTCAGGCACATTCCGACGCGGAGACCTACCACCAAGTGGAGGCGCGCCACCGCCTCAAGCTGGCCGATGACGCCACCCTGGCGCAGGCCAAGGGAGCCTTCGAAGCCTCCGAGGCCCGCCTGAAGAGCCTGGAGGCGAGGGGTCTGGCCGAAGCGCATCCGCTGGCCTCGCCGGTGGACGGCACGGTCCTCCGGCTTCCCTTCAGTCAGGGGGCCGTCGTGCCCGCGGGAACGGCGCTCGCCGAGGTGGCAGGCCTGGCTCACCTGGAGGCGCTGCTCGGCTTGGAACCCGGGGATGCCCATGACCTTCATCCCGGCGCGCCCGTCGACCTCGACATGGTTGGGGACCACGGAGGCCCGCCGCTGAAGGGGGTCCTGAGCAGCGTCTCTCCCGCCATCAATCCCTCGACCCGCCTCGTCGACGCTTACGTGGCCCTCCCTCGCGGGTGCTCCCTGCCCCTGGGCGCCTACGTGCGGGGAACCTTCACGTTGACCTCCGCAAAGGGCCTGGTCGTGCCCTATGCGGCCGTCTTGCCCGCGGGCAGCGGAGGTGTGCTGTATACCGTGCGAGACGGCCGCGCCGTCCGCCACGAGGTCCGCGTGGTCGTTGAAACGAGCGACGAGGCGCAGGTTTCGGCACCGGGGCTGGCGGCGGGCGACCTGGCCGTGGTCACCGGAAATTACGAGCTCGAAAACGGAATGGCGGTGAAGGTGGAGCCCCATCCATGACCTTCACCAACTGGATGCAGGCTCACCGCCGCTCCCTGCTCTTTCTCATGGCGGTGCTCATCATCGCGGGGAGCGTGGCCACGTTCAAGCTTCCCGTGGGCCTTTTTCCTCGGATCAACTTCCCCAGGGTTCGCGTCTCGCTGGACGCGGGGGACCGCCCCGCGGACCGCATGGTCATCGAGGTGACGCGCCCCGTGGAGGAGGCGGTGCGCGGCGTTCCCGGGGTCGTGGAGGTCCGCTCCGTCACCAGCCGGGGCACCGCCGACATCGACGTCAACTTCTCCTGGGGCCAGGACATGGTAGCCGCCATGCTCCAGGTGGAGTCCGCCATCGCCCAGATCGCCAACGGGCTTCCACCGGGAATGAGCTACAGCGTGATCCGAATGGACCCCACGGTGGACCCCGTGATCGCCTACAGCCTGACCTCTTCGAGCGAGTCCTTGACCCAGCTCCGGGACCTGGCCCTCTACCAGCTCCGGCCTGTCCTCTCGCGGGTCAAAGGTGTGGCCCGCATCCAGGTCCAGGGCGGCCTCACGGAGGAGTACCGCGTCACGGTGGACCCGGCCAGGCTCCACGCCGTGGGGCTGACCTTCCAGGATGCCGCCGCCGCCCTGTCGGCGGCCAACAATATCAAGGCCGTGGGCCGGCTGGAGGACCACGACAAGCTCTACCTCATTCTCTCCGACACGCAGTTTGCGAATCTGCACCAGGTGGGCGAGACGGTCCTGCGCTCGGGGCCGGGCGGTGTGGTCCGCCTGAAAGACGTGGCCAGGGTCGAGAGGAGCACGGAGCCGAACTGGACGAGGGTCACCGCGGACGGCCGCGATGCCGTTCTCATCAACGTCTATCAGCAGCTCGACGGGAATACGGTGCAGATCGCCAGGGATATCAAGGCGGCCTTGGCGGCCTACGGCCCCCACCTTCCTCCCGGCGTTCGCATCGCCAACTGGTACGACCAGAGCCAGCTCATCCTCTCCTCGGCCGGCAGCGTGCGCGACGCCCTCCTCGTGGGCGTTCTCATGGCGGCGCTCATCCTCTTCGTGTTCCTGCGGAACTTCAAGGTCATGCTCATCGCCATCCTCACGGTCCCCGGCGTTCTGGCTATCACGATCCTCCTGCTCTACGTCCTGCACATGAGCTTCAACATCATGACCCTGGGCGGCATGGCCGCGGCGGTGGGGCTCATCATCGACGACGCCATCGTCATGGTCGAGCACATCATCCGGCGCATGCGGGGCGGCGAGGGGGCCCACCACGGCCGCGTCATGAAAGCAGCCAGGGAGTTCACCAAGCCGCTGGCGGGCTCCTCCGCGGCCACCATCATCATCTTCGCTCCGCTGGCCTTTTTGTCTGGCGTCACGGGCGCCTTCTTCAAGGCCCTCAGCCTCACCATGGCGGCCAGCCTGGTCATCTCCTACCTCGTGGCGTGGCTGGCCGTTCCGCTCCTGGCCGACAAATTCCTGAACGAGAAGGACGCCGCCCAAAAGGAGGGCGGGGCGGTGACCGACTGGATTCACGAGCGCTACGAGCGCCTCATGGAGCGGCTTTTCGCGCGGCCGGCCTTGGTGCTGCTCGGGGTCGTACCCCTTTTGCTGGCGGGATACGTCAGTTACCGGATGATCGGTTCGGGCTTCATGCCGGTCATGGACGAGGGCGGGTTCATCCTGGACTACCGGAGCGAGCCCGGCACCTCCCTCGCGGAGACCGATCGCCTGCTTCGCCAGGTGCAGACCATTCTGCAGAAGACACCCGAGGTGGACACCTACTCGCGGCGAACGGGCCTGCAACTCGGAGGCGGCGTCACCGAGGCCAACCAGGGCGACTTCTTCGTCCGCCTCAAACCCTTCCCCCGTCGCCCCATCGAAGCCGTCATGGAGGACGTGCGGCAACGCGTGGAGAGGACGGTCCCCGGCCTGCACATCGAGATGGCCCAGCTCATGGAGGACCTCATCGGGGACCTCACGGCCGTCCCGCAGCCCATCGAGATCAAGCTCTTCTCCGACAACCAGCCCGAGCTGCTCACGCTGGCTCCGAAGGTGGCCGACGCCATCCGAAAGGTGTCCGGGGTGGTGGACGTGCGCAGCGGGGTGGTCCTGGCGGGAGACGCCCTGGACATCCGCGTGGACCGCGCCAAGGCGGCCCTGGAGGGCATGGACCCCGAGGCTGTGACCCGCCTCGCCCAGGATTACCTGGAGGGCGTCGTGACCACCCAGGTTCAGCGCGGGCCCAAGATGGTGGGGATCCGCATCTGGGTACCGGAGCGGCTTCGCAGAAATACGGCCGCCGTGCGCTCGCTCCTGTTGCGGGCCCCCGACGGCCACCTTTTCCCCTTGAGCCGCGTGGCCACGGTCACCCCCGTCACCGGCCAACCCCAAATCACGAGGGACGACCTCAAGCTCATGGTGCCCGTGACGGGCCGTATCAGCGGAAGGGACATGGGCTCCACGGTGAAGGACGTGAAGAAGGTCCTCGCGGAACCAGGGCTCATCCCCAAGGACGTGGACCTCTCGCTGGGAGGCCTCTACCGGCAGCAACAGATCGCCTTCGCCGGACTCATCGCCGTCTTCCTCGCCGCCGTGGCTCTGGTCTTTCTGCTCCTGCTCTTCCTCTTCGAGCGGTTCCGGCCGGCCGTCGGCGTCATGCTGACCGCCCTCATGGCCTTGAGCGCCGTCTTCATCGGACTGTGGATCACCGGCACGGAGTTGAACATCTCCTCCATGATGGGCATGACCATGATCCTGGGCATCGTCACGGAGGTGGCCATCTTCATGGTCTGGGAGTTCCTGACGGCGCCCGAAGGAATGGACGAGAACGCGTCCCTCATTTACGCCGGCAAGCACCGGATGCGGGCCATCACCATGAGCACCCTGGCCGCGGTGCTCGCCCTCTCCCCGCTCGGCCTCGGCATCGGCCAGGGCTCCGCCATGCAGCGCCCGCTCGCCATCGCCATCATCAGCGGCCTCATCTTCCAGCTCCCGCTGGTCTTCATCCTCATGCCCGTATTGTTCCGTCTTCTACGCGTCAAACGAAATTAAGGGAGGGACCATGTCCGGCAAGACCATCATCGTTCTCTCACTGGTTCTATGCTTCGTGCCGATGTGCTCCATGCGGGCCGCTCTTCCCTCCCTGCCGGGAGCCTGGGTGATTCCCGCCCGCGCCCTGGAGGAGCACGCCGAGGATTCGATCGACGTCCTGACGGCCCGCAGGGTCGACGCCGCCAAGATGGGCAGACAGACGGCCCAGATGGAGGCCATGCTCAACCGGCTCAAGATGGCCTCGAACGGAAACGCCGAAGCGAGTCGGCAGGCCTCCCGGGCGGAAGAATGCCTGAAGGAGATGAAGGAGGCCCTCGCGGGAGAGGCCTACGTGAAGGCCGCCCTGGCCGCGAACCGGATCACCATGGTCATGCTGCCCATCGAGGGCTTTCCCACCCCCGAGCACCGGGAGGTGGCGCTGCTGGACTGCCTCTCCCGGGAGATCACCCTGCTCAATGAAGATGACACCTCATCCCGTGCCCCTCTCCTGAAGGAGCGCAGGGACCAGATCGAAGCCACCTGGAACCTCCTGCGGCCCTGGTACGCGGCCAAAAAGGGGACACGGAAACTCATGGCCGACGTGGATGCCTGCGTGGCCCGCATCATCTCAGCCACGGGCGCCGAGCAGCAGATCGCCGAAGGCCAACGGCTGGGCGACCTGGTGGATGCGATGGAGCGGTACCTTCCGCGGATGAAGGGATGAGGGACCCATCTCCGCGGTGAACCTTCTTTGCGCCTCGCGCCTCGCGTCTAGCGTCTAGCGTCTCGCGCCTCGCGTCTCGCGTCTCGCCCCCCGGCACCCGGAACCTCTTTCGTCCCGCCAGGGGCTTGACAGCACTCGGCCCGGAATCTATATTCCGAATTCGGAATTTGGAGTTCTGCTGGAGATGAGCCGAAAAGAGATGGAACGGATGCAGCGCCGCCAGCTCCTGCTGGAGGCCGCCGAGCGGGTCTTCGGCCGGAAGCCGTTCGACGAGGCCACCATGCAGGAGGTGGCCTCGGAGGCCCAGATTGGGATGCAGGGGCTCTACGAGCACTTCCCCTCCAAGCAGGTTCTCTACGAGAGCCTCATCATGGAGCGGGTGAGGACCTTCAGGACCAAGGTGGAAGAGGCTCTGGAGACGGGCGAGAACCCCATCCAGCGGCTCAGGGCCTGGGCCATGGTCCACGCCGAGTCCTTCAGCGGGACACCCGCCTTCTTTCCCGTCTTTCTCCGCGAGAAGATCCACCGGGACTGGGAGTTCGCCTCGCGCTTCGGCCCCGCCCTGTACGAGGCTTTTGGCCGTGAGGAGGCGCGCCTGACCGAGATCATGGAGGCCGCCGCGGCAGAGGGACAGCTCCAGAAGCTCGACGTGCCGTACCTCGTTCGGTTCTTTCTGGCGGCCCTCCACGCCTCGGTCTTCTGCCACATTCGCTATAATCCCGATGAGGAGGTCTCAGCGTGCGTGAACCGTGCCATGAACAGCTTCTTACGCGGAGTGGAGCTCGCCGGGTGAGGGCCGCCTCCCTGGCCCTGGCCCTCTGCTCGGGCCTGCTGGCCCTGCGGCTCCCGGCCCAGGAGGTGCTCACGCTCCGGAAGGCCTTGGAGCTGGCTGGCAAGGGATCGCTGCCCGCCGCCACCAGCCGGAGCGATGAGGCGGTGGCCCGCGAGCAGACCCTCCAGGTCAGGGGAGCCACCTACTTCCCGGAGATCACGCTGCAGGGAGGCTACACCGACCAGAGGGATCAGACGATCCTGCGCTTCGGCGTTTTGCAGGCGCCCTCCAACCAGAAATCCTACTGGCAGTACGACTTTACCGTTCGCCAACTCCTCTGGGACTTCGGCCGGCGCTCCGAAGCCCTCAAGGCCAGCCGTTCCCGCCAGCAGGCGGTGCGCCTCTCGGGCTCCGACGCGGTGCGCCGGGCGCAGGCCCAGGTCGTGGAGCGCTACATGGCGGCCATGACGGTGCGCGCCGAAAAGAAGGTCGTGGCGAAGCGGGAGAAGGCCCTCTCGGACCACCTCCGGATCGTACAGGATCTTTACCAGCAGGGCATGGTGGCCCGCAACGACCTGCTCCGGACCGAGGTCGCCCTGCGCTCGGTGGAAGATTCGGCGAGGCGGTTGGACGACGCCTACGACACGGCCATGGAGGCGCTGAACGTGGCCATCGGCCTTCCCACGGACACCAAGGAGACCCTTCCGGGCGACTTCGCCCCTCCGCCCGAGCTGCCCTGGACCCTGGAGCACGCCCGCAGCATCAGCGTGAGCAATAACGGGACGGTTAAGGCTCTGAGAGCCCGGTACCAGGCGCTCGAAGAACAGCTCACCTTCCGCCGCCGCGACTACTACCCCAGCCTGGTGGCGCAGTACGACAACGCCTACCAGCAGAACGAGTATCTCGTCTATCCGCACATGCAGTCGCTGTTCGTCGGCCTCTCCTGGAACATCTTCGACGGCGGCGTCCGGGCCGCCAAGATCCGCGAGAGCCAAGCCGACCTGGATCGCGCCCACCGGGAGCTCACGGAGGCTGAACGGACCGCCCAGCTCGCCGCCAGCCAGGCCTACCGGGACTTCGTGGAGGCCCTCAGGGAGCGGAAGACCGCCGAACTCAACGTCCAGTCCTCGAAGGAGAATTTCCGGATCGTCGAGGACCAGTACAAGGCCGGCCTTGCCCGCACCACGGACGTCCTCGACGCCGAATCGGTGCTCGCCGAGAGCCGATCGAGCCTCGTCCAGAAGACTTACCAGGCCTATACCAAACAGGCGGCCCTCCTGGCCGCCATGGGGGAGGACCTCCCCGGCTTCTACAGCCGGCAGGGGGAGCCGGTCGCCGCGGAGGAGAAGTAGCCATGGCCGTGAAGAAGAAATGGGTGGCATTGGGCATTCTGCTGGGACTGGCCGTGGCCGGAGGCATCGTGGGCTACCTGCGCTGGAAGCACGACCAGATCTTTAGGAGCACCGATGACGCTTACGTGGGGGGCCGGATCTACACCGTGGCGCCGCAGATCCCCGGCAAGATCCTCACCCTGCCCATCGACGAAAACATGCTCGTGCAGAAGGGCCAGGTCATGGCCACGATCGACCCCAAGGATTACGACGCCGCCATCGCGCGGGCCGAAGCCAGCCTATCCGAAGCCCAGGCCGGCGTGGCGACCAACCAGGCCGCCATCGCCCAGGCCAAAGCCCAGGTTCTGGCCTACGAGAGCCAGCTCCGCCTGGCCAAGATCGACCTGGGTCGCATCGAGACCCTTTACAAGCGCCAGTCGATCCCCAAGCAGACCTACGACGACGTGGTGACCCGCGAGGAGGTGGCCGAGGCCCAGCTCAAGGCCTCCCAGAAGACCGTCGCCCAGGCGGAGGCAGCCCTGGCGGTGGCCCAGGAGCGCATCAAGGTGGCCCAGGCGGCGCTGGATCAGGCCCAACTCCAGCGCTCCTACTGCACCATCGCGGCGCCCGTGACCGGCTACATCAGCCGCAAGCTGACCCAGGTGGGCCAGGTCCTCGCTCCCGGGCAACCCCTCTGCGCCGTCGTCCCTCTCGCCCTGAACGACATCTGGGTGGAGGCCAACTACAAGGAGACCCAGCTCGGGAATGTCCGCGTCGGCCAGCCCGTCAAGATTTCGGCCGACATCGACAAGAACCGCACCTACAGGGGCACGGTGGAGGGCATCAGCGCCGGAACCGGCGCCGTCTTCTCCCTTCTCCCCCCAGAGAACGCCACGGGCAATTGGGTGAAGGTTGTCCAACGGGTGCCCGTGCGAGTCAAGATCGACCCCGCGAGCGATCCCCACCACGAGCTGAGGCTCGGCCTGTCCGTCTCCTGCGAGATCGATACGCGAAAGCGGTGAGAGGGCGCGCGGCGAGAAACCGGCTTCGAGTTGCAAGTCGTGAGTGGTTGACCCATTCCATGCGTCACGCCCATTTCGCTATTCGCCGTCTCTTGTGAATCGACTGGAGAAGAATTCGAGGTAATGGCGCTTTGAACACCGAGAACGGCGCCGGACAGTGAACCATCGCCGCCACGACTACGCTCGGTACCTGCGCGGGAACGGGCCCCCGCTCCCCGGCCAGACCCGGCAATGGCCCTCTGGGCGCGGAGATGAGCCGGCAGGCCTATCTCCTCTCCTGCCTGGACCTCTTCGGGACCCTCGGCGTGGTGTTCCCGGTCGTCCTGGTCCTGGGCCCCCTGTCGAAAGGCCGCGGCGGACCCAAGCCCCAGGCGCTCCACTGATACGGCGTCTCTCTGGAGGCGATCCTTGGAGGAATCTCCCCACACCTCCAACAAATGGCTGATCGCCCTGGCCACACTGCTGGGGCCCCTGATGCAGAACATCGACACGGCCGTGGCCAACGTGGCCCTGCCGCACATGGCGGGGACCTTCTCGGTGGGGGTGGACGAGATCGCCTGGGTCCTGACGGCCTACCTGGTCGCCAACGCGGTCATCCTCCCCATGACGGGCTTTCTGGGGATGCGCTTCGGGCGAAAGCGCTTCTACCTCTCCTGCCTGGTCCTGTTCATCTTGGCTTCCCTGGGCTCCGGCCTGGCCCCATCGCTGGCCTTTCTGATCGTGATGCGCGTCCTTCAGGGCCTCGCCGGGGGGGCCATGGTCCCCATGTGCCAGGCCATCCTCCTGGAGACCTTCCCCAAGGAAGAGCACGGCAAGGCCATGGCCTTCTTCGGGGCCGGCCAGATCGTGGGCCCCCTGATCGGCCCCGTGCTCGGCGGATACCTCACCGACACCTACACCTGGCCGTGGGTCTTCTACGTCAACGTTCCGGTCGGCCTGATGGCCCTCGTGCTGGGCTTCTTCTTCATCCACGACCCTCCTTACATCAAGAAGCCCGAGGGCCGGGTGGACTACTGGAGCTTCCTCTTCATCACCGTGGGCGTGGGAAGCCTGGAGGTGGTGCTCAGCCGGGGCGAGCGCTACGACTGGCTGGACAGCCCTTTCATCAAGATCTTCGCCTTCTGCGCGCTCGTGGGGCTCGCCCTCTTCGTCTGGCGCTCCCTCACGGCCGAAAAGCCCCTGGTCAATTTCGCGTTTTTCAGGAAGAAGGAGTTCACTGCGGGGGCGCTCCTCATGTTCACCTGGGGGTTTGGCCTCTACGGCGCCATGGTCACGATCCCCCTCTTCGTCCAGGAGCTGCTCGGGTACAACGCCACGTGGGCCGGCATGATCCTCTCCGTCGGCGGCCTCTCAGCCCTGGCCGCCATGCCCATCGTCGGGCGCCTCACGGGAAAGGTGGACACCCGCGTGCTCGTCTTTGCCGGGCTGGCCATGAATATCTTCTCCATGACCCTGTACCGGCAGGTCTACCTCGGCATCGACTTCCCCTACCTCGCCACCGCCCGCCTCTTTCAAAGCTTCGGGCAGGCCTTCGTCTCCATCCCCCTGCTCGTGGCGGCCTTCGCCCGCATCCGGCCCGAGGAGACGGGGCAGGCCACGGGCCTATACAACCTGATGCGCAACGAGGGTGGATCGGTGGGGATCGCCCTGGCCAACACGGTGCTGGCGAGGCGCGCCCAGTTCCACCAGGCCAACCTCGTGGGGCGCCTGAATCCGTTCAATCCGGTCTACCAGTCGGCCCTCTCGGGCATCGAGCAGGGGCTGCGCCCGACGGCGGGGGTGGACCCCGGCACACTTCACCTCATGGCGGTCCATATCCTGGGGCTCCAATTGGGGCGCCAGGCGAACCTCATGGCCTTCGTGGATGTGTTTCAGATGTTGATGGTGCTCTTCCTGGCCCTCTCGCCCCTCGTGCTGCTCCTCAAGAAGCCGCGGGACGCGCGATCGGTCTAGGATCGAGGGAGCCGACCACGACGTCACTCCAGATAGGTGTAGCCATCCAGGCCGTCTTCCAGGAACTTCTTGATGCGCGCCGACTCCTTGATGGAGATGCGCCGCCCCTCGATGCTCTCCTCCACCATCCTTCGGAAGGCGTTCATCACGTCGCGCTTCTGGTACTGCATGTAGGAGAGCACGTCGCGCACCTTGGCGCCCTCGATGGTCTTGTCGATGCGGTACTTGTTGCGGCCGGTCACGCTGACGTGGACGATGTTGGTGTCGCCCAGCAGGTTGTGCAGGTCGCCGAGGGCCTCCTGGTAGGCGCCCACCAGGAACACGCCCAGATAATAGGGCTTGCCCTCCTTCAGCTCGTGCAGGTCCACGGTGTTCTTCACGTCGTGCAGGTCGATGAACTGGTCCACCTTGCCGTCCGAGTCGCAGGTGATGTCGGCGAGGGTCGCCTTGCGGGCGGGCCGCTCGTGGAGGCGGTGGATGGGGCAGATGGGGAAGAGCTGCTTCACCGCCCAGTGGTCGGGCAGGCTCTGGAAGACGGAGAGATTGCCGTAGTAGGTGTCGGAGATGAACCGGTCCAGGTTCTCCAGCTCGTCGGGCACGTAGTCCAGGCCGTGGATGATCCTCGCGATGCGGTGGCAGACGAGCCAGAAGAGCCGCTCCACCAGCGCCCGGTGCTCCAGGGTCATCATCCCCACGTTGAAGAGCGTGAGGGTCTCGTCGCGGATCTGCATGGCGTCGTGGTAGCTCTCCTGGAAATTCTTCACCGTGAGGCCCTTCAGCACCTCGCTCAGGTTCATCACGGCCTCAGGGGCATCGTCGGGGATCTCGAGGGGCCTGGTTTCGTCGATGAGCTCGCTGGTCCCCAGAACGTTGAAAACCAGGATGGAATGGTAGGCCACCAGCGCCCGCCCGCTCTCGGAGATGATGGCCGGGGGGGGGATGCCCCGTTCCTCGCAGATCTCCGCCAGGGCCGAGACCACGTCGCTGGCGTACTCCTCTATGGAGTAGTTGGTGCTGGAGGAGAAATTGGTCTTGCTGCCGTCGTAGTCCACCGCCAGGCCCCCGCCCACGTCGAAGTATCCGATGGGCACGCCCAGGCGGATGAGCTCCGCGAAGATGCGGCTCGACTCGCGCATGGCGTCCTTGATGCTCTGGATGGCGGTGATCTGGGAGCCCAGGTGGAAGTGCAGGAGCTGGAGCCGGTCCAGCATCCCGGCCGCCCGGAGCTGCTCCACCGCGTCGAGGATCTCGGCGGGGAACAGGCCGAATTTGGACTTGTCGCCCCCCGAGCCCTCCCATTTCCCGCGCCCGCGGGCGGAGAGCTTGGCCCTCACGCCAATGTACGGCCTCACCTTGAGCTTTCGGGCCCAGCGGATGATCAGGTCCAGTTCGGAGGGTTTCTCCACGACGATGAACACCCTCCGGCCCATCTTGGTGGCCCAGAGCGCCATCTCGATGTACTCGTCGTCCTTGTAGCCGTTGCAGATGAGCGGCGCGTTGAGGTTGTCCAGGGAGGAGAGGACGATGAGCAGTTCGGCCTTGGTGCCGGCCTCCAGGCCGAAGTCATACTCCCGGCCGAACTCCACGATGTCCTCCACCACCTGCTTGCTCTGGTTGACCTTGATGGGGTAGACGCCGTGGTAGGTCCCCTTGTACCCGTACTCCTCAATGGCTTTCTGGAAGGCCGCCCGGAGCTCCTGGATCCGCTTTTGGAGGATGTCGGTGAAGCGGATCAGGACGGGAGGGTGGATCCCGCGAAGCCTCAGGTCGTCCATGAGCTCCTTGATGTCCAGGGATTTCTGCCGGGTCTTCTCCGGCGTCACCAGCATGTTGCCCTTATCGTTGATGTCGAAGAATCCCTTGCCCCACTCGGCGATGTTGTAGAGCTCCCTCGCCTCCTCCACGGACCATTTGGACAGGGTGATCTGTTCCTTGAGTTTGATCCTCTGCACCATGGCGCACCTTTCACTCGGCCTCCCCAGGCCGCACCGAGAACCCTGGTCGCTCGCAATGCTTCTTCATACAGTAAACTCTTCCCGCTTGCAAGGAAAGGACCCGGCCCCCGCGCCGCGATGACTCCTCTCTCCCTGCTCCCTGCTCCCCGTTTTCTCTGCCCCCGTCCCGCCCCCTGTCCCTCGTCCCTCGTCCCTCGCCTTCCGTTTGACAGCCGGAGGCCTCCCTGTGTACCTTACGCAAGGACCGGCGGAACCCGCCGGGCCAAGGAGACGATGTGAAGACCCCCAACAAGTACCTGATCGCCATGACGGCCATGCTCGGCACCCTCATGGAGGTGATCGACACCTCCGTGGCCAATGTGGCCCTCCCGCACATGGCCGGCACCTACTCGGCGGGAGTGGACGAGGTCACGTGGGTCATCACGAGCTACCTCGTGGCCAACGCCGTGGTCCTGCCCATCACGGGCTTTCTGGGAAACTACTTCGGCCGCAAGCGCTTCTTCCTCTCGTGCCTCGTGCTCTTCAGCATCGCCTCCTTCGGCTCCGGGGCGGCCCCCACCCTCTGGTTCTTGATCGTCATGCGGGTCATCCAGGGTTTCGCGGGCGGGGCCATGGTGCCCATGTCCCAGGCCATCCTCCTGGAATCCTTCCCCAAGGAGGAGCACGGCAAGGCCATGGCGCTCTTCAGCGTGGGGGTCATCTTCGGCCCCATCATCGGTCCCGCCCTGGGAGGATGGATCACCGACAACTGGACCTGGCCCTGGATCTTCTTCATCAACATCCCCCTGGGCCTCGTGGCGCTCGTGCTGGGCTACTTCTTCATCGAAGATCCCTCCTACATCAAGCGGCCCGAGGGCCGGGTGGACTACTGGAGCTTCCTCTTCATCGCCATGGGGCTCGGCAGCCTGGAGGTGATGCTCAACCGCGGGGACCGCTACGACTGGTTCCACAGCAACTTCATCAAGACCTTCGCGGTCCTGGCGGCCCTGGGCATCGCCCTCTTCCTCTGGCGTTCCTTCACGGCTGAAAACCCCCTCGTGGATCTTTCGATCATGAAGAACCGCGAGTACGCCACAGGCACGACCCTCATGTTCCTCTTGGGATTCGGCCTCTACGGCTCCTTCGTGGCCCTTCCCCTCTTCGCCCAGAACCTCATGGGCTACACGGCCACCTGGGCCGGGCTCGTCCTTTCCCCCGGGGGCATCGCGTCGCTCGTGGCGGTCTTTTTCGTCGGCAACCTGATGGGCAAGATCGACACCCGCCTCATGGTGACGGTGGGAGTGGTGATGAATATCGTCTCCATGGCCCTGCTCGTCTCGGTGGACCTGCACGTGAGCTTCTCCTACTTGATGTGGACGCGATGCCTCCAGGGCTTCGGCATGGGCTGCCTCTTCGTGCCCGTAGCCGTCTCCTCCTACTCGCGGATCCCCCCCGAAAAGACCGGCCAGGCCACGGGTCTGTTCAACCTCCTGCGCAACGAGGGCGGCTCCGTGGGCATCGCACTCACCACCACCGTCCTCAGCCATCGCTCGCAGTTCCACCAGGAGCGTCTCGTGGAGAACCTCACCCCCTTCAACCCCACCTACCGAGAAACGCTGGCGCAGACCGCGCACGGCCTGTTCGCCACGGCGGGCCTCGATCCCTCCACCATGAAGCAGCTCTCCATCGGCCTCCTGTACGGAGAGGTCCAACGCCAGGCGGCCGTGATGGCCTTCGTAGACGTCTTCTGGATGCTGATGCTAATCTTCGCCGCCATTCTGCCTCTCATCTTCCTGCTCCGGGGGAAGACGGGCGGCCAGGCGGCCGGGATTCACTGAGCTCTTCCGCGGCAAACACCCGCCTGCTCGTCTCTCGATCGGAAGGGGCGTCCCTTCTCATCCGCACCCGAGAACGAAAGGGCCCGCCACGAAGGCGGGCCCGATGGATCGTTGGGTCCATGCGGCCGATTCACGGTTGTTGGGCCGGAAGCGCCTTCTTGCCGGAGCGCAACAGGTCCTTGACGATGCCGAGCGTGGCGTTGGTGGTTTCGATGGACTTGGCCCCGACCTTCTCCAGGCCCGTGAGCGCCCGGATCGCGTCCACGTTCTCGGGGACCACGATGGACATGTTGTGGACCTGATAGAAGAGGTAGAGCTCCACCCCGTCCACCGCCAGGATGTCCTCCCAGACCACCACCTCCCACATGTCGCCGCGGGAGCGGCCAAGGTCGTGGACGAGCTCCACGTTGCAGTTCAAGGCGGTGATGCCGTCGGAGGCGCGCACGAAGGCGATGCGGGGGGTCTTCCAGAGAACCTCCAGGACCTCCTCCCGGCTCGCCGGCCGCGTCATCTCGATCTGCCAGACGTGGGCGTGGCTGATGGTCTGCGGAGTCAGGATAGCCATGGTGGTGATGTTCAGGTCCGGCACGATGGTCTTGGCGTCGGGGGCCTGGTGGCTGGGCACGTGCAGCTCCGGCACGATAGTGTTCATGATGCCCGTCTGGTGAGTGTTCCATGGATCCACGGCGCGTCGGGCCAGGGTCCCCCACCCCTTCTTGACGAGACCGGCCTTGTGCAGGGCCCCCAGGGTGCGGACGATGGAGGTGGTGTTGCAGGAGACCACGCGGGTGGAGTTGAGACCCAGGGCGCTCTCATAGTTGGCCTGGGCCACGAAGGAGTGGCCCGTCAGGGAGTGCTTCTCGGCGCCCTGGAAGATGGACTTGATGCCCAGTCCGTCGTAAAGGACCTTGTTCTTGGAAGCCACGGCTCTCGGCGTGCAGTCCACCACCACGTCCACCTGCTTCAGCAGGTCGGGAAGGGTCCCGTGGACGTGGACGCCCGTCTCCCTCATGGTGGACCAGGCCTCCTCGGTCATGGCGTAGACCGGGATGCCGTGAACCTCCGCCACCTGGACGCGGTAGTCCCCCGCCACGTCCGAGACGCCCACCAGCTCCATGTCGGGCTGGAGCCGCACCGCGTCCGCCACCCTCTTGCCGATGACCCCGTAGCCATTCACCGCAACGCGCGCTTTTCTATCCATCCCAGATTCCCCTTACGATCCTTTTGCCCTCGTACCCTCTTGGAACACGCCGGAGGCGACCCTCAGCCGCGGTTGTAGACGTCCTCCACCCGAACGATGTCCCGTTCGTCGGGATCGCCGAACCAAAACTCCAGAAAGCGGGCGGGCGACCGGCCCACTCCGCTGGCGCGGTGCAGAACCCCGCACGGGATCCAGATCTCCTCGCCGGGTTCCGGGCGCCAGACTCTCTCGCCCAGAGTCACCTCGAGGCCCTCGTCCAGGACCACCCAGTACTCGCTCCGCCGCTTGTGGTACTGCAGGGAGAGCACCCCTCCCGGTTCGAGGGTCAGGATCTTGATACCCTCCACCTGGTCCTTCGGGTAGCGCCGGAAACGGCCCCAGGGACGGATCTCTTCCAGGATCCCGCGGCGGAATTCTTCCGGGGCCACGTGTCCCTCTTTAGGCATGAGGCATCCTCCCGCGAAGCCGCAAAGAACCCCGCTCTGAGTGGCGGAGGTGCTATTGTAGCCGTAGGCGGCCGGTGAAGGCAAAGCCCATTCAACCCCGCCGTGAAAGCGGGTATACTCCCACTCCGGGAGGGATCATGGGAGTCGCCCCTTACACCGTGCGGTCCAACGTGCGCCGGGGGCCCTACGCGACGCTCACCGTGGAAGGGCGCGTGGAGCCGAGCGAACCAGGCCAGTTCTACATGATCCGCGGAGACTGGGGGGCCGATCCGCTCCTGGGACGGCCCCTTTCCATCCTGAGCGACGATCCCTCTCAAGGTATCCTCCGCTTCCTGCTCAAGGTCTTCGGAGAGGGCAGCCGCCGCCTGCATGCGCTGGAGCCCGGGCAGAAGGTCCATGCCCTGGGGCCCCTGGGCCGCCCCTTTCCGCGCACCGCGGCTGAACGAGGGGGCAACCCGGCCTTTGTGGGAGGCGGCGTCGGCGTACCGCCGCTGGTCTACCTGGCCGAAGCCTTCGCGCGGGAAGGCAGGCCCTTCACCTTCCTCCAGGGCGCTCGGACGAAGGACGACCTGGTCTGCCTGGAGGAGCTGGCCGCGCTGGGCGTGCAACCGGAGGTGACTACCGAGGACGGGAGCGAGGGGGAGAGGGGCCTCGTCACGGCACCGCTGAAGAGAGCCATCGAAACGGGCGCCTCCGTCGTCTACGCCTGCGGCCCCGAGGGGATGCTCAAGGCAGTGGCGGCGCTCTGCCGGGGGCGCGTCCCCTCCTACCTGAGCCTGGAGGCGCGCATGGGCTGCGGCTACGGCGTCTGCCTGGGCTGCGTCGTGCCCGTGGTCCGGGACGGCGTGCGGAGCTACGAGCGCGTCTGCCAGGAGGGTCCGGTCTTCGAAGGGGAGGTGGTGGAATGGCCGTAGAGATGGCTGTGACGCTCGGCGCCCTCCGCCTCAAGAATCCCGTCATGCTGGCTTCGGGCTGTTGCGGGTACGGCTTGGACATGGAGGGCTACCTGGACCTCAACCGCCTGGGCGGAGCTTGCCTCAAGGGCCTCTCCGTGGCGGGGAGCGAGGGCAACCCGCCGCCGCGGATCTGGGAGACCCAGGGCGGCATGATCAACGCCATCGGGCTCCAGAACGTGGGGACCCGGCGGTTCATCGAGGAGAAGGCTCCCCGATTGCGGGGCTACGACACCGCCTTCGTGGCCAACTTTTACGGGCACACCGTCAAGGAGTATGTGGAGGCGGCCCGCCAGCTCGACGGGGAGCCCTGCCTTGCGGCCCTGGAGATGAACATCTCCTGCCCCAACATCCAGGAGGGAGGCATCCACTTCGGCACCGATCCCGGCCAGGTCTACGCCGTGACCAAGGCCTGCCGGGAGGTCATGAAGAAGCCGCTCTGGGTGAAGCTGAGCCCCAACGTCTCGGACGTGGTGGCGGTGGCCAGGGCCGCCGAGGAGGCGGGGGCCGACGCCCTCACCTGCATCAATACCATGCCCGCCATGGCCATCGACGTGGAGAGGCGAGAGTTTCGCATCTGGAACAAGATCGGCGGGCTCTCCGGCCCCGCCCTCCGGCCCATCGCCATCCGAATCGTCTACCAGGTGAGCCGGGCCGTGAAGATTCCGGTCGTCGGCATTGGCGGGGTCGCGACGGCGAACGACGCCCTCGAGTTCCTTCTCGCGGGTGCCAAGGCTGTCCAAGTGGGGACGGCGCTCTTCGTGGACCCGCAGTGTCCTTACTCCATCCTCGACGGCATCGAGGCCTACTGCGAGCGGCACGGGTTTCTCTCAGTGGAAGCGCTCATCGGCCAGATCAAGGACCCAGGGCCTCGGCCCCGGTGTCACGAGTGACCGCGATGACGATGGCTCGAACCCAGGGTGCCGGCCCTCATCACTTCATCACCTCATCACCTCATCTCGAAGCCCCCATCGGGCTCCCTCGGAGGTTCAGTTGGCAGAGCTGATCATCGCCCTCGACGTGAACGACGAGAAGCGCCTGAACGACCTCTCGGCGGCTCTTCAAGGCCAGCCGGTGTGGCTCAAGTTCGGGCTGGAGGCCCTCTCGGCCTTCGGGTACGGCGTGATTGAGCGACAGTCCGCGAGGGGGTTCAAGGTCTTTGCGGACGTGAAGTTCCACGACATTCCCAACACCGTGGGGGCAGCCTCGCGGGTGTTGACCCGGACGGGGGCGGCCCTCTTCAACGTGCACGCCGCGGGCGGGGCCGCCATGTGCGCCCAGGCCCGGGAGCAGTCGGAACGGGAGGCCGCCGCCCTGGGCCGTCCCCGGCCCCTTGCGGTGGGCGTGACCATCCTCACGAGCCTTGGCCCCGAGGAGGTCCGCTCGGTCGGGTACGAGGGGACACCGGGTGAGGCTGCGCTTCGGTTGGCCAAGGTGGCCAGGCAGGGCAACCTGGACGGCGTGGTCTGCTCGGTCCACGAGGCGGCCGCCGTGAAGGCAGCCTGCGGGCAGGACTTTCTCACCGTCTGCCCGGGCATCCGCCCGGCGGGCGCCGACGCCCAGGACCAGAAGCGCATCGCCACCCCCCGCGGCGCCGTTGAAGCGGGCGCCGACTTCCTGGTGGTGGGTCGCCCCGTTACCGGTGCATCCGATCCGGCGGCCGCCTGCGCTGCCATCCTCGATCAGATGCACGGCCTCGGACCGAGGCGGGCCTAACGTGATCCGGAAGAAATGCCGCCTTCGCTCGTTTAACGAGAGAAACCGGGAGGCTCTGTGGCCTCCCTCCATTTTTTGCGGGTGACGGCAGGAGACTCTCATGCATGTGTTGAGGACGCTGAAGAGCCGCTATTACGTGCCCAGGCCCGAGGATCCCCTGCCCTCGCGCGTCTGGAAGTCAGCGACCCGGCGCCACGTGCCCGCCTTCCCCCGCACGGTGCAGATCCAGACGCAGACGGGCTGCAACGCGGCCTGCATCTTCTGCCCCTACCCCGACACGGTGGAGAGCCAGCCCAAGGGATTCATGTCCGGGGAGCTCTTCGAGCGGATCGTGGACGAGATCGCCCGGTACGGGGTGCGGCGCATCTCTCCCTACCTCATGAACGAGCCCTTCCTGGATCCCGGCATCATCGACAAAATGAGCTATATCAAGGCCAAGATCCCAGAGGCCAGACTGGTTCTGACCAGCAACGCGTCGAGGCTGTCTCCGAAGATAGTGGAACGCCTCATCGCGGCGGACGTCCTGCACGCCCTCTACATTTCCTTCCAAGGGGTGGAGAAGGTCCCCTACGAGGAGACCATGCGCGGGGCCATGGTCTTCGAAAAGACCATGGAGAATGTCCTGCACCTCATCGAAAAGTGGAAGACCGCCGGAGGGCGAGACCGCTTCAAGATCGTGGTGAGCATGGTCAGGACGAATAGAATCGACGTGGACAAGGCGGTGGCCTACTGGCGGGAGAGAGGCGTCGAGAGCAAGTGGACTCCCCTGGAGAACCGCGGGGGGAACATCGCCATCGCCTCCGAACTGACGCCCAGCGACCATCCCATGCGGCGCTTTGCCACCTGCACCCGCCTCTTCAAGCAGGCCTACATCCTGTTCAACGGGGACATGGTGCTCTGCTGCACCGATTACAGGCGCAAGGTGGTCCTCGGCAACGTGGCCGGCTCCAGCATTTCCCAGGTCTGGAACTCCGAGAAGGCCGTGGCCATCCGCCGGCTCTTCTCGGAGGGCCACATGAACCAGGTACCGCTCTGCCGCACCTGCGAAATCAGCGACACCGACGGCGAGGAGGAGTTCAACTAGGCTCCCATCGGCGATTCATGGCGGCGGCCTTCAGACGGACGAGCGTCATGGCCGAGCCGGCTTCCCAGCCACACTTCTCTCCCCTCACCAAACAAAGAACACTCCGGGGTACCCGCGGCCCTCGAACCGGCGAGAATCCTCACCATCGCTCTACTTGTTTCGGCCTCTCGATTTCGTGAGTGCTGATTTGCTGCGGCCTTTGGCGGGCGTGGTCGTGGAGGCGCGTCCATGGCCCGCCCTGGTGGAGGTCGTCCTTTTTCCGGCCTGCTTGGGCTTGAGGGCCAGGTCGAGGGCCTGGGGAATCTCCTTGACGAAGTGGAAGACCATGTCTTTCCTGGCCTCCTCGGTGAGGTCCTCCAGGTCGTTCTCGTTGCGCTCGGGAAGGATCACGGCCGAAAGCCCCGCCCGCTTGGCGGCGAGCACCTTCTCCTTGATGCCCCCCACCGGCAGCACCTTGCCCGTGAGCGTGATCTCGCCGGTCATGGCGAGGTCGTCGCGCACGACCCTGCCCGTGAGCAGGGAGACGAGCGATGCGGTGAGCGCCACGCCCGCCGAAGGGCCGTCCTTGGGGATGGCCCCCTGCGGCACGTGGACGTGGATGTCCCGCTTGGCAAAGATGTCCTCCGAGATTCCCAGCTCCTTGGCGTGGGTGCGGATCCAGGAGAGGGCCGCATGGGCCGACTCCTTCATCACGTCGCCAAGCTGGCCGGTCAGCGCCAGGGAGCCCCGCCCCTTCATGGCCGTGGACTCCACGAAGAGGATGTCGCCGCCCACGGGGGTCCAGGCCAGGCCCGTGGCCACGCCGGGCCGGTCGATGCGCTCCCTTGTCTCCAGGTAGACCTGCTGGGGGCCTAGGTACTCCCGGATGTTCTTGGCGCTCAGCGTCACCTTGGCCTTTCGTCCACCGATCCGGGCCTTGGCCACCTTCCGGCAGACGGCGGACATCTCCCGCTCCAGGTTCCGGACGCCGGCCTCGCGCGTGTAGTCGGAGATGATGGCCCGGAGCCCTTCGTCCGAAAACTGGACCTGGCTCCGCTTGAGGCCGTGGTTCGAGAGGACGCGCGGCAGGAGGTGCTCCTTGGCGATGTGGAGCTTCTCCTCCTCCGTGTAGCCCGGGAGCCTCAAGACCTCCATCCGGTCGAGGAGGGGTTGCGGGATGGTGTCCAGAATGTTGGCCGTGGCGATGAACATGGTCTTGGAGAGGTCGAAGGCGACCTCGAGATAGTGGTCCGAAAAGGAGAAGTTCTGCTCGGGGTCCAGGACCTCCAGGAGGGCCGATGTGGGATCACCCCGGAAATCCATCCCGACCTTGTCCAGTTCGTCCAGCATCATGACCGGGTTGTGGCTGCCCGCCTTCCTCATGCCCTGGATGATGCGGCCGGGCAGGGCGCCCACGTAGGTGCGGCGGTGGCCCCGGATCTCGGCCTCGTCGCGGATGCCGCCCAGACTCATGCGCACGAACTTCCGCCCGAGCGAGCGGGCGACGGAGCGCCCGAGGCTCGTCTTGCCCACACCGGGAGGCCCTACCAGGCACAAGATGGGGCCCTTGAGATCCTTCTTGAGCTGCTGCACGGCGAGGTACTCGATGATCCGGTCCTTGACCTTCTCCAGACCGTAGTGATCCTCGTCCAGGAACCGCTGGGCCCGCTCGATGTCGAGGCGATCCTTGGTGCTCTTGCTCCAGGGCAGCTCGACGAGCCAGTCGAGGTAAGTGCGGGAGACGGTGTACTCGGCGGCCGAGGGGTGCATCATGGCGAGCCGGTCCACCTCCTTGAGCGCCACCTCTTCCGCCTCCTTGGGCATCTTGGCCTTGGCCACCCTCGCCTTGAGCTCATCTACTTCCCTGCCGCGGTCGTCCCCCTCGCCCAGCTCCTTCTGAATGGCCTTCATCTGCTCCTTCAAGAAGTAGTCGCGCTGGGCCTTGTTCAGCTTGTCGATGACCTCGGACTGGATCTTCGAACCCAGTTCCACCACCTGGAGTTCCCTCGCCAGAATGCCCGTGAGCATCTTGAGGCGCTGTATGGTGTCGATCTCCTCCAGGATGGCCTGCTTCTCCGCCAGGGCGATGCTGAGGTTGAAGCTGATGGTGTCCACCACGCGGTTGGCGTCTTCGTAGCGCTGGAGCGGCGCCACCATCTCCTGGGGGATGGACGGGACCAAGCTGGCCAGCTTCTCGTATTGGGCCAGGATGTTCTTCTGGAGGGCCTCCACCTCGATGGGGCTGCCCGGGAGGTTTTCCAGGAAGCCCACGCGGGCCTCGAAGAAGCTCTCCTCCGGCGTGAAGGACTCCACCCGGACCTTTCCCTGGCCGTGGACGATCACCGACAGGTTGTTGGGCGCCACCCGCATGAGCCTGAGAATCTTGGCGATGACGCCCACGCGGTAGAGGTCGTCCTGCCCCGGCTCCTCCACGTCGCCGTCCTTTTGGCTCAGGATGAGCAGGTAGCCCTCTCCGCGCGTGGCCTGCTCCACCGCCTTGAGCGACTTGTCCCGCCCCACCGCGAGGGGAATGATCATATCCGGGAAGAGCAGGGTGTTCCGCAACGGAAGGACGGGTAGGACGGGGTTTTCTTTGAGTTTCTTCTCCAGGTCCTGTTCAGCTGCGTTCGTCATATCGGTTTCCCCCTTCGGGCCCAACCTTTTTAGGCTGGCCGGTGCGGGCGCTGGGGCTGCAAGCCCCCGATTCAGCTCGCCACCGCCGCCCTGGCGGCGGTGGCCCCGGTGCCATGAGCGCCCGCGAATGTCTCGCCTTTCAGCATAGCGGAACTGCCACCGAACCCGCAACCCTGAAGCTTGGGGAGGCTCGGCCGGATGATCTTGTACACGAAGCACCCCCCTCTTATTCCCTTTCCCAAGGCTCTTCACCCCCACGCCCCCGCCTCGCCCGGACGCAAGCCCCTTTACAGCGAGCCAGTTATGTGTTACGCTCTTATCTTTGAGGTGGATAGGAGAAACGCGAAGATGGAGAAACAAAACAAGAAAGTCCTCATGGAGCAGTACCGGAAGCACCCCTCCGACACGGGCTCGCCTGAGGTCCAGATCGCCCTTCTTTCGGACCGCATCAACTCCCTGACGGACCACATGAAGACCCATCGCAAGGACTTCAGCACCCGCCGTGGCCTGTTGATGCTGGTCGGCCAGCGCCGACGCCTGCTCAACTATCTCAAAGACCGCGACATCGAGCGGTATCGTGAGCTGATCGGTCGCCTGGGTCTGCGGAAGTAACACGTCAGCCCATTCATTCCAGCTCCCGACGACAGCCGAAGCGGAAGAGGTGCGGCAGGAGATGAGGTGCATTCATGTACCGTGAAGAAACGGTCACAATCGATGTCGGGGGCAGGGCCCTCAAATTCAGTACGGGCAAGGTAGCCAAGCAGGCCCATGGCGCCACGTGGGTCCGCTACGGCGATTCGGTGGTCCTGGTGACCGCCGGCATGGACAAGAACGGCAGGGAGGGGCTCGACTTCCTTCCCTTCACCGTGGATTACCGCGAGTACACCTACGCGGGCGGCCGCATTCCCGGCGGCTTCTTCAAGCGGGAGGGGAAGCCCACCGATCCGGAGGTCCTCATCTCCCGCATGATCGACCGCCCTCTGCGGCCCCTCTTCCCAGAGGGGTTCCACTATGAGACGCAGGTCATCGCCATGGTGCTCTCGGCGGACTACGAGAACGACCCCGGGATCATGGCCATCAACGGCGCCTCCTTCTCGCTCTACTGCTCGACCATCCCCTTCACTCGCCCCATCGGGGCCGTGAGGGTCGGCCTCATGGACGGCCAGTACGTGGTCAATCCCTCCATGAAGGTCATGGACCAAAGCCGCCTGAACCTGGTGGTCGCCGGCACCAAGGAGGCCATCTGCATGGTGGAGGCGGGGGCCGGCGAGCTCTCCGAGTCGGAGATGGTGGAGGCCCTCAAGGTCGCCCACGCCGAGATCCGCAAGATCGTTCAGGCACAGGAGGATCTCTCCGCCCGCCTGGGCATCCAGAAGATGGTCGTGGAGAGGCCCGGCGTGGAGGCCGCCCACCTCGCCGAGGTGGAGGAGAAGATCGCGGCTCCGCTCAAGCAGGCCATGGCCGTCAAGGGCAAGCTGGCCATGTACGCCGCCCTGGACAAGGTCCGGGATGACCTGCTGGCCACCTACCCCGAGGACCAACCCGAACGCAAGGCCGAGGCGGGCAGGATCTACCACGAGGTCCTCGTGAAAATCTTCCGCTCCGTCCTGCTGCGCGAGGGCCGCCGCGTGGACGGCCGCCTCTTCGACGAGATCCGGCCCGTCTGGAGCGAGGTCGGAGTGCTCCCCAGGACCCACGGCTCGGCCCTTTTCACCCGCGGCGAGACCATGGCCCTGGCCAATTGCACCCTCGGCACGGCCGCGGACGCCCAGCGCCTCTCGGGGCTCCTCGAAGGCCAACAGAAGCACTTCATCCTTCACTACAACTTTCCTCCCTTCAGCGTTGGGGAGGTCAAGTTCCTGCGCGGACCCGGCCGGCGCGAGATCGGACACGGAGCCCTGGCCGAGCGGGCCATCGCGCCCATGATCCCCGACGAGAAGGCCTTCCCCTACACCGTCCGCGTGGTCTCCGACATCCTCGAATCCAACGGCTCCTCTTCACAGGCCACCATCTGCGGCGCCACCCTGGCCCTCATGGACGCGGGCGTCCCCATCAAGGCCCCCGTGGCCGGAGTGGCCATGGGCCTCATCATGGAAGGGGACCGGTACGCCATCCTGTCGGACATCGCCGGCCTCGAGGACCACTACGGGGATATGGACTTCAAGGTGGCCGGCACGTCCAAGGGGATCACGGCCCTCCAGATGGACATCAAGGTGGACGGCATCTCCTTCGAGATCATGACGGAGGCGCTGGAACAGGCCCGCAAGGGCCGCCTGCACCTGCTGGAGCTCATGGCCCAGACCCTTCCGGCCCCGCGCGCCGATATCTCACCTTACGCTCCCAGGATCTACGCCATCCAGATCCCCAAGGCCAAGATCGGCGAGCTGATCGGCCCCGGAGGCAAGAACGTGCGCGCCATCCAGGAATCGACCGGCGTGGACATCAACATCGAGGAGGACGGAACCGTCCAGGTGGCCTCCAGCGATGCGGCCGCCGCCGAGAAGGCCCTCGCCATGATCCGTGCCCAGATGGAGGAGCCCGAGCTGGGGCGAATCTACAAGGGCGTGGTGAAGCGCGTGGAACCGTACGGCGCCTTCGTGGAGATCCTTCCCGGTACGGATGGCCTCCTGCACGTCTCCGAGCTGGACTGGAACCGGGTGGATAGCGTGGACGACGTCCTGAAGCTGGGCGACGAAATCGAGGTCAAGCTCGTGGATTACGAGCGCGGCGGCAAGCTCCGCCTGAGCCGCAAGGTGCTTCTGCCGAAGCCCGAGGGCTACGTGGAGCGCCCGCGCGCTCCGCGCGATGACCGCCCACCCCGCAGCGGCCCCAGGGGAGACCGGCGGGACGACCGCCGAGGCGATCGCGACAGGGGCGGCGACCGAGGCCGGCCCAGCCGGCCCCGCTGAGCCGCCGGTCCAATCTGCGTTCATTGTGGGCACGGGCTCGGATGGGCCCGTGCCTTCGGGTTTCAGGACCTCGCATCCGTCCAGTCCCGCCGCTTGTTGACGCACCCCGGACGCGGCATTAACTTACTGGACACCGGGAGGGAAGACCCCATGAAGCAGACGATCCTCGTCATCGACGACAATCCCGATCTGCTGGATATCGTCGATGCGATCCTCTCGGAGGCGGGATTCGTGGTGGCCAAGGCCCTTTCGGGCGAGGACGGGCTGAACGTGGCGCGGAACCTTCGTCCCCACCTGATTCTCCTCGATCTGAACATGCCCAGGATGGATGGCTGGGAGGTCCTCAAGCTCCTCAAGGCCGACGCGGTCACCAGGGAGATCCCCGTGGCCATCTTCTCGGTGCGGACCGACCTCAAGGACAAAATCTTCGGCCTCCAGAGGGGGGCCGTCGACTACATCCCCAAGCCTTTCCAGTACGACCGCCTGGCCGCGCGCGTCTCGCGGATCCTCGAACACGCCTGAAACAACAACCACCACTGTCGAAGCTGGACCATTAGGCCTGCGGAGCGCGCAAGGCCCGCTGAAATCTGCATGACATGGGAAGCGGCCCCGCGCCCTCGCCTCGCGCCGAAAAGCCGCTCAAAGGCCGATGCATGACGAAGGGTATGGGTGGGGCGCTCAGGCCCGGATGCGCCCGCGTTCGATGGCGGCTTTCACCAGCGCCAGAATCTTCTCGAGTTCGTCCCGGACGGCCGCCTCGACGTGCTTGGGGTTGCCCAGCCCCTCGACGGCCGCCCTGTAGGAGGCGCGCTTCTGAAACAGGATGCGCCCTCCCAGGTATACCCGCACCTCCAGCTCGGCGGTGCCTTCGAGGTCCTCGATCTGGATGTGAAAATCGGCCCCTGCGTGCTCGAAGTGGGTGTTCACCCCGGTGATCACGTGCCCACCTTCAGGCGGTTGGCCAAGTGGACCGGCAGCCCGGCCCTCCTGATCCGTTCCGCCGCCACCTCCACCTCGTACTCCACCCTCCGGACCACCAGCCGCCGGACCTCCGGGTAGAACTCCGCGAAGGACGCTCTGGCGTTCCGGTCCCTGGGCTGGCCCACGGAACCGGGGTTGATGAGGTATCGCGCCTCGGACGAAAGGGTCAGCTCCACCTGGTCACCCCGGATGGGCAGGTATTCGACGCCCTCCTCGCTCTTCCGGTAGACCGCCGGGATGTGGGTATGGCCGAAGAAGCAGATGTGGAAGGGGGCGGCCTGAAAGGCCTGGTAGGCGTCGAAATCCGAGAAGAGATAGGCGTCCTCGTCCTGGAACGAACCGTGGGCCAGCCAGATCCCGGGTAGCACCTCAACGGGCCCCACGGGCAGGCGCCTGAGGTACTCCCGGTTCTCCAGCCTCAGGTGGTGCAGCGTCCAGAGGGCTGCCTCCCGCGCGGCGCTGTTGAAGTTGGCACCGTCCTCGATGCCGCAGCAGACCTTGTCGTGGTTGCCCCGCACCACCCGGAGGTTGCGCACCCTCCGGATCCGGCTCACCACGGGGTTGGGGTTGGCCCCGTAGCCCACCAGGTCCCCGAGGCAGAAGACGCCCTCGTAGCGGCGACGCTGGACGGCACGGAAGACGGCCTCCAGCGCCGGCTGGTTGGCATGCACGTCCGAGATGATGAGGTAGCGCTTTCTGGCCAACCCGTCTCCCTGCTTGATTTTACGTTAGATGAAACGCAGAATCGCGTCAACCACCTCGTCCACCGTGAGCCCCTCCGTCCAGACCCGGTGGGAAGCCCTGGCGTACCAGCGCCTGCGACGGAGGAAGAGCCCGAAGAGATCGGGATCCTTCAGCAGGGGGCGTCTGGCGTCACCGGCCGCGCGCCTCTGCACCTCCTGGAAGGTGAGGTCGAGGTGAACGGTGGGGCCGAGCCGGGTCAGAAAGGGCGCGGTCTCGTCGTTAAAGCCGCCGCCCCCCACGGCGAGCACCCGCTGGCCCTCCTCGGGCGTGGAGAGGATGATCCGCCGCTCCAGGTCCCGGAAATAGGGCTCCCCTTTCTGGGCGAAGATCCGCGCGATGGGCATGCCCTCCTGCTCCTCGATGAGCGCGTCCGTATCCTTGAAAGGCCAGTGCAGGCGCATGGACAGCACCCGCCCGACGGTGCTCTTGCCGCTCCCCATGAATCCCACGAGGGTGATGGTCCTGCCGCTCATTGGCTAAAGGTAGCACAGCTTTTGAGGGGTAGCGTCCGGGAAACTGGGAGAACGCTGCAGCGGCCTCGGGCTCTCTACGCCCCCTTCCCTGGCTCTCCGTCTCGCCGTCTCCCTGTTTCGCTCCGAGAAAGAGGGAAGCCCCCATAAGCCGAAGAGGGAGCCGAAGCTCCCTCTCGCCGAATCGAAGTGGTGGGCGATGCTGGATTCGAACCAGCGACTCCTACCGTGTGAGGATAGTACTCTCCCGCTGAGTTAATCGCCCACGGGTTGTTCATGATAGGGGACGCCCCAGTGCCCTGTCAAGTAGAACGGCGGGGCCCTCCGGGTTGCCCGGAGTCCGGGTGTTCGAGTAGACTTTGAGCCTGCCCGCCAGCCGCAAGGCCTTTGGCGGGTGGAGGATGAACGCCGGCTCTCCTCGAACGAGCCGCCAGACCCCCGTCGCACAGCGGGATTCACGCTGGAGGTCCACCCATGGCCAATAATCTGATCCCCGTCCCCAAGCCCCAGAACGAGCCGGTACTCTCCTACGCCGCCGGCTCCCCCGAGAAGAGATCCCTCAAGGCCGAACTGAACCGCATGCTCCGCGAGGAGATCGAGATCCCCCTCGTCATCGGCGGGAAGGAGGTCCGCACGGGCCACACGGCGAAGGCCGTCTGCCCCCACGACCACAAGCACGCTCTGGCCACCTACCACCAGGCCGGCCCGAAGGAGGTGGAGATGGCCATCGCCGCCTCCCAGGAGGCCTGGAAGGAGTGGTCGACCATGCCGTGGGAGCACCGGGCGGCCATCTTCCTGAAGGCCGCCGACCTCCTGGGCGGCCCCATGCGCGCGACGGCCAACGCGGCGACCATGCTCAACCAGAGCAAGACGGCCTTCCAGGCGGAGATCGATTCGGCCTGCGAGCTCATCGATTTCTACCGCTTCAACCCCTACTACATGCAGTTCGTCTACCAGCAGCAGCCGGACAGCGTGAAGGGCATCTGGGACTACGCCGAATACCGGGCGCTGGAGGGCTTCATCTTCGCCGTGACCCCCTTCAACTTCACCTCCATCGCGGGAAACCTGCCCACCTCGCCCGCCATGATGGGCAACGTGGTCCTCTGGAAGCCCGCCTCCTCGGCGGTCTTCTCGGCCTATCACATCTTCAAGGTCCTCCAGGCCGCGGGGCTGCCCGACGGCGTGATCAACTTCGTGCCGGGCCGCGGCGGAGCGGTGGGCGACCCCGTCCTGTCCAGCCCGCACTTTGCCGGGGTCCACTTCACGGGCTCCACGGCGGTCTTCCAGGGCATGTGGAGGACCATCGGCGCCAACGTCGCCAAGTACAAGGGCTACCCGCGCATCGTGGGGGAGACGGGCGGCAAGGACTTCATCTTCGCGCACCCGAGCGCGGAGCCCGCAGCCCTCGCCACGGCCATGGTGCGCGGCGCCTTCGAGTTCCAGGGGCAGAAATGCTCCGCCGCCTCCCGCGCCTATATCCCCAAGAGCCTCTGGCCCAAGGTGAAGGAGCAGCTCCTGGCACAGATCGCCGAGATCAAGATGGGCTCTCCCCTCGATTTCCGGAACTTCATGACGGCCGTCATCGACGCGGGCGCCTTCAAGGACCACAAGGGTTACATCGACTACGCCAAGGCCTCGCCCGAGGCGGAGATCCTCTGCGGAGGCGGCTGCGACGATGACGCCGGCTACTTCATCCAGCCCACCGTGGTCCAGACCACCAACCCCAAGTTCAAGCTCATGGAGGAGGAGATCTTCGGCCCCGTCCTCACCCTGTACGTCTACGAGGACGCCAAGCTGGACGACACCCTGGAGCTCTGCGACACCACGAGCCCCTACGCCCTCACGGGCGCCGTCTTCGGTACCGACCGCAAGGCCATCGTGAAGATGATGGAGCGTCTGCGGCACGCCTCCGGGAACTTCTACATCAACGACAAGCCCACGGGCGCCGTGGTGAGCCAGCAGCCCTTCGGCGGCGGCCGCGCCAGCGGCACCAACGACAAGGCGGGCTCCTATCTCAACCTCATCCGCTGGACCAGCATGCGCGCGGTCAAGGAGACCTTTGTTCCCCCCACCCACTTCGCCTATCCCTTCATGGGGGAGGAATAAGGCCCCGCACCACTCAGACACCAGGGCACGGTGGCGGGAATGGATCAGAGGGAAGGGCGGGCCGGCGGTCCGCCCTTCTCCTGTCTACGGCCAGAAGTAGGTCTTGAGGATCGAGAAGGCGCGGTCCACGTCGCGCTTTTCCAGAACGATGGTGAGCTCGGTGTAGGTCGAGACGAGCTCCACGACGTTGATGCCGCCCCACATGAGCTGCTTCAGGATGGAGTAGTAGACGCCGGGCATGTCCACGATGCGCGGGGTGTAGTGGATGCCCACGGCGGCCAGGTTTTGGAGACGCGCCACGCGCCGCTCCTTCTCGAACACCCTCTCCACGAGAGGCTCCAGTCCCGCGTTCACCATGACGGTCATCTCGTGCACGCCGTGGGTGAAGGTCACGAAGGCGTGGCCCTCCCCGCGCACCTCCGCCAGGAGGGCCGTCTGGCACCGAAGAATCGTGGGGGAATGCTGAAAGGTGAACTCGGTGATGTCCGAGCGCACCGTCACGTCCTGAATCTGGCGCCCCACCTTCTTGGGGGTGGATGGCACGCGCCGCCGCCGAATGGAAGAATCAACCGGGGGATGGTCGCCGCCCACGAGCCTACCTACCTTGAGGGAAGCTGAAGGCGGCAGAGCGGCGTGCTGGCACGGCGAACTGGCAGGAAGCGGCCCGCCGCGGCGGTTGGCAAAAAGTTCCCCCCCTTGGGGTCGGCAGATCGCCTGCGGCTCACAGCCGCAGGCCGGCCAGGGCTGCCGAGAGCGCGGCCTTCCACTCCCCGGACCGCTCCAGCTGTTCCGGGCGCACCGGGTCGGCGGGGGCCGCCTCCGCCTCCCTCAGGCGCAGCAGCCAATGGCCCACGTCGTGCCACTCGCCCAGCTTGAAGCCGATCTTCGGATAGACCCCCACCAGAGAGAACCCCAGCGATTCGTGGAGGCTCACGCTCGCGGGATTGGGCAGCGCGATCACCGCCACCGCGTTGTGGATGCCCATCATGCGAAGGGAGGGGAGCAGCGCCTCGTAGAGGGCGCCGGCGATGCCCTTCCGGCGCTCGTCCTCGCGGACGTAGACGGCCACGTCCGCGGACCAGCGGTAGGCCGCTCGGTCCTTGTGCCGGCTCGCGTAGGCGTAGCCCAGGATGGCGCCCCCATGCTCCAGGACCAGCCACGGGAACGACCTTCGGACCTCGGCGATGCGTCGGGCCATCTCCTCCGCCGTCGGACAGAGCGTCTCGAAGGAGATGGAGGTCTGCTCCACGACCGGCCGGTAGATCTCGAGGATTCCGGGGGCGTCCTCGGCTGTGGCCAGCCGCATCAGCGGCAGGGAGGCCTCTCCGCTCACGACCGCCGGGCGCCTCTCCGGCGCCCCCTCCCCTCCGCCTCGGGGCCGCACACCCCAGGCGGAGGGCCGATACGATGCGGCTTCCAGGCTCTAAGCACGGCTGGCCTCCCCATCCATCTTAGCACCCCCCCCGCAGGAGGTTCATGCGGGGGTCTCTGGGGAGAGAGCGCTAGGGGGGATCGCGGCGCCTGGTCCGCTCCGCCAGAGAACCCCAGAGAGCCCCCGCGCCCCAGGCCACGCCGACGGCGGGAGCCACCATCACCCAGTCCATGGCGAGGGTGACGGGCCACAGGTAGGCCGTCGGACCGAGTGCCACCAGCACGGAGAAGATGGCCGTCAGGGAGAAGTACATCCCCCCATAGGCCGCAAGAAGCGAAGAGGGACCGCCCGGTAGAAAGGGGCGAGCCCCATACCCCAGCCAGCACGATGCGGCGAAGACCAGCGCCGCGGCCAGCACGATCCCGTGGGTTCGGGACAGGATCCATACGTCCAGGCCGCGCGGCTCCGGCCGAACCAGCAGCCACATCCCCTGCGCCGCCGCAAAGGCCAGCGCGTTTGCCCCAAACGCCCAGGCCGCTCTTCGCAGGGTCATGACCACCTCCTTGGCTGCCCTGCCCCGTCCGGCGGCGGCAAGCCCGGATTCCTCTCCTGGCTACATCCCCCGGACCATGGCCTGAAAGAGATAGGGAGCCCGTGTCATCTGGCTCTGTCCGACGGCCACGCCGCCCTTGGGGCGCCAGCCTTCGCGCATGGCCGCCGTGACCTTCTCCGCCAGCTCGGCGGCGGCCTTCTCGAAGTGCGTTCCCGTGGGCCCCGCCGCCTCGACCATCAGGATCTCGTAGTCCATCGGCCTTCTCCTTCTCAGGAATGCGCTTTTCTTCGCGGCTCCGGGCGGAAGACGAGGCGGGTATCCATGGCCCACTGGAGGAGCAGCAGGCCGCTGCGGCCTCTGCGCCAGCGCGGTAAGGCGCCGGGCAAGTCGGAGGTGGACCCCACGTAGAGGCGCAGGGTGTAGGTCCCCGCACCGGGGGCCGTGACGGTCATGAAGGTCCGGTCGCCCCGGGAGACCACCTCGGGCGCGTCGACCTTCTCCGCCCCCCGAAGCAGGACGGGGTGGAGGGTCACGCCGGGCGGCGCCTCCACCTCCATGGTCGTGCGGGCCCCCTTCACCTCGACGGTGCAGGCGGCATCGCTCCCGAGCCGCAGGCCGTAGGTGAAGAAGGGGGCCTTCACGTAGGGAAGCTGCTCGAAGCGCGCCAGCGTGACGGGAGCCTCCAGGAGCTGCCAGCGCGGGTCCTCGGGAAGGTGGGTGTAGATCAGCCGTTCGGGTGGGGTGAGGAAGTAGTAGGGCTCGAACCACCGCACGTACTGGCCCGCCTCATCCACGAAGCCCGCGCCCCAGGTGCAGTCCACCAGCCGCCAGCTCCCGTCGACGCGGACCGCGTTCCAGGAGTGGTTCGGGGGCCCCGAGAAGCGGTCTCCCGCCTCGTAGCCCGCGCCCTTGGCGTAGCCGCTCACGGAAACCGCCCCCAGACCCGCCTCCGCGGCCATGGCCAGAAACAGGTCAGTATAGCCGGCGCAGACCGCCTCTCCGCGGCGGAGCACCGCCTCCGGCCTCACGTCGGCGCCTCCGCTCGCCGCCCCCGCCTGGTCGTAGCGGATGTTGGCCGTGATCCAGCGGAAGAGGACCCACGCCTTCTCCCGGTCGTCGCGCGCCGGCTCCACCAGATAGTCCGTCAGCGCGCGGACCGAGGTCAGGGCCCCGGGAGGGGTGGCCAGGACGTGGGCGTCCAGGGCTTCGATGATCCGATTGCTCTCGGCTCCCGGAAGGGCGCTCGCGCGCTGGCCCAGGGGGGCGCAGGAGAGGAGCATGGCGGCGAGGGCGGCGGCCGCGCAGGCCAGGAGGAGGCGCGGCCTCATGCGCCCCATCGGTCAGAACCCCTCATCCAGGAGCCCCTTCACCGCCTCCGCCAGCCTTTCGTAGTGGGCCGGCTCGTTGTAGAGCTGGACCGAGAGCCGCAGGACTCTGCAGGGGAAGGCGGGCCAGTAGATGACGGGCACCTCGATGCAGTATCGCTCCCACAGGGCGACCTGGAGCGGGTCCAGGAAAAGGGGCGGCTGGGGCCTCGGACCTGGCGCGTCGGGCAGGGGGACGGCGGCCATGGAGCCCACCATGGACTCGGGACAGGGTTCCGCGATACGCAGGGCGCCGCAGAGGAGCCGTCGGCCCCGGAGGGCCAGCGCCCGGTTTCGGGCCATCACCTCGGGCCAGCCTCCCGGGAGCAGGGAACCGAGAAAGCGAATGGCCTCGGGCACGCAGAGGTAGGGCGTGGGATCGTGGGTGCCCGTCCAGCCGAACTCCAGGAGGAAGCGCGAGCGGTCGGCGCGGGGGGAGTTGGCCCCGTGGCTGATGACCAGCGGGCGCACGCCCGGCTGAAGGTCCCGCCGCACGTGGAGGAGGGCGGCCCCCTTCGGCGCGCAGAGCCACTTGTGGCAGTTGCCCGTGTAGTAGGCCGCTCCGAGGGAGGTGAGATCGAGGGGCAGCATCCCGGGGCCGTGGGCCCCGTCCACGAGCGTCTCCACTCCCCGCGCCGCCATCTCGCGAACGAGGGCGGCGACGGGCATCACGAGGGCCGTCTGGCTCACCACGTGGTCCACGAGCAAGAGGCGCGTGCGCTCGGTGGCCCGGCGCAGGATCGCCTCGACGGCCTCCTCCGGTGAGGCGGCGGGAAAGGGGAGGGCCGCCACGACCACGCGCGCTCCTGTGCGGCGGGCGGCCTCCTCCAGAGCGTTGCGGCAGGCGTTGTACTCCTGGTCGGTGACGAGGAGCTCGTCCCCCGGCGAGAACCGCAGGGAGGCCAGGACGGTGTTGACGCCGGTGGTGGCGTTCGGGACGAAGACCACGTCGGCGGGATCGGAGCCGATGAAGGCGGCGAGGGAGGCCCGAGCCTCGTCCCAGAGGGGCTCCAGCTCGATCCCAAGGAAGCGAACCGGCTCCTGCTCCATCCGCTCCCTGAGAATCTGTTGCAGGGCGAGGACGGGCCTGGGGCAAGCCCCGAAGGAGCCGTGGTTCAGGAAGAGGACGGACGGATCCAGCCCCCAGTGGGAGCTGACCTCCAAGTCCGCCAGGCTCTCGTCGCTCATCGGTTCGTCCCCCGGCCCCGGAAGGGCCTTCCCTATTTTTACTATAGCAAAGGACTAGGCGAGGCGGTTGGGATGGGTGCTCCCCTGACGGCGGAGGCTCACGCCCAGCCCCGGGGCTTCCGGCAGACCTCCAGCAGCCGGGCCTCCTCGCTGCCGGCTTCGGGCTCTCGGGCATACTCCCATCGCGCTTCGAGGGGCAGGGACATGAGGATGCTCTCGACGCGCCCGCCGGTCTTGAGGCCGAAGAGGGTGCCGCGGTCGTAGAGCAGGTTGAACTCCACGTAGCGGCCCCTGCGGAGGGCCTGCCACCGTTTGTGGGCCTCCGCGTAGGGCTCGGCCCTGCGGCGCTCCACCAGCGGCAGGTAGGAGGGGAGGAAGGAGCGCGCGCAATCCGCCACGAAGGCGAAGAGGTGCTCCGGCGCGCGGTCGCACAGGTCGTCGAAGAAGATGCCTCCCACTCCCCGCGCCTCCCCCCGGTGGGGCAGAAAGAAGTAGTCGTCGCACCAGCGCTTGAACCGCGGATAGAAGGCGGGGTCGTGCCGGTCGCAGGCGGCCCTGAGCACGCCGTGGAAGTGCCGCGCGTCCTCCTCGAAGAGGTAGGCGGGCGTGAGGTCCGACCCGCCTCCGAACCACCACGCGGCCACGCCATCGGGACCGCTTCGCTCGAAGTAGCGGTAGTTGCAGTGGGCCGTGGGGGCCATGGGGTTCACGGGATGGAGGACCACGCTCAGGCCCGCCGCGAAGAACTCCCGCGCCCCGGTGCCCAGGCCGCTCCCGCCGCCCATGGAGCGGGCAGCCTCCTCGCTCAGGATGCCGTGCACGACGGACACGTTCACCCCGCCCTTCTCGAAGACGGCCCCCTCCTGCAGGACGCGGGTCACCCCGCCGCCGCCCTCGGGGCGCTTCCACCGGTCCTCCCGAAAGGGAGTTCCCTCCAATCTCTCGATGGCCAGACAGATCTCGTCCTGGGTCCGGCGGACGAGGGACTCCATGTTCCGGCGCATGGTGGAAATCGCGTCCATGGCGGCCTCCCACCTCTGTTTAGCCCAGTCCGGGCGCCTTCGACAAGGCCCCGACCGGGCGATGGGCGATGGGCGATGGGCCCTTCCGACCCGGCGCGGGCGTGCCCCTTCGCTTGACTTTCGGTCCTCGGGCTTCGAGAATCGGTTCGTGATGGATGAACAGGAAAGCAAGCGCCGGGGCGGTGCGCCGCCCCGGACCCACGTGACGGAGGCGATCCATGAAAGGGAATGCCAAGCTTCTCAAGGTCCTCAATGAGCTGCTCGCTGAGGAACTCACCTCGATCAACCAGTACATGGTCCACTCGGAGATGTGCGACAACTGGGGCTACGGCAAGCTCCACAAGGCCATCGAAAAGCAGGCAATCGACGAGATGCACCACGCCGAGTGGCTCATCGGCCGCCTGCTCTTCCTGGAGGGTGCTCCCACGGTCTCCAAGCTCAACCCCATGAAGATCGGGCAGAGCGTGAAGGACATCGTGCTCAACGACTACGGCGCCGAGCTCGACGCGGTGAAGGGCTACAACAACGCGATCAAGCTGGCCGTGGAGGTGGGCGACAACGGTTCGCGGGACCTGCTCACCAAGATCCTCAAGGACGAGGAGGCCCACGTGGACTGGGCCGAGCAGCAGCGCGACCAGATCCAGCAGATGGGCATCGAGATCTACCTGAACAAACAGACGGAAGGCGCTTGAACGAGGACGGTGGGCGGCGGACCCGGTTCGCCGCCCACCGGACGTCCCCCCATGAAGACGCAGCGAGGTCACACCCGCCGCCAGGGCACCGAGAACCCTCTCAGGATCGGCGTGTCGGCGTGCCTGTTGGGCGAGGAGGTCCGCTTCGACGGCGGCCACAAGCGCGATGTCTTCGTGACGGAGGTCCTCGCCCCCTTCATGACCTTCGTTCCCGTCTGCCCCGAGGTGGAGATCGGCCTGGGCATCCCGAGGGAGACCCTCCGGCTCGTCCGGAGCGACGATGGGCTGCGCCTGATCATGCCCCGAAGCGGCCGGGACCTCACCGAGGCCATGAGGAGCTACGCCGCCGCCAAGGCCGGCGAGATCGCCGGCATGGACCTCTCCGGCTTCATCCTCAAGAAGGACAGCCCGAGCTGCGGCATGGAGCGCGTACGGGCCTACGACCGCAACGGCGTCCCCACCAAATCCGCCCGGGGGCTCTTCGCCGAGGCCCTCCTCGCGGCCAACTCGCTGCTGCCCGTGGAGGAGGAGGGGCGGCTGCGCGACCCCTGGCTGCGCGAGAATTTCATCGAGCGGGTCTTCGCCTACAGGCGGCTGAAGGATTTCTTCGCGGGCCCCTTCACCCTGGGCGACCTGGTCGCCTTTCACTCCCGTGAGAAGCTGCTCCTGCTGGCCCACGAGCCGGCGGTCTACGAGGAGCTGGGGCGGCTCGTGGCCCACGCCAAGGGACGGCCCCGGAACGGGCTGGCCCAAACCTACCAGGTCGGCTTCATGGCGGGGATGGCCCAGATCGCCACGGCGCGCAAGCAGACCAACGTCCTCCAGCACATGCAGGGGTATTTCAAAAAGGTGCTCGACGCCGCGGAGAAGGCCGAGCTCTCGGCGCTGATCCAGGATTACAGAAGGGGCCTGGTCCCGCTGGTCGTGCCCCTCACGCTGATCAGGCACTACGTGCGGATGCACGGAGTCGAATACCTCCAGGGACAGACCTACCTGGAGCCCCACCCGAAAGAATTGATGCTCCGCAACCACGTGTGAGGTTCAGGGCGCCTCTCCGGCCAGCTTCCGCAGGGCACCGACCTGGTCACGGGCCCCGATGACGACCAGCACGTCGCCGGGCTGGATGGTCCGGTCGGCCGGAGGGTTGAACTCGTAGCCCTTCCCGCCCCGGCGCAGCGCGACCACGAGGGCGCCGGTGCGCCGCGCCACATCGGCCTCGCGGAGGCTCTTGCCATCCAGGTGGGAGCCCGCAGCGCAGAGGGCCTCCTCCACCCTCAGGACCGATTCGCGGTCGCTGCGCATTTCGTCTAGGAAGGTGACCACCGCCGGCCGGACCATCTCCGAGGCCATCCTCAACCCGCCGATGGAGGAGGTGCAGATGACGGCGTCCGCCCCGGCCCGCATGAGCTTGGGACGGGTCTCCTCGTCGTCCGCCCGCGCCACGATCCGCAGCTCCGGGTTCAGGCCCCGCGCCGACAGGACCACGAAGAGATTGTCCTTGTCCGTCCCAAGCGCCGCAAAGAGCCCCTTGGCCCGCAGGATTCCGGCCTCCTGCAACACCTCGTCGCTCGTGGGGTCCCCTTCCAGCATCAGGACCGTGGAACTGCCTTTGAAACGGTCCGCCAGGTGGGCGAGATTCTTCTCGACCAGGACGAGGGCCCGTCCCGTGGCCTCCAGCTCCTCCAGGATGTACTCTCCCACCCGGCCCGCGCCGCACACGACGTAGTGTCCGGCCAGCTTCTCGATCTGCTTGCTCATTTTCGTTCTCCAGAGCAGGTCCCGAAGTTCCCCCTCCACCACGAAGGCCGTGAGGGTGGACACTCCGTAGAGCAGCGTCCCCATACCGCCCAGGATCAGGACCACCGTGAACCAGCGGCCAGGGGCGTCCAGGGGGTGGACCTCGCCGTACCCCACCGTGGCGAGGGTGATGACCGTCATGAAGGAGGCGTCCTGGAAGCTCCATCCCTCCAGGGCTATATACCCGGCCACGCCGACGGCGTAAACCAGGACCAAGAGGCCCAGCGCCAAGGCCAGCTTCTTCAGCGCCACGTTTTTCCACATTCCCGCGCTCCCCGTTCGGACGATTGTACCCAAGAGCCGCCGGAAGTGAAAACATCGCGAATCATGGCTGTCTAAAATGGACCGTCTTGCCGGCTCCGAACCACGGCTGGGTCTTGGCCGCGCCTTTGGCGCGGCGCTGGGGGCCTGGTCCGGGCGCGTCCGCGCCAGCGTGGCCGCGCTCCGTCCGCAGTCCCTCCGCCGCCCTTCGGGCGCCAGCCCCAGCCTTTGTTTGATGTGTGCCGTCCCCCCACCCTCCACGGATGCGCCGGCGGCGACGGACCTCCTGCTTCGTCAGCTTTCGGCGTCCGCATCCTCAGCGTACATTCAGTACGCTTGCGGTGCGGCCGCCTCGCCTTCCTCGCATGAGGCCCATCGGCGCCGGGACGCCGCTTTTCGCTTGCAGCGAAAAGCGAAGGGCGCGGCGCCGGTCGAAAGGGTGCGGGGAAACGGGGAGGTTTCCCCGCCCAGAGGGCTGCTTTCGCAAGGGCAGGGAAGAGCAGCGAGCCTGGCGCAAGCCAGGGGAGCGCCGAGGAGGGGCGGCTGAGCCCCTCCTCGGGGAGCGCGCCCCCGCGCGACGCGCCGGGACGCGCCTTCCTCCGCTTCGCTCCGGAAGGCAAATAGCGCGACGCGAGCTGAAATTGTTTTGGACAGCCATGGGGGGAAACCTTTGCGCGGAGTGGGGCGTATCATGGAGTGGCGTAAGGAGGAGACCATGAATCGCAGAGGGCGCGTGGGATGGCTGGTGGCGGCGGGCGCGGCCGTGGCGGCGGCGGCGGTGGGGGGATATCTCTGGGTCCATCACCGCCAGCAGGCCTACACGGGTCTGGCGGGACGCTTTCCCGAGTCGGTGGCGATGTTCGTCGAGGTGCGCGAGCTGGGACAGTGGATGCCCCCCGACGAGAGCGGGGCTCAGCCATCGGCGCAGAGCGGCAGCCAGCGCGGCACCGATCCCATGCTGCAGGTGCTCAGCCAAGTGTGGGCCGCCACGCCCCCGGTCAGGGCCTCCAGCCTTCCCGACCTGCTCAGGACCAGACCCATGGCCATGGGTCTCTGGCTGGACGGAGAGAAGCTCAGGGGCGCCGCCATCGTGCCCCTCTTGCCCGGACAGAAGGCCCAGTTGGCACCCATCCTGAAGCAGAAGCTGGGTGACGGCCAGCCCGTGGCGACGGTGGACGGCGTGGAGCTGAGGAAGGTGTCCGAGCCCGTCACCGACTCCGACATGGCGGTGCTGTGGGGGGTCTCGGATCAGTGGGCGATCATGGTCTCCAGCGAGCGAGAGGCCAAGCAGGTGCTGGCCCCCTCGGCGGAAGCTAAGAACCTGGCGCAGGATGCGCGGTTCCGTTCGGTGGCCCAGCGCTTCCCCCAGGACCGCGGGGCGTACCTCTATTTCAGGGGGAACGAGATCGCGAGGCTCGCCGCTCTGAAGCACGGCGCCAAGCGCGCCGCGGAGATCCCCTCCGCGCCGGAGAAGCCGGCCGCCCCCGCGGCTCCCGCTCCACCCGGAGCGCCGCCCGCGGTTCCGGAGAAGGGCGGGGGCCTCCAGGGAGATCACGGTGTGGGCCTGGCGGTGATCCACGCGTTGAAGGGCGTGGCCCGGGAAGACCTGGCCAAGGTGCTCTCCCCCGAGAGCATCCAGAGCGTCGGCCTCTGGACCTCCCCGCCGCTGGGCGACGAGAAGGGCTGGCAGGCGGCCATGTGGGTGGGCTTCAACCAGCCTCCCAAGGGGCTCTGGAGGATCGTCGCGGAGGGTTCCCCGCAGAGGCCGCAGATCGTGGACCGACTGCCGAAGGACGGGCAGGTCTACGTCTGGTGCGGCGGCAGGGAGCCCGCAAGGGTCTACCAGGAGGTGATGGACGAACTGGGCAAGACCCTCCCGCCCGACCAGATGGGCTGGATTCGGGCGGCCATCGGCGGCGCCGAGGGCAAGCTGAACTTCTCCTTCGCCAACGACCTCCTGCCCTCCCTCGGGAGCGAATGGTGCGCCGTATCGGACTCCAAGGGTGGGAAGAAGGGAACGGCCAGGATGGGGCTCTTCCTCTCCCTCAAGGACTCCAGGCGGTTTGAAGACCTGGTCGCGAACAATCTCGCCAAGCAGTTCCCTCTCGAGGCCACGACGAGGCAGGGGGCGCGCATCTGGAGCTGGAAGGGCGCCGGCTTGAAGGGCAGGGGAGTGGATCTGGTGATCGCGGGAGGCGTGGTCGTTCTGACCAACGACCCCGACTGGGCCCTGGCCACGGGCGGAGAGGCCGGCAAGGCCTGGAAGGCGTTTTCGGAGATGAAGACGCCCGCCTCGTCGGTGGTCGTCCTGGATCCTTCCATCTGGTCCAAGTCGAACGACGTCCTGGTGCAGGCGACCTGCAAGACCCAGGCCGATGGGATCTGGGTATCGGCGAGGTTCCCCGGCGACAGGCCTTCGTGGGGCGGGCGCTCCTGCGAGGGCAAGGGGGATCAGGCCAAGGAAGGCGGGAAGAGCGGGGTCAGCGGGACTTTGGACGAAGGACCTTCCGCTCGAGGAGCTTCTGGAGCGATCTGAGGGCCTCCTTCTCCGGCATGGGCGAGACCTTGAGGATGGCGGCGATGTCCCACGCGCCGTTCGCCCGGGTGGCGAGGAATCCCTCCTGGGGGCTCAGGTCGTGCTTGGCCAGCTCGGACAGGGGCACGGCCAGCTCCAGCACGGTGTTCAGGGGCACCACATCGCGGAAGTAGACGTGGGAGGCCCCCCTCTCGGCCATGGCCAGGCCCTCGCGGGCCTCGGGGTCCTGGGGGTCGGTGCGGGCGAGGTAGCGATAGAGGTTGGCAGCCTTGGTGAACTCGCTCTCCTCCAGGGCCTTCGAGGCCTCGTGGAGCAACTGCTCCCTGATCTGGCGGTAGGCCTGCTCCTCCGGCGGGACCTTCTGGCCGGTGGTGGCCAGGAGGCCCCTCTCACACAGCCGGAAGGCCGCCTCGGCGACCTGGAACTCGGTGGCGTGCAGTTCGAGGGCCACCTCCTCGAGGCTCCTCTGGCCATCGAACAGCTCCAGCGCCCGCCGCGCCATGGTTCCGCCCGGCAGGTTCTCTGCTCCCCCCTCCTTCCCGGGTACGCGGCCCAGGATTATCCACCGGTCCGGTAGCACGGCCCGGATTCTGGCCCACTCGTCCTTCCTGCGGATTCCCTCCATGACCAGCGAGGTCACGTCCATGGGTACGTAAGGGATATCCTCGTCGATGGCGTCGCGGTCTTCGAAGTTGAACTCCCCCTCGTCCCAGAGGAACAGGTCATAGACGTTTTCCTCCGCCTTCAGCTTGAGCATGACCTTCAGATCGCCCTCCTCCAGCACTCCCACCGTGACCAGGATCTTGCCGAGCTTGATACCGGTCTGGATCTGCGTGTCCATGGCCAGATTGAGCTGCTCCTCGCTGAGGTAACCGCGGCTGATCAGGAAGTGGCCCAGGTACTCGCGCGGATCGGAGGAGGCCGTGGAGAGAACGTCCCCGTCCTTGAACAGGATGCGCTTGGAGACTCCGCCGGGATCCCGGAAGTGGAGGATGCCGGTCTTCCGGCTCTGGGATATCCACTGGAGAACGTCCGGCAGGAGGATGGTGCGGAGATTCCCCTGAAGGCTCACGGCGCATTCCTCCCGACGTCCATGGTAGCGGGGAAGGGAGCGGCCCGCAACCGCCCCCGGCCGGCCCAAATTCCGCGATTGAAACGCGGGTGGCTTTGGCCAGGTCTCGGACACACGGGGGAAAGGCATTGTCTCTTGGACGGGGAGGGCCATTCCCTCCCCGCCCCACGGGCAAAGCCCGTTGGGGCCCCACCCC
>JBAWEQ010000053.1:0-4912 GCA_049591295.1 Acidobacteriota bacterium
CCGGCACCGCATACCGGAATGCCATTCGGCGGGTGACGGTCCAGGACTTCACCGACCCCCACTACTACGACACCTTCACCTGCTGCCCGACGAACGTGCAGTACAAGGACGTGGTGCAGAAGAGCCGGGGGGAGCAGGTGGATTTGCAGTGTCCCACGCAGGGTCAACTGAAGGTGAAGATCTTTCCCGATCCAGGAGATCCCGATCTCGGCGATACCGGAGGGAGCCCTTCGACCTTCAACTGGATCGATGGTGCACATTCAAGCACCTCGCTTACCTTCGGTCAGGCGCCTCGGTTAGAGGCCTACTGGGATGACGGGGTGCAGGGCCACACACCGGCCCTCGAACAAGTACAGTGGCAGCTTGTGCCAAACAGCGAGAAGGCTCCGAACTCAGATCCCAACGGCCTTTACTTTGGGAGGCCCGAAGTCCTGTTCATGGGCGGGGTGCCTCCCGGGCGGAACTACCAGGCCAACAACCTGCGTTTTCAGACCGTGCACATGGGGCAGTTTCAGCTCACGATCACGACGACCAATCCGCAGCACCAGGGAAGCAATAAACAGCCCGCAACGCTGACCTTCACGATTGTGATCAACGCACCGAGCGGGTTGGGCAGCGGCGATCCGGAGAAGTTTGGGGCAAAGAACCCTCAGGCGTCGCCGGATGCCCTGATCATTCAGTACGCCGACAAGTACGGCGTTCCGCCCCAGTACATCAAGGCCATCGCCTACCACGAGACCAAGGGCACGTTTGACCCGAACAAGTACCGTTACGAGTTGTACAGCATCGACAAGAAATGGGTGTCCGGCTGGGATGATATGAGATGGCAGGCGCACGACTACGATCTGTACCGCTTCACCTCTCCACGCACGGACGCGATGACCGATGCGGACCTCTCACCGAGGGACACCTATTCTCAAATCACGAACCTCGATTTCACGCAGAGCTTCCCCTATAGTTGCGCGCCTTTCACTCTCACGTCGGACGCTCCTCCGCCCAACGGTGCGCCGGTGACCCTGTACGAGATCTATGCTGGCGATGATGGGTGGTATCCCGGAAGCTGGCCGAACGTCTATTACGGCGTGAGAGGACCTTGCGGGCAACGGATGAACTGGATGAAAGAGGCGGGCATCTACATGGCTTGGCACCTTGGGCAGTTCTACTGCGGAAGCACGCAGACGGTATGCACGAGCGGCCTGGAAGAAACGACCGCGACGTGGCTCCAGAACCACGCCACGTACCAGGCCCAGACAGCGATTGCCGCCAGCTACGGCCTCATGCAGGTGCTGTATACCACCGCTATCGATCCACTGAAGTGGAACAACGGCCAGCCTGGAGCGAGCCGTCCCCCGGCCGCCCTCTTCGATCCGGCGACGAGCCTCGACCTCGGCTCCCACTTTGTGGCATGGCTCGGGACGACCAAGTACCCGGGCTTCCAGCAGGCCCCTTATCCAAGTTTTTCGGGCTGGCACTACCTTTTCTCCATCGTAGTCCAGGCTTACAATACCGCGCAGCCTTACACGACCAACGTGTGCAACGACGCTTGGTCCTTCAGGCCCAGCCCCAACTGAAAGGGGGACACGACCATGAAACGCTCTCGCCTTATCACTGCGTTGGTTGCCTTTATCGTTTCTTTTCCGGCCACGGCCATTACGGTCCAGCAGGTCATTACCCTCCTCGCCCAGTTCCAGCCTCCCGCCGTGACACGGCACTTCTCAGGCAGTTCAAACCCGCTCGAGGATCCGCTCCTGGACCTCAACCGGCAGGGCACAACCTTCACAGAAGGCTCGCAATACCAGTACCTTTCCCTGAGCTTCCCCGAGGACCCCAAGCAGTACCTACTCCTAGGTTGGAGCCTTGGCTTCCCGAGCGAGCGCAGTCTAGGCGCATTTTACTGGCGTCTCCTTTCGAGCACGGACGGGGGGCAAACCTGGGCCATCTACCAAGACGCACCGACCTGGTTCGGGCCGTTGAATGCGAACACGTGGGACCTGCGCGCCCAGGACCTGACGGGCGATGGTATTCCCGAAGTCCTAGTCGAAGGGGGCGACGTCGGCGACGCCCCGTCCCTGATTATCTTCGCGTGGCGCGGTGGCCAGCTCGTGAACATTACGCCCGAAGACCCGCGCGTCACGGCGGCGCGCCAAGCGGGCCTTCCCATCATGGGCGTGGAGCAGCAGGGGGACCTCTTCACTTCCGCCTTCCAGACGGACTCCGACATCGAGATTCAAGACCTCGACGGGGACGGCATCGCGGAAGTGGTTGTGGGCCCGTGGCTCCAGGAACACGTCAACGCGCCGAACGACATCACGTACACGCCCAGCACCCCCACGCGCATCTGGAAATTCAACGGGACTTCCTACGTCCTCTGGAAGGAAGTTCCGCCCACTGATCCTTACCCCACGACCGTCCCTTCGATCGCGGTGGTCCATCCTGGCACGATTCCCCTCTCGGAGCTTCAGGGAGGAGGCGGAAACGGCAACCTTCAGGTCTTCGTCTCGCACCCGTCGGGAACGGAGACTGTGGATGACATGAACACGGCGGGCTTCACCTTCCAAGGCACGCCGCTCGCCTTCCAGAAGCGCTGGCCGAACCAGAAGCAGCCGGACAGGAGCTACGCCAACAACGACTGGATGGGCTGCCCGATGAGGCAGGAGCCCGCCCAGAGCCAGGGCGACTGGAACCCGTCGCCGGAGGACCCCTTCGTGCCTTCGCCCGACGGGACGACCGAGTATCACTTTGTTGGACCGTATCTCGAACTGCGGCTTCCTAAGAGCGTCGTCTACCCCATGCTCCTCCAGCAGGCGACTGATGCCTTCACGAAGGACCCGTCGAGGCAGACCTACTTCATCGATATCCCCATCTCCGGCAAGATCACGAACGGCAAGCTCGCGGCGATCGCCACCATGGTCTGCATCAAAAACACCGGCGCGAGCGCGAAGGCCACCAAGGAGACCGTCAAGCCTTCTCCCGCGGTCTCCCCCGCCCCTCCGGCTGGTGAGAAGCCGAAGAAATAGGGGAGGCGGGAGGACGGTCCGGAAGGCCGGGAAATAGTCGAGGATCAAGGCCCTCCGTCCTCACGGCCGAAGTGCCGCTGAGGATGGAAAGTTGAAGGGGAGCAGAGAGCGCGGGAAGCGGGGACTGGACATTGCTTCACCTGCCTCTGTGCCGTGGTGTCTTTGTGGTAATCGGCTTCTTTTCTCACCGCAACTTCGCGAGGCCTTTCGGCGTATCAGGGCAGTGAGGAGGCTCGAAAGGAGGCGGCCATGGTGAAGATCCTGCTCTGGTTCCTGCTGCTGTTCTTCTGCTGGCCGCTGGCGCTGCTGGTGCTGGTGCTCTACCCCCTGCTCTGGCTGCTGTCCATCCCTTTCCGGGTGGTGGGCATCGCGGTGAAGGGGATGCTGGAGCTGATCGCCGCCGTCGTCACGCTTCCGGCGCGTCTGCTCGGCTACCGCCCCAGCCGGTTCTGAATCGGGTCGTCTCCCCCTGCTGATCGCGCTTCTTGGCTGTCCAAAACATATTCAGCTCGCGTGTGTGCGTCTTGCCTTCCGGAGCGAAGCAGAGGAAGGCGCGGCCCCGACCCAGCCGTGGTTCGGAGCCGGCAAGGCGCTCTATTTTGGACAGGCATGATCGCGCTTCTTGAGGTCCCAAGGATTCGGGCGGCGCCCGGTCAATGAACCGCCGTTTCCGCGGCGGTCCAAAGCAGCTTGGCGACGGGCGGCGCCGCCTCGATGCCGACGAAGGTCATGGTCCGGCAGTCCAGGTAGGCCAGGGCCTTGGCCCAGGCCGGCCGGCCGGCGGGCACGTAGGTCAGGGTCACCGTCGGAGAGTCCCCCGTCTGCACGGCCTTGAGCCTCGTTCGGCTGGCGTCGTAGGTCCAGGTCCCGGCCACCTTCCCCGCGGCGGCGTCCACCCGCCACGCCCGGCCGCCCGCCGGATCGAAACACCAGAGAAATCGGCTGGCCTGAGGCTCCCAGACCACGTAGGGCGCCTGCGCCGCCTCCACCGGCAGGGGAACCGCGTGCCCCACGGCCAGGCCCGCGCGGTTCAACTCAACCGTCACGGGCGACCCCGCGCCTCCGGCCGGGAACAGCAGCATGCGGCGTCCGTCCGGGCTGACCTCGATTCGCTGGAAGCGGGCGTGCTCCCCGAGGCGCAGGGGCGTGCGCCGCCCCTCCAGGTCCACCCTGAAGACGCCCTTGGGGCCTGAGGCGTAAAAGCACGGAGGGCCGGGGTTCCAGGCCACGGACCAGGCGCGCTCATCGGCCTTCGGATAGCGGCGGCCCTGGAGGTCCGAGACCCCGGCCTGTCCCGCCCCGTCCGTGGCGAGGATCAGCCCCTCCCGTCCCGGGTGCAGCCAGGCCATCCGGGGCCCTCCTCTGGTTCCCTCCAACCCTCTCGCGGCGGGCAGGAGAGAGCCATCGGCGAGGCGGCGGAAGCTGCCCGTCGCCAGGTCCAGGAACCCCCAGCCCGCCGCAGGCCCGCCGAGTCCGAAGGTGCCCATGGGCAGCAGGACCGAGTCCAGGGAGGCGTCGAAGGAGGCCCGGTCGAAGAGGGAGTGTCTCACGTCGGCCAATTGACCCTGCATGGCTCCCGTCTGGATGCGGGCCATCTCGCGATCGGCCGAACTCTCGGCGCCCGCGGGAGGGTGCAGGAGGAGCTGGACGGTGCTGGAGAGGATCTCGTGCCGCTTCACGCTCTCCGGGGCCGGCCGGCCCCGCTCCCCCATGAGGACGGCGATGTACTCGCGCAGGTCCGATTCCGTGGCCTTTCCCGTCAGGAGGAAGCGGATCCTCTCGCTCGTCCGGGCGTAGAGAAAGCCGCGGCCGGGGCAATAGATGCCGCCTTCGCTGGGCAGGGCGATCTCCACGGTTCTCGTCCGCTCCCCGTTGCACGCAACGAGGCCCAGGAG
>JBAWEQ010000054.1:0-7163 GCA_049591295.1 Acidobacteriota bacterium
GCCCCGGGCGGCCTCCACGAGCCCCGTCTGATCGCGGTCGGCCCCCGTGAAGGCCCCCCGCCGGTGACCGAAGAGGAGGCTCGCGGCCAGCGTCGGGGTCAGGTTGGCGCAGTTGGCCGCCACCCAACTCTTGGGTGCGCGGGGGGAGGCGGCGTGGAGGGCTTTGGCGCAGGCCTCCTTGCCCACACCGGGTTCGCCGGTGAACAGGACCGGGAAGTGAAAGACCGACGCCCTCTGGATGGCCTCGATCACGGCCCGCATGGCCGATGAGGCACAGAGGAGGTGGCGGCCGATGGCGGGATGGATGTCGCGGCCGGGTGGAGGTGGAGTCTGCACCGGCGCCGCAGGTAACAGCCGGATCCAGATCGCGGCCAGCCGCCTCTGATCGGCGTCAAAGGAGCTGGGCCCCGCCTTGAAAAGGCCGCACCAGAGGCCCGATTCGGTGGCAAGGCCGAGGACAAAGCCCCCCGCCACGACTTTTTCTCCCCGGTTGCCGGCGGCCTGTAGTAAGGAGCGGCGCTGTTCCTCGGTCCCTTCGCCCCACCAGTGAGGGGGGGACCCGGGACGCAGGAGACAGCCCGCCGCGGCTCCCGTCCGCTCCAGGATGCCGGCCATAGTCTCGTCGGGGGTGGACTCCGCCGCGGCCAGAAAGGCGAGGGGGCTAGCTTCGACGCGTGTTGTGGGGCCGGAGGGAGGTGGGGCCTCGGCCAGGAATCCGAGGAGGCCGCGCTCGGGGCCTCGCACGCGGTTCTTGACGAGGAAGTCGCAGATCCACTGCCGATCCGCTGCAGAAAGGGGTGGCAGCGCCCCCAGACACGCCAACTCCCATAAGGCCCTGGCCCCCAGGTAGGGGCTCCGCGCCTGACCGGCTTCGGTCCAAGCTCTAACAAGCGCGGATTCGGCGGCCTCTTCCGGCCCTCCCGCCGCCAGGAGATACCAGAAGGCCCGGAAATAGGGCGTGGCTTGGCCAAGCAATCCGGCCGCCTCGCGGTGATCCTCGGCCGAAAAGGAGCCCGCGCCCCTGCGGGCGGCAGCGCACCGGAGGGCCGAAATGGCCAGCCGGTCATCCGCATCGACGTCGGGGTGCACCTGGTTCGAGATCTCCTTCACCAATCGACGAAGCTTCTGGATCTGCCGGGTCTGCAGGAGCAGCTCGCCCCGGAGGTACTGGAGGGGCAACCGGACCTCGGGGTCCGTGCCCGGAAGGGAGGAGAGCCCCTTCTCCGTCCATTCCAGCGCCGTGGGATAGTCGCCGAGCTGCTGGTGGATGGAGCCGAGCCAGAAACAGTCGACGGCCAGGTACTGTGGATTCTGAGGGCTTCCATTTCTGGCCGCGGAATTCTCGAATTGTCGCAGGGCCGGCAACAGGTTGCCGGCCTCGGCCGTGCACGCCGCGAGGTTAGTCCGCGCCACCTCCTCGAGGGTTGGAAGGCCCAGGGCGATGGCTCCTTCGAGACCGCGCCGAAGGCGTCGAGAGGCCTCGTCGAAGCGAAGCAGGCGTCGAAGGACGTTCGCGCAGTCGCACTCGCATCCCGATTCCAAACTCCTGAAGCCGAAGCTTGAGGCCAGGCTTCCGGCCTCCTCGAATCCGGAGAGCGCGGCCGCGTGCTCGCCGAGCTTCTGGTGGACCATGGCGCGCCGGTGGGTAAGCAGGAAGCGGGTGATCGGTTGCGCGGATCGGGGAGCCACCGCGCCTGCCCGCTCCAGAAGCGCCAGCGCCTGCTCCGGCCGATCGTCGTGGAGCGCCGCCGTGGCCCAGTGGCAGAGGGCCTGCACGCGAAGGTCCGGGTCGTCCGTCGTCGTGGCGACCCCCTCCAGGCAGGCCTCCGCTTCGGAAAACCTCCCCAGCAGCCAGTGGAACTGCCCCTTCAGAAGGAGGATGGCGTCTCGCTCGGCGGCCGGAAGCGAGCGGGCCAGTGCCTCGTCCGCCTGCCGATCGGCGGCGCGGTAGTCCTGAAGCCTCTCCAAGGCCTTGATCCGCTGGAAGGCCAAGCCATGGCTCCACCTGCTCTCCTGGGGGAGTCCCTCCCACATCCGCAAGGCCAGATGCGGCTGCCCCACGTGAAGGAGGACCACGCCCTCCCAGTATTGTCCTGCCTCCGCATCCCTCGGATGCACTCCCCTCGCCCGGTGGAGGAGGGTCGCTAAATGGCCCTCGGCGGCCAACAGGGCGGACTGCGAGGCCGGCGCGGACGACAAGATGGCGCGTGCTTCCCCCGAGCCCAAAACTGAGCGGGCGGGAGGGGACATGGGGGCCGGCGTCGGCGGAAGGAGGGAGTCTCCACACCGAGGGTGATCGCCGTGATAACTGGAGAGGGCGGTCAGCAGAAGTTCAGGGTCCTCCCCGAGCAGCGCCCGGGCGTGGTCCAGATACCAACCTTCGGCGGTCTCGGAGAACCAGAGCAGCCGCGGTGAGCCGATCTGTCCCCCGGGTTCCCCCTGGCTCTCGTACAGGATGACCAGCGGGACAGAGGCGGCCGCGGCGGCCTGATCGAGAACGGCCCGGCTGTCGGGGTCGAGGGTCTCGCCGGGCCAAAGCAGCCAGCCCGCTCCGCGAGGGGGACGGGCGAGCAGCGGGGTGAGCCTTCCCGCGAACCGGCGGGCCTCGCCGATCAGGCCCTCGCGCATCCAGGCCTCGGCCTCACGCTGTCCACCCAAGACCTGCCGAACCAGGGGCTCCAGCGCGGCGAACGGATAGGGAGGAGGGTGCCCCAAGGGGACGGGGTCGAGGGCCAGCCCTCCGCGGTCGAGGGGAAGCGCGAGTCCGAACGCGGCCTCAAGTAGCGCCGAATGGGCCGCCGTGCGAACCGCATGGACGCCGGGCGAAGAAAATTCCCCCTGTGGCACCCACCGGAACCCCAGGCCCCAGCCAGGAGAAAGGCCAGGAGGGGGTCCATCTCCGGCCAGATGCCAGAGGCCCAGGAGTCGGCTCCGAAAAGGAGCGGTCTCCTCTCCGTTGCCGGACAGGGTGGAGGTCAGCCATCCGTTCCAAGCGGCGAACCGGCGGTGCTTGCGGGGGATGCTGGGCCAGGGGCCCTGCGGGGGAGCATGGCGTCCGGAGAGGAGGCGGAAGATCAGGGCGGCGTACTCCGCCAACGGGGGGGCGTCGGCCGGCGGTGATGCCGCCGCCCGAAAAAGCGGGAGCCCATCGGGCGTCAGCACCCAATCCAGGGGCACCGGCCGCAGGGGCCATCCCTCCGCTTCCAGGAAGCCCAGAGAGGAGAAGAGGCCCAGGCCGAAACGAAGGATCTCCTCTTCGCCGCGCAGGTTGAGGGGTGAACGCGAAATCCCGGCGGCCGACGGGTCGCTCCCCCAGGAGAGCCCCGGACCCAAGGCAGGATGCACGAGTATCCAGGAAGACTGGCTAGGCGATACGGCGCCTGCCTGAACGCCGCCTTTCGGCTGATGCGAGCGGCTCAACGATCCCCCCACCAAGGAAATAATGAACTAATAGTTTATCCTGATCACAGCGAGAGCTCAACTGTGAACGGGATTCTCGGGCGTGTTCCCTGAACTGGCGCCTTGGTAGCCAGGGAACGCCTTGATAAATAAAGACATGGGCGTGGTTTGGCTCTCTGGCGATCCTTGCCTGGGCCTGTCGACCGAGGCTATACTACTAGACAGGGAGGAGAGAGCTTGGAGCCCCCCATCAAGGACCTCCACAACGAGCTGGTGGCTCTGCGCGCTTCCCTCTACGACGGCAACACTCGACTGCCGGCCTACTCCGCCTGTTTCGAGCCCCTCAAAAAGATGGCCGAGAATCAGTTCCTCGGCGCGATCTTCATCCAATTCTCTGACCTGGAGCGGGTGGAGGGGATCTTCGGCTTCGAGCGTTACGAAGCCATCCTCCGCCAGGCAGCTTTCCAGATCGAGGACGTCAACCACCGTGAGTTCGATGGTGCCCTGCTCACCACCCAGCGGGGAGTCTACGACGATCAGTTCTGCATTTTTGTGCCCTGCCGCTTCTTGCGTGATGGCAACGCCCGGGCGCTGGAGGAGGTGGCGAACAGGCTCTATCTGGTCCTTGAGGAGGAACTATCGGCGCAGGAGCTGCCCGGCCTTTCCCTCCATATGGGCTACTCGGTGCTCCACAACAACCCGTTTCTCCGCTTCGAACGACTGGTGCACCGGGCCGTCGAAGAGGCCGCTTCGGTAGCCCACCACCAGAAGGAGGCCGAGGTCGTCTTCCACGAGCTGGAACTCAGACAGATTCTCGCTCGCCAGTCCCTCAGCACGGTATTTCACCCCATCGTCCTTCTGGAGGGGTACGAGATCGTGGGGTATGAGGCATTGACGCGGGGTCCCTCGGGAACCCAGTACGAATCCCCGGAATCCCTCTTCTCCTCCGCGAGGCAGTCCAACCTGAGCCGACAGCTCGACCATCAATGCAAGCTCACCGCCATCGCCTCCGCCAAGCCCAAGCCGAAAGGGGCCAAGCTGTTCATCAACACGCTCCCCACCACGCTGGATGACCCCGACCTGATGGGCGACGGGGCGGTGAAGATGCTGGAAGCGTCGGGCCTGCATCCCGAAGACGTGGTCTGGGAGCTGACGGAGCGCCTGCCCATCGATGACTACGCCGCCTTCGCAACCACCATGAAGGGGTATCTGGAGATGGGCTACAGCGTAGCCATCGACGACGTGGGTACGGGCTACTCTTCCATTCAGACCATTACCCACGTTCGACCTTCCTACCTGAAGATCGACCTCTCCCTCGTGAAGGACATCCAGGCCAATTTGCTGAAGCAGGAGCTGGTGTCGTCCCTGTCCCTGCTCGCCAAAAACATCGGCGCGCTCATCATCGCGGAGGGCGTTGGCACGATCGGGGAGATGGAGGCGCTCAAGGAGCTCGGCGTGACCCTGGCCCAGGGCTACCTCTTCGGGCTACCCTCCAGGAAGTTCGCCGAGACGGCCCGTCCGGGGTCCTGACGGGGGGCGGCGGCTCAGTCGTCCGGCACCGTGAAGGCGAAGGCGCGCTTGATCCTGGCCGGAGGCATCTCGGGCGGAAAGCCCTCATGAAGCCACCGGCACCAGGCCTGCACTTCGGCGGTATCCAACCGACTCTCCTCCAAGATCACCGCCCCGTAGGCGAAGCGGTCCCGGCTGAAGGGGACCTGGCTTCGCTTATAGAAGAACGCCGCGAAGCGCCGCGGGCCGATGGGGAAGAGCTTCATCAACGCCCGGTTGGGGCGGCCTGCCACGGGTTCGGTTCCGCCCAGTTCCAGGCCGCTGGCATCGGGACAGAGCTTGAGCGGATAGGGGGAGGCCTGGGCGGCTTCGAGCACCGCGCCGTAGAGGGCCGTAGCGGCCAGCTCCTTCCTCTTTCCCTGCACCTCCGGATCGGAGTCGTTGACGATCACCGCCCCCTCCCTGAGAGGAAGGCAAAGGCCGAGAGAGCCTTGCTGGATCCCCTCAAGCCCTCTTCCAGCGTACGCCCTGGGGTGTGTCCTCCAGCAGGATGCCCCGGGCCTTCAGCTCCTCCCGGATGCGGTCCGCCTCGGCGAAGCTCCTGGCCTTCCTGGCCTCCTGACGCGCCTGGATGAGGGCCTCCACCTCGGCGTCCAGAATCTCGCCGCGCTCGAGGCCGATGCCGAAGACCCGTTCGAAGTCTTCCAGGAGCAGCCCCGACTCCTCTCTCGCGCCATGGCCCCAGCTCCCCCTGTCCATGGCTGCATTGCTGGCCCGGACCGCCTCGAAGAGGGCCGATAGGGCGATGGCGGTGTTCAGGTCCTCCTCCAGGGCCGCTGAGAAGGCGCTCCGGTGCCCCCGGATGGTCTGCGCCACGGCGGGCGCCTCCTCCGGGCCGGGCACCGCCTCGATCCACCGGGCGCGGAAATCGCGCAGGCGCGCGAGCGCGGCTTTGGCGGCCTCCAGGCCTTCGAAGGTGAAGTTGAGCTGCTTGCGGTAGGGCACCGAGAGGAGGAGGTAGCGGATAGCCATCGGGTCCGCGCCCCGGTCGAGGAGGTCCCTCAGGGTGTAGAAGTTTCCGAGGGACTTGCTCATCTTCTCGCCGTTCACGAGCAGGTGCTCGGCGTGCAGCCACAGCCGGACCGGAGCCTTGCCCGTGGCCCCCCGGCTCTGGGCGATCTCGTTTTCGTGGTGGGGGAAGACGAGATCGATCCCGCCCGTGTGGATGTCGAAGACCTCCCCCAGGTACTTGGCGCTCATGGCCGAGCACTCCAGGTGCCAGCCGGGACGGCCCGGTCCCCAGGGGCTCTCCCAGGAAGGTTCGCCGGGGCGAGCGGCCTTCCAGAGCACGAAATCGCGGGCCGATTCCTTATCGTACTGGTCGCCGTCCACCCTGGCCCCATCCAGGTTGCCGGCCAGATCCATGGGGCAGAGCGCGCCGTATCCGGGTAGGCTGGCGATGCGGAAGTAGACCGACCCCTGGCTCACATAGACGTGTCCGTTCCTCTCCATGGCCTGGATGAGGGCGATCATCTCCGGGATGTGTTCCGTTGCCCGCGGGTAGACGTCGGCCGGAAGGCATCCCAGCGTGGCCATGTCCTCGAAAAACAGCGCCGCGAATTTGTCCGTGAGCGTCCGCAAGGGGGTCCCCGCCTGGTTCGCGCGCGCGATGGTCTTGTCGTCGATGTCCGTCAGGTTCTTCACGTGGAAGACCGAATAGCCCTTCCAGATCAGGAAGCGCTTGAGGAGGTCCTCGAACAGGAAGGTCCTGAAGTTCCCGATGTGGGCCACGTCGTAGACCGTGGGACCGCACGTGTAGAGGCGCACGCGGCCGGGATCGAGCGGCTCGAAGGGCTCCAGTTGCTTGGTCAGGGAGTTGGTGAACCGGATCATGCGGGCCTCGGGAATCGTCTGCCCACGACGGGAGCCAGATCGGCGAGCTCCCCAGCCAAGCGCAGCAGGTCCTGCGGCAGGAGTGCCTGAGGGCCGTCCGAGAGCGCCGACTCGGGTGAGGGATGGATCTCCACCAAGAGGCCGTCCGCCCCGACCGCGGCGGCCGCCCTCGCCATGGGAGCCACGAGCCGCCGGCGGCCCGTCGCGTGGGAGGGATCCACGAACACCGGGAGGTGGGTCATCTCCTTGAGCAGGACGACCGAGGCGAGATCCAGGGAGTTTCGAAGGGCCGGGTCGAAAGAGCGGATTCCCCGCTCGCAGAGGATCACCCTTTCGTTGCCTCCGGTGAGGATGTATTCCGC